>NZ_SMKN01000224.1 GCF_004348675.1 Micromonospora sp. KC606 | reverse complement strand
CCACGGTCTCGGTCGTGATCCCGTCGCCCCTGACCTCCACCCGACCCCCGGCGAACATCCCGGTCTCAACAGCCACGATCCGGGTGCTGCTCCCCTCCACGACCTGGACGCCGTACCCGCCCTCGGCGAGCGCGAGCAGCGCGAGAATCGGCACGGTCAGGACATCCTTGTGCTGGCTGGCCACGAACACGACGTCGACCGGGCTCTCGTCCAGCGAGCCGAGCTTCTTCTGGTCAGCTATGGAGACAATGACCTCGACGGTGGTGCTCGACGAACCGTTGCTGCCCGTCTGGGTTTCGGCGACTCGACCGATGCTGGTCACGGTGCCGGCCACTGTGGACCCGTCGGGCAGCTTCACCGTCCCGCCCGCCCCTGTTTTGACCAGGGCCGCGCTTGGTCAGCTCCAGGTCCACCGAGACCTGCCGGGTGGTGCCGGTGTAGGTCAGCACCGGCCCGCCGGCCGGGGCACCGATCTCCGCCTTGCGCTCGGCGACCCGGACAGCCCCGGGTGCGTACACCACCGGCTCTGGCGTGACCGTCCCGGTCTCTGCCAGCCCGAGATCCTCCTGCCAAGACTTGACCGCCGTTGCGGTCGCCGGGCTGAACGTCTCGTCCGCCGTGAAGCCCTGGTAGCCCAATGCGGCGAGATTCTGCTCGAACTGTTTGACGTCCTTGCCGGTGACGCCCGGTGCGAGGGTCCGGTATATCGGGACCGAACCGTACAGCAGCACCACCGGCTTTTCGTCCACTTTGTACAGCGCCTTGCCACGCTCCACTGCGGATCCTGGTGTTGGCAGCCAGGTGATCCGGCCGCCGCGCTGTGCGGTGACGGAGGCCGCGGAGCCGTAACCCAGGGTCCCGTCCACGTCCGCGGTCTCGGTGAGCGTCATCCTGGTGACCTTGGCCGTGCCCGGGGGCATCGTGCTGGACACCGGCTCGTCGGCCGTGCCGGCGCCGAACCCGAACACCGCCGCGGTCCCGCCGCCGACGGTCAGGAGGACCACACCCGACACGACCAGCGTGCGCGTCCGGCGACGACGACGCCGGGCGCCGACCGTACCCTCACTCATGAACCCGACCCCGGAGCCTTCGGGCGCAGGTCCTTGCACGCCTCCTCGGCCGCTTTGAAGGCAGCGTCCTTGGGATCAAGACCGGTACCATCGAGGCTCAAACCGTCGGGGCCCGGATCCGGGAACTCGTCGAGGCCATGCTCACGCATACACTGGGCGAACTTCCGGAGGTTCTCGGTATCCTCCGCGCTCCTCGTCCGCGCCTCGCCCTCGCTGGGCATGTACTGCCGGCACGCCTCGGACGCGGCCTTCATCTTGTCCTCGGTGCTGTCGTCGAACTCCATACCAACGCCGCCCGTTTCCGGGTCAGGGTCGGGCATGTCGATCCCCTGCTCACGCATGCACTCGACGAACTTGAGCGCCCGCTGCTGCCGCTCCTCGGCGGACAAGCTCGCCGCCGCCGTCGCACCACTGCCCCCGCCGTTCGCGGTCGGAATGTCGCTGCCCTTCTCCGCACCGCAGGCCACCACCGCCAACGTCAACACCGGGATGACCACGGCCAGACCTAATCTCTTTCTCATCGGCTCACTCCTCAGGTGTGTCGGCCGGAACCGCCCGACGCGACCCGTAGAGGTGTATCGGTGGCACGGTTTCGGGAGGGTTTCGCTGCCGACGACGAGCCTCCCGAAACGACGAACGAAACCGCGCCGAAACCCGGTCCGGGGCATTCTTGGGGGGCCGAAAGGGGTACATGGTGCGGGTACTTGTCATCGAGGACGACGCGGAGATGGCCGAGGCGGTCGCTGTCGGGCTGCGCCGGGCACGGATGGCCGTGGACGTAGCACTGGACGGCCGGGCCGGCCTGTCCCGCGCGGTCGACAACGACTACGACGTGATCGTGCTCGACCGGGACCTTCCCGGCGTCCACGGCGACACGATCTGCGAGCAGATCGTCGCGGGCGGGTGCCGTAGCCGCATCCTCATGCTCACCGCCGCGGCGTCGAACGACGACCTGGTCGACGGACTCGGGCTCGGCGCCGACGACTACCTGCCCAAACCGTTCGACTTCCCGGTACTGGTCGCCCGGATCGGCGCCCTCGCCCGCCGCGCCCACCCCGCCACGCCGCCGGTACTCCGCCACGGCGACGTCGTGCTCGACACGGCGCGCCGCCGCGCCTACCGGGGGGACCGGCCGTTGGAACTCACCCCCAAGGAGTTCGGGGTGCTGGAGGTGCTGCTGGCCGCGCAGGGCCGCACGGTCTCCGCCGAAGAACTCCTCGAACGGGTGTGGGACGAGTACGCCGACCCGTTCACCAACGCCGTCAAGATCACCATGAGCCGGCTCCGCGGCAAGCTCGGTGATCCGCCGGTCATCGAGACCGTGGCCAAGTCCGGCTACCAGATCTGAGGTCACGCATGAACATCCCCCGTCCGTTGCAGCGGCTCCTACGGCATCCGCGGCTGCCCCGGCGCACGGTGCGGATACAACTGACCCTGCTCTACGGCGGCCTTTTCCTGCTCTGCGGCACCGGGTTGCTGGCCACCACCTATGTTCTGCTGCAGCACTCGAGCTTCGGCTTCGTCCAGAACAGCCAGGAGGGCATCCTCATGGTCCGCGAGGACGGCACCGCCTTCATGGTCCGGCCGGACGGCGTCCAGCCGCTGGCTGAGGACGCGGAGACTCCGGAAGACGCCAACTCCGTCGCGAGCCCGACCCCGCCGCCGGACCTGAACCCGCCCCCGGACGGCGCCCCGACTCCGCAACAGGTACAGGCCGCGCAGTTCCTGCTCGCGGAGGTCGCGAACAGCCAGAAAAGCGCGTTCCTCACCCGGTCGGGGGCCGCGTTGGCCCTCATGTCCGCCGTGTCCCTGGTGCTCGGGTGGCTGGTGGCCGGCAGGATCCTCCGCCCCGTGCGCACCATCACCACCTCGACACGCCAAATCTCCGCCACCAACCTCCATCAGCGGCTCACCCTGCAAGGTCCCGACGACGAACTGAAAGAACTCGGCGACACCATCGACGATCTGCTCACCCGGCTGGAAGCGTCGTTCCAGTCCCAGCGCCGGTTCGTGGCCAACGCCTCACACGAATTGCGCACCCCGCTCGCCCGGCAGCGCACGGTGGTCCAGGTCGCCCTGGCCGACCCCGATGCCACTGTCGACTCGCTCCGCACCGCCCACGAACGGGTGCTGAACGCGACGTACCAACAGGAACGGCTAATCGACGCGCTGCTGACTCTGGCCCGCGGCGAGCGCGGGCTCGACCGCCGACAGCCGGTCGATCTGACCGACGTAGCCACCGCGGTTCTCCTCGCTCGGGAAGCCGAGGCCGGCCGACGCGGGCTGCGCCTCACGACCCAGCTCGACGAGGCCCACACCCTCGGCGATCCACACCTGATCGAACGCCTCGCGGTCAACCTCGTCGACAACGCGCTGCGGTACAACGTGGCCCCCGGGCGGCTGGAGGTGTCGACCGCGACCAAGGTCAACACCGCGGTGCTCACCGTCACCAACACCGGTCCCTTGGTACCGGCGGACCAGGTCTCCCGGCTGTTCCAGCCGTTTCAGCGACTGGACACCGACCGGACCCACCACGACGGCGGCCTCGGCCTCGGGCTGTCCATCGTCCAGGCCATCGCGACCGCGCACGCAGCCACCATCACGGCCCACCCGCTCCCCAACGGCGGTATGGAAATCACCGTGACCTTCCCGGGCGCGGCTCGCGGTCAGTCCGTGTCCCCAGCGACACCCGGGCGCATCAGCACGCCCCGCCTCACGACGTGATCAACCCCGCGGCGGTAGTGGCCACACGCCTTCTACCAGCACAAACGTCGTCCCGCCGCCGTTCATTGGGTGTTCCCATGTTGTACGGGACCCGACGGTGGTTAGAACACGCTCAATGGGTCCGCCAACCGGGCTCGCAACGTCTGGACCGCGATCGGCCCCGCGTCAGGGCCGCGTCTGCTACGCGTTTCGGCACCGCAGGCGCCGCGAAGCCGAAACCCGGAAAGTAATACATATTCGCGTCCTGACGTCGTCACCCGCACGCCACGCCAGCGGGGTAGCTGAGCCGGACCGCGACTCCATCTTGCCGGAAGCCTCTGCGACAGGAACGGTAACGCTACGTAGCGGGCACTCCAGTGCAAGGCGCCGACTGCGCGATGTCAGCGGCATGTCCGTGCGCCGTAGTGTCGCTAAACTCTTGCCGTCCTCGCCCAAGGTGCGGTGGCTCCGGATGACCGTGCCCTTGCTGCATCTGGAGAGGGTGGCAGCCCGTTCGAGCCGGGCCGAGTCCGGAGGACGCCCCGCCGTTGGCGGGGCGCCCTCAAGCCCTTTCCGAGCGGACAGCGGCAGATCCGGATGCCGGTTCATCGGTCGTCAGCGTGCGACCGAAGGTCGTGCAGCGATCGGTCAAGTGTCGCGGGAGGTGCGTCAGAGTGGCGTCCCGCCGATGCTCAACTCATTGCCGTCCAAGTCGTGGAAATCGGCCTTGCGTACTCCATTGGGGTAGGTCTCCCGCTTGGCTGGCTCGATCCCGCGTTCCGCGGCGGCGGCGACGAAGGTGTCCAGGTCGTCCACGAAGATGGTGATCAGGGCGTGACCTGCGTGTGCGGGTCGGTGCTCGATGAAGATCGACCGATGCTCGGCCAGTTCCCACACGGCTTCGGTGTCGCTGGCCACGTAGGTCGGTGCGGTGCCGAGCAGCTTCTCGTACCAGGCGAGGGCGGCGGGGTAGTCGCTGACTGAGATACCGGCGTAGAGGTCGATCGGCATCCGAACAGAGTAATGGCGGCACCCGTGGGCGAGCGCACTCTCGTCGGCAAAGCAGAACGTCTGCGCCAGCGAGGCTCTGCTACTGACGGTGATGGGCGCACCGGCTGGGTTGCGCACTGTGTGCGGCAGATCAGTACGCCTTCCGCCTAGGCACTCGTTCGTCGAGACTTACCTGATGAGCTCGAGCGACGTGGCGGAAATTGCGTTTGACGTGCCCGGATGGCCACCAATCAAGAACGAGGCGTTGTCATTGTTATCGGCAAGCCACAAGCAGCATGACCGAGTTCGGGCGTTGTTGGAGGCCGCTGCGGTTGCCTCGCAGTCGGTCGGCTGGAAAGTCACCGACCGCCTCGTAGGCCTTGACGTGACTTTGCGAGCGCCCTTTGGTCACCCGGCCGGCGACGCGACCAACTATCTCGGCGGCATCGGCGACGTCCTGCAAGACAAGACCAACCCGATCAACCTTGATCTCTCCCACCTTGGGCCGCTTCAGCAGGTAGCGCTCTATCTCGACGATCGGCAGATCGTCCGGGTGAGGTACGACGTCGAGCCAGCTGACAGCCCGTCATACTCGGTGCGCGTGGTGGTCCTGCGCACCCCATAGCTTATCTGCTGGAGACAACGCGTCGCTACGCGGCATGTCAGGATGCCGCCGCCGTCCAGGGATACGATCGCGCGGCCCGGCAGGCAATGCAATTCGGACAGACGCCGGTGACGCGTGACGGCAGTTCGATTTATGAGGTTTTCAAGCTAAAAAGTAGCACTCATTGTTCCTTGGCTGGGTACTTGTTGGATTCCACTCGGTCGGGTGCCAAGTCGAATTCTTGGGGAAGATCACCGAGATCGAAGCCATCGCTAAGTGAACCGTAGGTTGTGATGATCAGACCGCTGCGCGCATTGGATACTCTGCGAGAGTTCTCAACACTCTGGAAATTGCTCGGAATTGCTGCGTCAACAAGCGTAGAAACAGCTTCGCGGCTTCCGGCCGACTCGCCACCAACCCCGGACGATCCACTGCCAAGCAGCCAAGTCTCGTAGTTGGTGGCCCACCCTGCTCTGAGGGCTTCATCGTAGAACCAGTAACCGTTGAGGTGCCGTCCTACCCTGGAGGCGGATGCTACGTCAGGTAGTTCGGAAAACCGGGATTCGCCAAGTCTGCCGATGTTGTCGCCATAAGGGATCTCGGGGTTGAAAGTGGTTGATCTTGTGGTCACCGTGTATCCGACAACAACGCCGTTACCGCTGGCCTCAGTGATGGCCTTAACCGCGTATATTTCGTTGATCCACATTGCTTCTCGGAGTGGACCGATCTTCTTGTTGACCTGCGCAGGCCCGCCGAGCATGCTCTCAAAGTTCTCCACTGTCTGTCCGGCTGACAGCTTTGCGACCGCCTCTAGCGCTACTTCCTCTTCTGATTTCTTCGTGATTTGGGTGTAAGCGGCGGCCACAAGAACGCCGATTATGGCAGTGATGGTTGCCCAGGCAATGTTCGGAATTCCTAATTTTCTCTCCTTAATCCATTTCTTCCATGGTGACTTTTGAGGGGTGTCTTGCCTTCCAGCTCCCTCGGCCATGTTGTCGATGCTAGTTGTCGAACCCTCCTCTCGTTGCGACTTTACGAACCGCTCCTGCTTGGGTAGCTGAAGTTCGGTACCCCTGTTTCGTCTGATTGGAATGCGACAACATGGAATGATAGTTACTGGTGTTCTGCTTGGGATCAAAATGCCCTCAAAGCGGTGGAAGAGGGAATTGTGGCCGACGAGCGGGTCCACAGATGCAGCTCAAGGTTCGCGGCGAACCTTGACAACAACCCGCGATTAGCCCGACTGCACTAACATCGGCACGAGCGTGCGCCATTGCAGAGCTGACCGAAGTCACGCAGGGTGACATGGCCACCAGGGCGGCGGCACGCGACTCGCGGCAGTTGAGTGCACATCCGAGCCATCCGACCACCCACTGTCGCCGGGCCCGGCCAATTTCCGCAGAACGCGGGCCCGGCATACTGGCCTCCATGCGCCAAGCGTTCGCGCACGAGGCGGTCCTCGTGCTGGAGCCGGATGGCGACATCCGGGCGCCGGGTGCGGCCATAACCGTCGCCCTCTGCGGTCACTGGGACCATCAACCGCCATGCCCGCTGGCGGCACACCACACCCAGACCGAGCGGGTCGGCGACCTAGTCCAACTCCGGACACTGTTCGCCGCCGAGCCGGACGCCGAGGACCTGGTGCGCCAGCGCATCAACGACACCCTGTCCGGCGGGGAGTTGCTAGGCCCGGACGGGGCGGTCACCCATTGGCGGCTTCGGTCCAGCGGACCCAGCGAGGTGACCGCCGAAGAGGCCGACCACGCCGAGCGCCTGACACGCACCTGACCGATATCCGTCTGCCTGAGAGGCCTCCCAGGCCAGCCCAATCCGACCGGGCAGCGGCAGTTGTGCGCGCTGGATCCGAGAACTCCTACTCATACACGCCGGTCCAGAACTTCACGGCTGGACACATTCGGCATGGGTCGTGGCTTGAGGCACCGAGGCTCGTTCACCGGCGAGCGCCGGCCGGTGTCATAGTGGGATAATGCTGCCCGTCAATCCGGCGACGCTCATCCTGCTCGGTTTTGTTGCGGCGCTCGGATCCACGGCGTTGCTGATCAAAGAATCCGGCCCCATGCGGGTCGCCGCTGCCGTCATGCTCGTGATGGCGATCGCGATGCTGGCGCATGGAGTGTGGGGCGCCTGGCGCTGGTCACGCGAGCTGCGCGACTCGCCCGAGTGGAAGATCGCCAGCCGAGGCCGCGACGTTCCGGACCACCAGGTTGACGACACCTGGGATCCTGCCCCCGGAAGTCGGCTGCCGCCTGCGCATCGTCGAAGCGATGAGTGGTGAAGAATCCGGGGAGGCCGGGGCTCGGATGCACGGCAATCGGCAGTTGAGCGCGCCAGCGCTCGCGCAACTCATCACGCTAAGTAGCGAGCGGATCGTGGCAAACGAGTGAGCCGCACAGCTGCATTCTTTCGCCGTTCGGAGCCGCCTTTCCCCGTCGTGGTGTGCCGCCCCGGCCGCCCGTGGCCTCCCACCGTTGTGTACTCAGACCCGTGTCCATGGCGGAGCGCTCTCCACAAGCGTCGCCGCCAGCGAGTCCGCCCAAGGTGAAGGAAGATGTGCCCGTCGTGGCCGGACGCCGACGCGCACCTCGCTCATGATTAGCCAAGTCTTCCGCCGCGCGATGTGCGGGCTAGTTCCGATGTGCTCTTGCCGCTGGCGCGGTGTGCCGCGACGAGTTCGGCGTACCTGCGCCCGGTCGTTTTCATGGTGCGACGCTGGGTTGGGTAGTCGACGTGTATGAGACCGAAGCGCTTGTTGGAGCCGTACGCCCACTCGAAGTTGTCCAGCAGTGACCAGGCGTAGTAGCCGCGCAGGGGTACGCCGCGTTGGACGGCGCGTGCGCATGCTTCGAGGTGGTCGAGCAGAAAACGGGTCCGGTGCGGGTCGTCGACGGACCCGTCGTCGGCGACGGCATCGTCGTACGCGGAGCCGTTCTCCGTCACATAGATCGCGGGTGGCTGGTAGTCCTCGGTGACGCGGATCAAAACGTCTTCGAGCCCGCCGGCGTCAACCGGCCAGCCCATCGCCGTGCGCGGCCCGGGTGGGGGCTGGTGGGTCAACTCGAGGACGCCGTCCCTCGGTGCGGCGGCGGCGTAGGTCGGGAAGTAGTAGTTGATACCGAGGTAGTCGGTGGGTGTGGCGATCACGTCAAGGTCGCCCGCGTGGACCGGCAGGTCGACGCCGTACACCGCAACCATGTCTTCTGGGAAGCCGCGCCCATAGATAGGGTCGAGCCACCATCGGTTCGTGTCACCGTCAGCGCGCCACGCTGCCGCGATGTCGTCGGGGTGATCGCTCACGGGGCGGCAGGGGCTGCGGTTGGCGACGATTCCGACCTGCGCGCGTCGTTGAGCGTTAGAGCGAACCGCCTGGACGGCCCGCCCATGCCCGAGCAGCACGTGATACGACGTGCGAACGGCCTGTTCAATGTCGCGGATGCCGGGTGCCTGGAGCCCGTCGCGGTACCCGAGCCATGCGACGCACAACGGCTCGTTGATCGTCGCCCAGGTTTCCACGCGGTCGCCCAGCTTTGCGGCGATGAGGGCGGCGTAGTCGGCGAATCGCTCTGCGGTCTCGCGCACGGGCCAGCCACCGCGGTCCTGTTGGTACTGCGGCAGATCCCAGTGGTAGAGCGTGACCATCGGCGCGATTCCTGCGGCTAGCAGGTCATCGACCAGCGGTCGTAGTAGCCGATTCCGGTGCTGTTGATCGCACCGGCCGGTTCCGGCTGCACCCGCGGCCATGACACCGAGAAGCGGTACGAGTTGACACCGAGTTCGCGTAGCAGCTTCAGGTCTTCGGGCCATCGGTGGTAGGAGTCACAGGCGATGTCACCGGTGTCGCCGTTGTCGACGTTTCCCGGTGTGTGGCTGTAGATATCCCAGATCGACGGCGTCCGGCCGTCCTCGGCGACCGCCCCCTCGATCTGGTACGACGCGGTGGCGACACCCCAAACGAACTGCGCGGGCAGGCGGCGCACGAGGCTGGTGTGGGCGTCCACGAAGGTCACGCGTTACTCCCGTCGACGTTGAGGCGGTGGTAGACGACGACTTCCCAGGGACGTAGGCGGAACGGGTTGGGTGGGGCTTGGCTGGTGTCGGGGTAG
>NZ_SMKN01000223.1 GCF_004348675.1 Micromonospora sp. KC606 | reverse complement strand
GTTCTGTCATCGCACGTCTCCGATCCGCTGGGTGGCCGCCGGGGGCCGCAGTGAGCTGGGGGCGTCCAGGCCGGCCTCTGGGTCGACGCCGACGCCGAGCCGGTCGACCAGTTCGCCGCCGAGCCAGGCGCTGATGCCGAGCAGGGCCACCGCGACCACCTCGATCGCGATCAGCGCGCCGCCGGCCGTCCGGGACTCGGCGTTGAGCCGGACCGCCCAGACGGCGGCGAAGAGCAGGACCACCGCGACGTTCGCGGCGGCGTGGGTGAGCGCCACCCGCTTGGCGCGGGTGCCGGCCGGGATGGCGAGCAGGTCGACCGTCCCGGCCGCCGCGGCCAGCAGGCCGCCGACGAGGCCGACGGTGATGTTCCAGTACGCCGCCTCGCCCAGGAAGTCGGGACCACCCACCGCGTCGACGATGTCGAAGAGGGTGCCGGTGACCAGGAGGGCCAGCGGGAACATCACCAGCATCGGGTGCACAGGGTGACCGAGCACCTTCAGTCGGCTCTCCATGGTGGGCCTCCACTGCTCGCGTCCGGGCGCTGATGGGCCGGTACCCCCGGCACCGGTGGGCAAACCTCGGGCTCGCCAGCGCCGCCTACGCTGACGGACGGTGGCCGGTGTCCACCGGAGGCGCCATCGGGGTCAACGGACGGGGAGGGCGGACGTGACGGTGGAGATCACCTCGCCGGAGGAACTACGTGAGCTACTCGGGGCACCGATGCCCCGGGCGGTGGCCAAGGAACGCGTCGTGCTGCACGAACGGGACCGGCAGTGGCTGGCTGCCTCCCCGTTCTGCCTGGTCGCCACGGCCGGGGCGGACGGCAGCTGCGACGTCTCACCCAAGGGCGACCCGGCCGGGTTCGTCAAGGTGCTGGACGAGGCCACCCTGGCACTCCCCGAGCGGCCCGGCAACCGGCGCGCCGACGGCTACCGCAACATCCTGGACAACCCGCACGTCGGGCTGATCTTCCTGATTCCTGGGCGCACGGACACCCTGCGGATCAACGGCCGGGCCCGTCTCGTCCGCGAGGCACCGTGGTTCGACGACATGGTGGTCAAGGGGCATCGGCCGATCCTGGCCATCGAGGTGGCCGTCGAGCAGATCTTCTACCACTGCGCCAAGGCGTTCCTCCGCTCGGAACTGTGGCAGCCGGAGACCTGGCAGCCGGAGGTGCTGCCGCCCCGACCCCGGCTCGTCAAGGAGGTCGAGAACACCCCCGACAGCCTCGCCGAGTTGGAGCGCCGCTACGGCCCGGAGTACCTGAACAGCCTGTACGGGTGAGCACCGGCCTGCCGCGCGCCCGGACGACCCGGTAGCGTCGGGGCGGGAGCGCTGGTCAGCTGTCGTCGGGACGGGCGGACGTCGGCTGCGTCGGCCAGAACGGCCACTCCTCGAAGGAACAACAGCGCCCGTCCTCCGCGAACCGCATGATCCACACGTCGCGGTACTCCTGGTCGGCCGGGTCGCCGTACCGGACCTCCACCCGCGCCACGGCGGTGTCCTCCTCGACCGCGACGATGTCGCTGGTCATCCGGAACGCCTCGTCGGGGCCGTCGCGCCCGTCCTCCCACATCCGGGCCAGGGCCTGCAGGCCGACGACCGGCGACCGGTACGGTCCCTGCCGGTAGCTCACCCCGTCGGTGAAGATCGCGGCGAGCGCCGCCGTCCCCGGTGTCCGCCAGGCCCGCTCGTACGCCGCGATCCAGCCGGTCACCTGCTTCCTGTCCATCGGCCCAGCCTGCCACCCGGTCGGCCGCCACGACCGCGAACCGGCCAGCCCGCGGTCGGCACGGCCAGACGTGGGCGTATGACGCGGGACGACAGGCGCCTCACCCGCGCGGTGCGCGCGACTTCGGGCAGTTGAGTTCGCTCCTCAGGCGGCCGATCTCGGCGGCAAGCTGAAGCCCTGTGGCGTTCTGCGGAGGCGTCGCGCGATAGGTGTCGTCGAGCCGCACCACCAGGTCGCACAGGCTCCGCTCGGAGGCCCGGGCGACCGAGTTGGCGTACACCATGGAGGAGATGGCGACCACCGCCGCGAACACCAACGACGCGAACACGACCTGCATGGCTCGAGACGGCACGCGCCAGGAATCAGCCGTCATCTCACTCACCCGTTCCGTAGAGCGGCGGCGATGGCGACGGCGGCGACGGCGAGTCCTGCGGCCGAGACGGCGATGGCGAGTTGGTCGTACCGCTGCCGCCATTGCTTCGCAGCGACAGTAGGCCGACACCCGCCGGGATTCCGAGGATCGCCACAAACGTCCCCAGGAGAACGGCGTTGGCCTGGCCGGGCGGCACGATCGCCGTCTGGTGCGCTATCCCGCCGAGGCCAACGAAGATGCAACCGCCGTCTAGAATGATCCTGATTGCTCGTTCTGCTCTCACTGCCCACAGGTCCTAACCCTTTCGCCACCTCCTGGCCGTCGCTCGCCGAGTGGGCAAAGCACCAGTTGGCTGATCGAGGTTGATACGCCTGGAGGCCGCACTCCCCACTGGTGCCAGCGGCACCGCGGGTGCGCCTGCCCAGGCGACGCACTGCGCCGGGCGTACCTCCACGGTAGCGGGACAGAAGGCGAAAGCCCAGGTCAGAGCGCTATCTGCAAACTGATCACAAGCCCCCGGCCCTCCACATGGAAGACCCGGCCGGCCCCTGTCGTGGTGGTTGGTCGAGGGCTGCGCAGCCCTCGACGGCCAGGACGCCGGACAGCACGATCGTCAGGAGGCGACTGTCCACCGGCTTCACAGGAGTAGCCCTGTCTGGATGAGGTCAGCATCCGGTCGACCACCGTGATGCCGCGGCGGCCCGCCTGACAGAGCGGACAAAAAGCGACATGGCCACCGCAACACCCGCGGGCCGCCGGCATCATCGCGAACCGTTCGCGCCCGTGGGCGTCGCCGGGAACCATCGCGATCTCGAACCCTCCGCCGCCCGGGCGGCGGCCCGGGCCACGTTGACGCGGACAGACAGCGGCCGATCCCACGTGTCCAGGCATTTGAACCTGATCGCCGACGGACGTTGTCGGAGGGCTTCCGGGGAGCGACTCAGGACCGCATAGATGAACGCGAGACCCTGACCAACGTTCCTGCTGGTCAGGGTCTCGCCCTGGAGCCGCCTGACGGAATCGAACCGTCAACCTACGCTCCTCGAACCCTGTGATCTTGGCGTCGTCATCGACTGTCGGTATTTGGCGCTGAGCTGCGCCGACCCCGTTGACGAGGGCTCTCGCGGCTGTGTGTCAGGCGTATCAAGAGGTTCACGAAGATCAGCTCGGCGCCCTCGGCCTGGTTTCAACGCCGCGGTGACCTGTCAGTTGCCCGCCGCCGGCACGCTGGCCCCCTTCGCGGACGCCGCAGCGTCCGTCGACGGCCCCGCCGCCCGGGCGGCCCGGCCAGCCAGCTCCCGTAGGAACGCCACCAGTTCTGGTGGCTCGTGCACCTCGAACTCGCAGCCAAGCAGCAGCAGCCGCCAGGCCGTCCACTCCACGGTGTCGGTGTGGCTGCTCAGCCGGCAGCTGCCCGCGTCGATGGGCTGCAGGTCGTCGGGGGAGTCGCCGACCCGCCCGGCCACCGCCTCGATCGGGGCGTACAGGGTCGCCACTGTCTGGTAGACCGGGGCCAGTTCGAGCAGCTTGCCGGTCACGTACGCGGCCGCGTCCGCCGCGGGCAGCGGACGCGGCGCGGTACGCACTCCGATGGGCGTCGGCTCCCCGATCCGGTCCACCCGGAAGATCCGCCAGTCGTCCCGGTCGTTGTCGTAGCCGACGAGGTACCAGCGCCGCCCCGCCGATACCAGCCGGTACGGCTCCACCCGGCGCTCGCCGTCCGTGCCGTCGTGCCGGCGGTACGGGAAGCGCAGCCGTTCCCGGTTGGTGATGGCTGCGGCCAGCGTTGTCAGCCGTTCGGGGTCGACCGTGGGCCGGTCCCAGGTCAGTAGTGGCTCGGTGGCCGCACCGAGCGTGCCGACCCGGTGCCGCAGTTTGACGGGCAGGACCTGTTCCAGCTTGGCCAGCGCCCGTACCGAAGCCTCCTCGATGCCGGCCACCGCGTGCCCGGCCGCGGTGCGCAGCCCCACCGCGATCGCCACCGCCTCCTCGTCGTCCACCAGCAGCGGGGGCATGGCCTTGCCGGCGGTTAGCCGGTATCCACCGACCGCGCCCATCGTGGCGTGCACCGGGTAGCCCAGTTCGCGAAGCCGGTCCACGTCGCGGCGAACAGTCCGCAGGCTCACGCCCAGCCGCGCGGCCAGCTCCCTGCCTGGCCACTCGCGGGGGGTCTGCAGCAACGACAGCAGGGACAACAGCCGGCCCGGGGTGTCTGAGGACATGAGCCAAGAATGCCAACCATGTGTGCCAAATTCTGTCCTATATCGACTCTAGCGTGGTTCGCATGACGCCATTCCGGATCGACATCCCGCAAGCCGACCTCGACGACCTGCGCGACCGGCTGACCCGTACCCGCTGGCCCCGGCAGCTGCCCGGCGACGACTGGAGCCGCGGAGTGCCGGTGGACTACCTACGGGACCTGGTCGACCACTGGGTAGGCGGGTACGACTGGCGCGCCCAGGAGGCGCGGCTGAACCAGTTTCCCCAGTTCATCACCGGCATCGACGGGCTGGACGTGCACTTCCTGCATGTACGCTCCCCGGAGCCGGACGCGCTGCCGCTGATCCTCACGCACGGCTGGCCGAACTCATTCGTCGAGTTCGTCGAGCTGATCAGCCCGCTGACCGACCCTCGCGCGTACGGGGCCGACCCGGCGCACGCCTTTCACGTCGTGGTGCCGTCGGTGCCGGGCTACGGCTTCTCGCAAGCCCCGCCGCGAACCGGGTTCACGATCGACCGGGTGGCCCGGATGTGGGCGCAGCTGATGGCCCGCCTGGGCTACGACCGGTACGGCACCCAGGGCGGCGACCTGGGTGCCTACATCGCGCCAGCGGTGGCCGCAGCGGACCCTGAGCACGTGGTCGGTGTGCACATCGATGGCGGGTTCGGCTTCCCGACCGAGGCCGACGTGCCGGACATGAACGACGCCGAGCGCGCCGAGTGGCAGATGATGCAACAGTGGATGAGCGGCGGTGTGGACCATCACGCGCTGCTGCGGGCGGCGCCGCAGACCTTCGCGTACGCCTGGAACGACTCGCCGGTCGGGCTGCTGGCCTGGCTGATCAACAAGTTCAAGGAGTTCAGCATCACCGTGGACACGCCTGAACAGGCCATCGACCGGGACCTGATGCTGACCAACGCCTCGCTGTACTGGTTCACCGGCACGTCGGGATCGTCCTCGTGGCCGATGTACGACCGCGTGACCCTGGCCGAGGATGGCAGTTTCGCCTGGCCGAAGGGGCAAGACCTGGTGCCGTCCGGCGTGTACGGGGGCGGCTCCGCCCTGATGCGCCGCCTCGCCGGGCGGGACAACAAGATTGTTCACTGGCCGGAGGAAAACCCCGGCGGCCACTTCGTGGCGATGGAGGTGCCGCAGGACCACGCCGTAGACATCCGAGCGTTTTTCGGAGCGTTGCGGTGACGAACCTGACGTAAACACAGGCGTGCGCCCGGCGCCTGGAGCGGCAGACGCTCCGAGCGCCGGCACTGACCTGCCGATGTAGACCGGCGCGCAGTCCGCGATGCCGCCCCCCGTACGAACACAGCCACCGCCTGCTCACCCCGAGCAGACCGATCAGGTGGTGACCATCGCGAACACGTTGCTGGACGGCGACCTGACCACCGACGAACTGACCGACCAGGTCGCCCGCAAGCCAAACGAAACAGAAGGAACGCGCATGAAGATCTTGGTAACCGGGGCGACGGGGTTCGTCGGCCGGAACGTGGTGGACCAGCTCGTCCGGGCAGGCGTGAGCGTACGGGCACTGACCAGGAATCCGGCGGCGGCGAAGCTACCACCACAGGTGGAGGTCGTCGAGGGCGATCTGACCGCGCCGGACAGCTTGGCACCCGCACTGGCGGGTGTGGAGAAGATGTACCTGTTCCCGGTGGAGCAGGCCGCGCGGGAGGTCGTCGCGTTGGCCGAGCGGGCCGGGATAGGCCGGGTCGTGGTGCTGTCCGGAGCCGCGGTAACGGTCGGCTTGGACACCAACCCAGTGGAGCAGGCCGTCGAGGACTCCGGTCTGGAGTGGACACACGTGCGCCCGTGCGGGTTCATGACCAACATGCTGCAGATCTGGGCACCGACCATCCGGGCCGGGCGGGTGGTGCGCTACCCGTTCGCTGACGAGCCGATGAACCTCATCCACGAGGCCGACATCGCCGAGGTCGCGGTGGCCGCGCTACTGGAGGACGACCACCACGGCAAGGCGTACACCCTGACCGGTCCGGCGTTGGTCACCGTCCGTGAACAGGTCGCGGCCATAGCGGCAGCACTCGGTGAGCAGGTCCGCTACGAGGAGGTCAGCCGCGAACGCGCCCGCGAGCTGATGAAGGCGCAAGGCGGCTTCGCCGCCGAGTCGGCCGACCTGATGCTCGGCTTCGTCGAATACAGCGGCGACACACCCGAAGGCGGCGGCTACGCCGCCCAGGACTGGTCCGCGCTGATGCGTATCTGGCCCGATGTGGAACAGGTCACCGGACACCCGCCGCGCACGTACGCCCAATGGGCCCGTGACCACGTCGCGGACTTCCGCTGACCGCCGCACCGAATCCCGGGCGTCCCTTTCCGCATCGAACGGGACGCTCGGGCGCGACATCCGCGCCCTCGAGAAGCGGAACATCGCGTCCGGGCGGTCCGATCGCCGAGAACCGGGCCGAAAGAGGCACCAACCTGCGCCACGTTCCGGACGCGGCTCCGAGCTAGCCGAGCGGCATTCGGGCGACGACTTGCCATTCGTACATGTGCCGGTCCCGGTGCGTCTCGATCAGGTCCACGTGGTCGATCGTGACGGCGACGGCCTTCGGAACTACGGACCGCACTGCCTGAACGTAGGGCTCGGATGGGCCATCGGCGGTTAGGTGGGCGACGCTCACGTGAGGCCGGTAGCGGCTGGGGTCCTCGGGGACCTGGTCCTCACCGACAACGTGCCCGATGACGGTTCGGGTAGCGGCTCGCAGTCGTTGGACAGGTTCGGCAGGGAGCGCGGGCATGACGATGGCCTCGTCAGCAACAACGATCCCGCCGAACTGGACGGTGACTGCGGGCATCTGTGCGAGCTGCCTGCCTTCTCGATGATGGCGGTCAGTGTCGCGTCGCCGGTCTCGTCGGTGAAGCCGACGCCCTGCATGGTGAGGTGTAGCCACTGGTCCGGGATCAGCGTCACGGTGGGAGCGGTGATCAACGCCGACCGGTAAGTCCGCCAGGCGGTACAGCTCGGGCTGATCCTCGAAGGTCACATGGAAGGCGTAGAAGCGCCGGCCGATCTTCGCGCCGGCTGCGGCGTCGGTCGGGCTGGCCGGGCTTACTCCGCACGACCTGCGGCACACGGCGGCGAGTCTGGCCGTGGCGGCGGGCGCCAACGTCAAGGCGGTGCAGCGGATGCTTGGACACGCCTCGGCGTCGATGACGCTGGACGTGTACGCCGATCTCTTCGGAGACGACCTGGACGCGGTCGCCACCCGGCTGGACAAGGCGGTCGCGGCGCGAAATGCGGACTATTTGCGGACTGGCACGTCCGACGGCGCTGTCGTGGACCTCGGGAAACGGCGAAGCCCAGGTCTCTGACCTGGGCTTCCGCACTGAGCCGCCTGACGGAATCGAACCGTCGACCTACGCATTACGAGTGCGTCGCTCTAGCCGACTGAGCTAAGGCGGCAACGATCAGCAAGTGTACGCCACCGGGCACCGGTCGGCCGAGGGGGTTCCCCACCGCGATTCCGGAACATCCGGCAGTTCCGCGACAGCGGGATCGACGGACGCGGACTACGCTGCGCCGGTGTGACGGACGACGCAGGAAGCCACCCCGAAGCCGTACCCGCCGAGGACGCTCCCGGCGAGCGGGCCGCCCGCCGGCCACGCAGCGCCGACCCTGTCGAGTTGGGCTTCACCCCTCGCAGGCCGGTGCCGTGGCTCGCGCCGTTCCTGCTGATCAGCACCGGCATTCGTACGCTGCTGGCGATGCTGTTCGGGGCGTATCTGGACAAACGGGAGCTGCAGAACGCCCTCGATGCGCGAATCAGCAGGCAGGTGGGGCCGGACGGCGGGCTGTGGCTGGACTACGTGGCGGACCTCGGGGACGGCTTCAACGCCACCTACTCCATTGCGTACCTGCTGGCGCAGCCGGAGCTGACGGTGGACGGGCACCGGCTGCCCCGGGCACAGACGCTGGTGATGGGGGGCGACCAGGTCTATCCGTCGGCAGGCTACGAGGCGTACGAGGACCGCTGCAAGGGGCCGTACCAGGCGGCGCTGCCCCTCCCCCCGCCGGAGCGGCCGACGCTGTTCGCCGTCCCCGGCAACCACGACTGGTACGACGGCCTGACCGCCTTCCTCCGGCTCTTCGCCCGCTCCCGGGACCGCCACTTCGGCGGTTGGGGCACCGGCCAGGCCCGCTCGTACTTCGCGGTCGAACTGCCGGCCGGCTGGTGGCTGCTCGGCATCGACGACCAGTCCGGGTCGTACCTGGACGATCCGCAGCTCGCCTACTTCGACGAGGTGGCCCGGAGACTGGGGCCGGGCAGCCGGGTGATCCTGGCGGTGCCGGCGCCCACCTGGGTCAAGGCCGTCGACCATCCCACGGCGTACGACTCGATCGACTACTTCATCCGTACGATCATCGCCCCCACCGGGGCGCACGTGCGGCTGCTGATCTCGGGCGACCTGCACCACTACGCCCGGTACGTTGGCCCGGAGCGGCAGCTCGTCACCTGCGGCGGGGGCGGCGCCTATCTCTATCCGACGCACAAGCTGCCAGAGCGGATCGAGGTGCCGCCGAAGGACACCCTGTCCCGGCGGGCCAGCCGCACCCGGTCGTACGAGCTGGCCGGCCGTTACCCGGACGCCGCGCGCTCCCGCCGGTACGGCTGGGGAATCTTCCCCCGGCTGCCGATGCGCAACCCTGGTTTCACCACCCTGCTCGGCACCCTGCACACCCTGTTGATGCTGGCCATGGCCGGGGTGGCCGAGAACCGGGCGGGCGCCACCGAGCAGCGACTGTTCAGCGTACCGCTGGTGGTCATGTTGGGGGTGACGTTGCTCGGTGCGGCAGTCTTCGCCAAGCCGCCCACCGCCGGCGGGAAACGGTACGTGCGGCACTGGATCCTGGGGGCCGGGCACGGCATGGCCCATGTGGGGCTGGCCGTCGCCGGCACGTGGGTGTGGCTGGCCCTGCCGTTCCACGCCTGGTCGTGGCCGCTGCCCGTGGCCGCCGCGACGGTCGTCTACGGCCCGGTGATCGGGTTGGTCGCCAGCCAGGTGGTGGCGGGCTACCTGCTGGTCGCGGGCGGCTTCGGGGTGAACCTCAACGAGCTCTTCGCCGGTCAGGGCATCGAGGACGCGAAGTGCTTCCTGCGGATGCGTATCGCCCCGGACGGCACCCTGACCATCTACCCGGTCGCCGTCGACCGGGTGGCCCGCGACTGGCGCCTCAACCCCGACCAGTCCCCCACGGCCAGTT
>NZ_SMKN01000222.1 GCF_004348675.1 Micromonospora sp. KC606 | reverse complement strand
GTGACCCGGCTCGCCCCCGGCCGCCCAGCCGGGCCCCGGAACGCGAAATCACGTTGCCGCCGACCTGCTCCGGCCGCATGCTTGAGCCTGTGACCAGGCCCGATCGCGACGGGACTGAAGACCGGGCGCTCGGCAACGTCCGGTCCGCGCGGCGGCGCGGGGCGTCCACCTCTCTCTCACGTACGGCGATCCGCCGTGCCCGGCGGACGCCCCTCGCCGCCGTCTCCTCCGACGTGCCGGCCCCGCCCACCCCGGGTCAGGAGCCGCAGTCGACGACCAGGCCCGGCTCGGCCACGTCGACCGGACCGTCGTATGCCCGCCGCGCCGCAGCGACGGCCGCCGACGGGTCGGTGCCGGGCCACAGGTGGGTCAGCAGCACCCGCCGGGCGGAGGCCGTGGCGGCGTACCGGCCGACCTCGGCGGCGCTGGACAGGTTGCCGGCGTGCCGGTCGGGGATCGCGTCGACGTAGGTGGCGTCGGCGATCAGCAGATCAGCGCCACGGGCCAGGGCCACCAAATCCGGGCTGGCGCCGGTGTCCCCGGTGTAGGCGAGCGTCGCCCGCGGGGTGCTGAACCGGGCCCCGGCGTTCGCCACCCAGTGCGGCAGCGACCAGGTACGCACCATGAACGGGCCCAGGTCGAACCGGTCCCCGGGGGCGAACTCGCGCAGCAGGTAAGCCCCGTCAAGCAGGCCCGGCTCGTCGATCGCGAGCAGCCGGTCGAGGCTGCCGGCCGGCGCGTGCACCGGAAGGGCCGGCCCGGACCGGTCGGCCAGAATCCGGGCGCGCAGCAGCGGTTGCAGGTCGGCGCAGTGGTCGGGGTGGCCGTGACTGACGTAGGCCGCGTCGACCGCCGCGGCGGGCAGCCGGCACAGCAACGGCGGCAGGGTCGCGTAACCGGGGTCGATCAGCAGGCGGAAGCCGTCGTGCTCCACGAGGAAGCCGCTGCACCCCTGCCCGGCGGTGGGCCACGCGCCGAGCCCACCCAGGACTGTGATCCGCACGGGCCGACCCTAGGGCACGCCCCTCGGCGAACGGGCGTACCGCCGCCGGCGTCGGAGCGTGGACCCGGCCGGGTCAGGCGAACAGCAGGCCGGCCACCCAGAGCGCGGCGACGACCAGTCCGGCCAGCAACTCCACCAGCATGGACAGTCCAACCGCCTTCAGCGCCTGCACGGTCGACGGCCAGGCGAGCTGGTTGCCACCCAGCCGCAGCCGCTCGGCGCCCCACACCCCACCGACGAAGCCGAGCACCAGACCGACCACCGGGATCACGAAGAACCCGACCAGCCCGAGCAGTCCACCGGCGAGCAGTGACGATGTCGGCACCCCGGTGCGTTTCAGGTTCCGCCCCGGCCAGGCGTACTTGACCAGGGTGCCGCCGGCAACCACCACGGTCGCCGCCGCCAGCACCGCCCAGCGGCCCGGCCCCGCGCCGCCGAAGACCGCCCAGACCAGCACCCCGCACCAGCACAGCGGCAGCGCCGGCAGGCCGGGCACCACCACCCCGGCCAGCCCGGCCAGGATGGCCAGAGCCGCCACCACCGACACCACGGCCTGCGAGTCCGTCAGGTCCACCCGGCTACCTCCACCCGTCGCGTCGTCGCAGGCCGGGACGCAGCCGGGGTACGCATCCCCGCCCGCCCACGGCGAACCGTACCCCGCTCACGCCGCCTCGCCGCGCAGCCGCTCGGTGATCTGGTCCGCCGGCACCGGCGGGCTGAACCAGCGGCCCTGCCCGGTGTCGCAGCGCAGCGCCCGCAGCCGTTCGGCCTGCGCCCGGGTTTCCACCGCCTCGGCGGTCACTCCCAGCTCCAGCGCGTGCGCCAGTCGCACCAGCGCGTCGACGATCCGCTCGTCGCGGTGGTCGGCGGTGTCGTCGGCGGTGTCGGCCCGGATGCCCTCCACGAACGGCCCGGCCAGCTTCAGACAGTGGATCGGCAGCCGGCGCAGGTACGCCAGGTTCGAGTATCCGGTGCCGAAGTCGTCGATGGCCAGCCGCACGCCGAGATCGGCCAACCGGTGCAGCGAGCGCAACGGCTCCCCCGCGCTGCCCATGACGGCGCTCTCGGTCAGCTCCAGTTGCAACAACTCCGCGGGCAGGCCGGTGCGCCGCAGCACCTCCGCCACGATGTCCACGATCGCCGGGTCGTCGGCCTGCCGGGCAGCCAGGTTGACGCTCACCACCAGCCGCTGGTCGGGAAACTCGCGGTGCCAGGCGCGGGCGTCCCGGCATGCCTGGCCGAGCACCCACTCGCCGAGGCGGACGATCAGCCCGGACTCCTCGGCCAGCCCGATGAACCGGTCCGGGCCGATCATGCCCAGCTCGGGGTGCCGCCAGCGGACCAGCGCCTCCACCGCCTGCATCCGCTCGTCGAGCAGCGAGACGATCGGCTGGTAGTGGAGCACGAACTCGCCGCGGCCCAGGGCGGCGGGTAGGCCGGCGGCGAGCGCCGAGCGGGCGATGTCGGCGGCGCTGCGCTCCGGGTCGTACACGGCCCAGCGGCCACGGCCCTCCGCCTTGGCCCAGTACAGCGTGGTGTCGGCGGCCTTCATCAGCTCGGAGACGCTGGTCTCCCCGGCCGGGCACTCCACCACGCCGATACTGGCGGTGACGGCGAGCTGCTGGTCGCCGAGGAGCACCGGGGCGGAGACCGCCGCCAGGGCCAGCTCGGCGACGCCGACCGCGTCGTCGATCCCCTCGCCGGCGTCGACGAGGATGACGAACTCGTCGCCGCCCATCCGGGCGACCAGGTGGCCCTGCCCGGCCACGCAGTCGGCCAACCGGCGGGCGATGGTGACGAGCAGCCGGTCCCCCAGGGCGTGGCCGAGGCTGTCGTTGACCGCCTTGAACCCGTCCAGATCGAGGAAGCAGATCCCGATCCGCTGCTCCGGACCGGCCTCGGAGAAGATCCGCCCGAGTGTCTCGAAGAAGAGCGTCCGGTTGGGCAGGCCGGTCAGCGGGTCGTGCAGCGCCTGGAAGCGCAGCCGCTGCTGGAGATAGTGCCGCTCGGTGATGTCCTCGACCATCGCGACGGTGAACCGGGGCCGGCCGTCGGCGTGGCGGATCAGCGAGACGGCCAGGTCGGTCCAGACGACGCTGCCGTCCTTGCGGTAGTAGCGCTTCTCCACCCGGACACTGTCGTGCTTGCCCTCGATCAGCTCCTGGTAGAGCTCCCACATGCCGGCGGCGTCGTCGGGGTGGAACAGCGACGCCACGTTGATCTGCCGCAGTTCCTCGATGGTGTAGCCGAGCATGTCGGCGAAGGGCTGGTTGACGTCGATGATCTCACCGTCGATGCCGGCGATGCCGATCCCGATGGCCGCTCCGGTGAAGACCGCGCGGAAGCGGGCCTCGCTGTCCCGCAGGGCCCGCTCCACGGTGTCCCGGGCCTGCCAGGCCGAACGCGCGATCCGCTCCTGCTGGGTGAAGGTCCGGTCGCGCAGAGCTCGGGCGAACCCGGCCGCGAGCGCCCCCTGCAACGCCACGACCCGCTCGGCCGCGTCGACCGGGTCGCGGTCCGGCAGCACCCGGGCCAGGAACCGGTCGCCGAGAGCGCGCACCGTCCAGTCCAGCACGCAGGGCTCGGTCAGGTGCGCCTCCACCAGCGCCCGGCCCACGTCCTCGGCCGGGGTGGCGGAGAACTCCTGCGCCAGCAGCGCCCGGGCCAGCCGCACGGTGTGCACGAGCAGCAGCCGCTCGGTCTCGTCCGCGCTCAATGGCACGAAACCGAGCCGCCGCGCCGCCCGGGCCCACTCGGCGGCGTACTCGCGGGCCCCTGCGCGGCTGTGGTCGCCCCCGCCGGTGTCCGGAACGGCGGCCATGTCGGCTCAGCCGACGTGGCCGTACCGGGCGACGCCGCCGAACGCCCCGAAACGCTCGGGATGCTCGTCCACGTCGGCGGGCGAGTCCGGCCGCCACAGCGGCATGTGCACCACCCCCGGCTCCAGGATGGTCCAGTCGCCGAAGAAGCCGGTGATCCCGGCCCGTGACCGCAGGGTGATCTCGGTGTCGGTACGCGCCGACAGTCGCTGCGCGTCGAGCATCTCCTGCGGCTGGTCCTCGTAGGTGGAGTGCGAGATGACCAGGTGACTGCCGGGCGCGGCGGCCGCCCGCAGGGTGGCCAGGATGTCGGCCGGCCGGTCGGCGTCCGGAACGAAGTGGACCACGCCGGCGAGGAGGATGCCCACCGGCCGGTCGAAGTCGATCAGGCCGCTGGCTCGGGCCAGGTCCAGGATGAGCTTCGGCTCCCGCAGGTCGGCCCGGATGGCGGTGGCCCGGTCGTTGCCGGCGAGCAGTTCGCGGCTGTGCGCGACCGCCACCGGATCGATGTCGACGTACACGATCCGTGCCTCGGGGTTGGCGGCCTGGGCCACCTCGTGCACGTTGCCGACGGTCGGGATGCCGGAGCCGATGTCGAGGAACTGGTCGATACCGGCGTCGAGCAGCACCCGGACGGCCCGGCGCAGGAACTCCCTCCCCGCCCGCATGGTGGCGGCGAGGTTCGGGGTCATGCCGGCGATCTGCTCGGCGAGCTGCCGGTCGATCTCGAAGTTGTGCGCGCCGCCGAGGAAGTAGTCGTAGACCCGGGCCGCGCTCGGCCGGCTCAGGTCGATCTCGGCGGGAAGTCCGTCCGGCTTCTGCATCTGCCTCGCCCCAGTTCGTCGCCGTGGCACGGGAGGGCACCGGTGTCCGGCTCGCGCGGGCACGCGGAGGCCACACCGGCCGACCCGCGAGTCGTGTGGTGCTGACCACTCTAGGCGCGCACGGCGAGAGACGGGAGATCCACTGTGCACGACGGCCGGCGGCGGAGGCATCAGGTACCGGTGGCATCGTGCCGGTCACCCCGCGTCACGCCGGAGGCGGACCGGGAACATCACCGGGTCAGCCGGCGGCCTCCAACATCACCGAGATGCCCTGGCCGACGCCGACGCACATGGTCGCCAGTGCCCGCCGACCGCCCCGGCGGCGCAACTCCAGCGCGGCGGTCAGCGCCAGCCGGGCGCCGCTGGCGCCGAGTGGGTGGCCCAGCGCGATCGCCCCGCCGTTGGGGTTCACGTGCTCGGCGTCCTCCGGCAGCCCCAGCTCGCGCAACACCGCGACGCCCTGCGCGGCGAACGCCTCGTTGAGCTCCACCACGTCGACGTCGGCGAGGCCCACGCCGAGCCGGTCGAGCAGCCGGCGGGTGGCCGGCACCGGCCCGATCCCCATGATCCGGGGCGGTACGCCGGCCGCCGCCGCGCCGCTGATCCGGGCCAGCGGGGTGAGGCCGTACCGGGAGACCGCCGCCTCGGAGGCGACCAGCAGCGCGACCGCGCCGTCGTTGACCCCCGAGGAGTTGCCGGCGGTGACCGTGCCGCCCGCCCGGAACGGGGTGGGTAGCGCGGCGAGCTTCTCCAGCGAGGTTTCCCGGGGGTGCTCGTCGATCTCGACCAGTTTCGTCTCCCGGCGGCCGACCGGCACGGTCACCGGGACGATCTCCTCGGCGAGGCGGCCGTCGGCCCGGGCCTTCGCGGCCCGCTGCTGGGAGCGGAGCGCGAACTCGTCCTGGGCGACCCGGTCGACGCCGAACTCGGCGGCCACGTTCTCCGCCGTCTCGGGCATCGAGTCGACGCCCCACCCCTGCTCCATCAGCGGGTTGACCAGCCGCCAGCCGATGGTCGTGTCGTAGACCTCGGCCGTGCGGGAGAAGGCGGACGTCGCCTTCGGCAGCACGAACGGCGCGCGACTCATGCTCTCCACGCCGCCGGCCACCATCAGCTCCGCCTCGCCGGCCACGACCGCGCGGGCGGCGGTGGCGAGGGCGTCGAGGCCGGAGCCGCAGAGCCGGTTGACCGTGCTGCCGGGGACCTCCTCGGGCAGCCCGGTCAGCAGTGCCGCCATCCGGGCCACGTTGCGGTTGTCCTCGCCGGCCTGGTTGGCGCAACCCAGGATCACGTCGTCGACGCGGGCCCAGTCCACCGACGGGTGGCGGGCGACCAGTTCCCGGATCACGTGCGCGGCGAGGTCGTCGGGGCGCACGCCGGCGAGGGCGCCGGCGTACCGGCCGATCGGGGTGCGGACTCCGGCCACGAGGTATGCCACGGTCATGCTGCTGCGTCCTTCGGGGGTGGGAAGGGCTGAGGTGGCGGTGCCGCCCGGGTCACGGGGAACACCCCGGCCGTCAGGATATCCAGGCACGGACCGGTTAGGTTGGCGGCATGTCCCGGGCTCCGTTCACCGGCGTGGCACCGCCGGGGCGAGTCGGCGGCGCTCCCGGTCGGGCCGCCGCCGCGTCGGCCGCCGCCGGCTGCGTCCTCGCCGGCACGGTCGCGGTGACGGTCGCCGTGGTCGCCGGTCCCGGTCTGGGCCTGACCGGGTACGTCAGCGAGGCCGGCAGCGCCGGCAGCGCGTCCGCCCCGACGTACCGGATCGGGGTGTTCGCCCTGGCCGCGGCGCTGCTGCTGCTCGCCGCGGCGCTGCCCCCCGGGCTGCGGGGCACGGCCGGCCTGCTCGCCGTCGGGTCCGTCTGCACGGTGCTGTCGGGGGCGGTGACGTGCAGCGACGGTTGCCCGCTGCCGCCGTTCGAGACGCCGACCGTGGCTGACCTGGTGCACGGTGCGGCGAGCATCGCGGCGGTGGCGGCGACGGTGCTGGCGATGGTGTCGATCTCCTGCTCCCCACACGCGCCCCCCAGGCTGCGGCGGGTGGCCCGGCTCGGCGCGGCGGTGGCCCTGCCGCTGGCCGGCGCGGTCGCGGTGGCCCTGCTGGCGGTGGGGCGGGGCAGCCTGGTGGGCGGCCTGGAGCGGCTGCTGTTGGCGACGGCCGCCGGCTGGGGCCTGGCGACAGCGAGCGTGTTGGGGCTGGCCCGCCGGCGAACACCGTCAATGTAAGGATCGTCACGGCTTCCGCTCCTTCCGGCCGGCTTTCCGCCGGGAGTAGCGTCGGCAGGCGATGACCAACGTCTGGCACCTCACCGTGCGCCTGTACGTCGACCTCCGACGGCAGGCCAGCGGCGTCTGTCCGGCGCAGCCGCTCTCCTGACGCTGCCCGTACCGACCCTCCGACAGACCTTGGACCCGTCCTCATGGCTTCCGCCCTGCGCAAGATTCCCTTTTCCGTGCAGATCCTGGCCGGCCTCGTGCTCGGCGTGGCGCTCGGCTTCCTCGCCCGAGCCGGCGACCTGAGCTGGCTCGCCAGCACCCTCGACACCGCCGGCGACCTCTTCGTCCAACTGCTCAAGCTGGCCGTACCGCCGCTGGTCTTCACCGCCATCGTGGTCAGCGTGGTCAGCCTGCGCGGCGTGGCCAACGCCGCCCGACTGGCGTGGAAGACCCTGCTCTGGTTCGGCGCCACCGCCCTGATCGCGGTGGGCGTCGGCATCGGCCTCGGCCTGCTCACCAACCCGGGTCGCGGCGTCTCGCTGGACACCGGCACGGCCGCCGCGCCGCAGCGGACCGGCTCCTGGACCGACTTCCTCACCGGCATCGTTCCCACCAACCCCGTCGGCGCGTTCGTGGAGGGCAACGTCCTCCAGATCGTCTTCCTCGCCCTGGTCGTCGGCGCCGCCGCGCTGCTGGCCGGCGAGGTCGCCGAGCCGTTCGTGGCCGTCAACCGCTCGCTGCTGGCGATCGTGCAGAAGGCCCTGTGGTGGGTGATCCGCCTCGCCCCGATCGGCACCCTCGGCCTGATCGGCAACGCTGTCGCCTCGTACGGCTGGGATCTGCTCGCCCCGCTCGCGAGGTTCACCACCGCCGTCTACGTCGGCTGCGCCATCGTGCTCCTCGTCGTCTACCCGGCGCTGCTGGTGATCGCCGGCCGGCTCAACCCGCTGCGCTTCTTCGCCGGCGCCTGGCCGGCCATCCAGCTCGCCTTCGTCTCCCGCTCCTCGGTGGGCACCATGCCGGTGACCCAGCGGTCCGTCGAGCGCCTCGGCGTCCCCCGCGAGTACGCCTCCTTCGCCGTGCCGTTCGGCGCCACCACCAAGATGGACGGCTGCGCCGCCATCTACCCGGCTCTCGCGGCGATCTTCGTGGCGCAGGTCTTCGGGGTGCACCTGAGCGTCACCGACTACCTGCTGATCGCGTTCGTCTCCGTGGTCGGCTCGGCCGCCACCGCCGGCCTGACCGGCGCGATCGTGATGCTCACGCTGACCCTGAGCACGCTGGGTCTGCCGCTGGCCGGCGCCGGCCTGCTGCTGGCGATCGATCCGATCCTCGACATGATCCGGACCGCCACCAACGTGGCCGGGCAGGCCCTCGTGCCGACGATCGTCGCCGCCCGAGAGGGCACCCTCGACCGCGCCGCGTACGACTCCGCCGGCAGGCGCGACCTGACCGACACCGACGAGCCCGCCAGGCCGGCCCGGCATGCCGAACTGGAGCCCGTCCCGGCGTGAGTGCGCCACCGAGTGCGTTCCCGGTCGCCACGGCGACCGGGAACGACCTGGAACCCTGCACCCGACCGCGCCGACCGGCCAGGTCAGGCGCCGACTCCCGTCCGTACCGGGTCCTGCCACGCGGGGCCCGACCCGTCCCCCACCCGGAGGCTCACCCTGATGAGGGCCCTGTTCACCCCGCTCGCCCTGCGCGCGGTCACCCTGCCCAACCGGGTCGCCCTCGCCCCGATGTGCCAGTACAGTGCCGGCCCGGACGGTCTGCCCACCGACTGGCACCGCGTCCACCTCGGTTCCCGCGCGGTCGGCGGGGCGGGCCTGATCATCACCGAGGCCACCGCGGTCGTCCCCGAGGGACGGATCAGCCCTCAGGACACCGGGCTGTGGTCCGGGTCGCACGTCGACGCCTGGCGTCCGATCACCGCGTTCGTCGCCGCGCAGGGCGCGGTACCGGCGGTGCAGCTCGCCCACGCCGGGTTCAAGGCCTCGACGTACCGACCGGGTGCCCGGCGCAGCGGCGGCGTACCGGACGCCGAGGGCGGCTGGACTCCGGTCGGTCCGGGCGACGAGCCGTTCCTGCCCGACCACCGGCAGCCGATCGCGCTGGACGAGGCCGGTATCGCCGGTGTGGTCGAGGCGTTCGGCACGGCGGCGGTCCGCGCGGTCGACGCCGGTTTCCGGGCGGTGGAGATCCACGCCGCGCACGGATACCTGCTGCACGAGTTCCTCTCACCGTTGACCAACCGGCGCACCGACGGCTACGGCGGCGACCTGACCGCACGGATGCGGCTGACCCTGGAGGTGGCCCGCGCGGTACGCGCCGCGGTGGGCGAGGACGTGCCGGTGCTGACCCGGATCTCCGCCACCGACTGGGTGGCGGGCGGCTGGACGGTCGAGGACAGCGTGCTGCTCGCCGGTGAGCTGGCCACGGCCGGGGTGGACCTGGTCGACGCCTCCTCCGGCGGCGCCTCCGCCGGAGCGACGATTCCCGTCGGCCCGGGTTACCAGGTGCCTCTCGCGGCCCGGATCCGCCGGGAGGCGGGTCTGCCGACCGGCGCGGTCGGCCTGATCGTCGAGCCGGAACAGGCCGAGCAGATCGTCGCCGGCGGTGCGGCGGACCTGGTGCTGCTGGGCCGGGAGCTGCTGCGCGACCCGTACTGGCCCCGGCGCGCGGCGGCCAGGCTCGGCGCGGAACCCGACTGGCCCGCCCCGTACGTCCGCGCCTTCTAACCC
>NZ_SMKN01000221.1 GCF_004348675.1 Micromonospora sp. KC606 | reverse complement strand
CGGCAAAGTGCTGCCTCCAATTGGATGGAGACAGCACTTTGCCGCATCTCGCGAACCAGCCGGCAGCGCCAGGCCCGCCCGCAGCGCCAGGCCCGCCCGCAGCGCCAGGCCCGCCCGCAGCGCCAGGCCCTCGGCGGCGCCGAAGGTCAGCTCGTCTCGCCGGCCACGCTGAACGAGCGGAGCCGGTCGACCGCCAGGACCGTGAAGCCGACCGCGACCAGGGCGGTCAGCACGGCGGCCACGGGAACGGAGACCGCCCCGGTGAGCAGGTCGGTGGGGGCGAGCCGGTCGGCGAGGGTGATCACCCACTGCTGCACCGACAGCACCCGGGTGCCGCTGACGAACCGGCCCAGCAGCCCCTCCCAGATCAGCACATAGACCAGCCCGAGCAGCACCGGTCGCCGGGTGACCAGGCTCAGCGCCAGGAACAGCGCCGAGTACGCCAGCGCGCCCAGCGCCGAGGCGGCGGCGAGCGCCACGCCGAGGCGTACCGAGTCGGCGAGCACACCCGCGACGACGATCGGCACCGCGATGGTGGCCGCGCTGACCCCGGTCGCGACCGCGAGCTTCGGCAGCACGATCTGCCAGCGCGGCAGCGGCTTCGTCAGCACGTGCACCACCGTGCCGTCGTCGATCTCGGCGCCGAGCACGCCGGTGCCGACCACCAGCGCCACCACCGGCAGCACCACGGCCAGGCCGAGCCCCACCAGCACGGGCGGCCCCCACTCTGCCGGATCGACGCCCAGCGAGCGGCAGAGGACCGCGAGGCCCACCAGCACCGCCGGCAGCGGCAGCAACATCAGGAACCGGCGGCGGCCGAACAGGCCCCGCGCGGTGATCCAGGTAACGGTCGACACGGCTCAGCCTCTTTCGTTCGTGACTGTGGGGCTCACTCGCTGCGCTCGTTCACTCCTCGCACTCACCGGTCAACCTCTCGTTCGTGACTGTGGGGCTCACTCGCTGCGCTCGTTCACTCCTCGCACTCACCGGTCAACCCTCCAGCAGGTAGGAGAAGACGCTCTCCAGGGACTCGTCCTCCGGCAGCAACTGCCGGACCCGGACGCCACGGGCCAACGCGATCTTCGGCAGGGCGCGGGTGAACGCGCCGTAGTCACCGGCCTTAACGGTCAGTCCCGTCCGGTCCAGCTCGACGCCCGTCACCGAGGGCTCGGCCATCAGCGCGACGGCCAGCGCCCGGTCGTCGGTGGAGCGGACCGTGAACACGTGCGGCCGGTTGGTCATCAGCCGGCGGATGGTGCGGAAGTCGCCGGAGGCGGCGAGCCGCCCGGCCACCATCACCTGAACCGTGCCGGAGACCTGCTCGACCTCCTCCAGGATGTGCGAGCTGAACAGGATGGTCCGGCCGGCGTCGCCGAGGGAGTGCAGCAGCGTCATCATGTGCAGCCGCTGGCGCGGGTCCATGCCGTTGAACGGCTCGTCGAGCAGCAGCACCTGCGGGTCGTGCACCAGCGCCGCGGCGACCCGCGCGCGCTGCCGCATGCCCTTGGAGTACGTGCCGATCCGGCGGTCCTGCGCGGCCTCCAACTCGACCAGGGCGATCGCCCGCCGGGCCGCCGCCGCCGGGTCGGGCAGCCGGTGCAGCTTCGCGCTGGCCAGCACGAACTCGTACGCGCTGAGGAAGGTGTGCACCGCCTCCCGTTCGCTCACCAGCCCGAGCCGCCGATACACCGGCGGGTTGCGCCAGGTCGGCTCCCCGTCCAGGGTCACCGTCCCCCGGGACGGGGCCAGAAACCCGGCCATCATGTGCAGCAGGGTGGTCTTGCCCGCCCCGTTCGGGCCGAGCAGGCCGGTCACGCCCGGCCCGAGCCGCATGCTGACGTCGTTGACGGCCACCACGTTGCCGTACCAGCGGGAGACGCCGGCGAGGGTCAGGGTGCTGGTGGTGACTGCCGGGGCGGTGGCCTCGGCACTGAGCGTGGTCATCGGGCGGCCACCTTCCGGTATCGCAGCAGCAGCAGGGCGACGCAGGCGGCCGCCAGCAGCACCGCGCCGAGGGCGTACACCGGGCCGAAGTCGCCGATCATCTGGTCGGCCGCCCCTGGGGGCGCCAGCTGGACGCCCAGGGTGAACAGGCCGACCCCCTGCACCACGGTGGACGGCGAGGCGAGCATGGCCAGTTCGTTGATGGTGCGGGAGGGCAGGATGGAGAGCACGCCGACGATCGGGGTGGTCATCAGGAAGACCGCCACGACGCCGCCGGCGGCGAACGCCCGCTTGCCGGTGAGCGAGGCGACCAGCAGCCCGACCGAGGCGAAGACGACCGCCCAGAGGCCGGCGTAGAGCAGCCCCGGCAGCAGGTCGAACAGCTCGTCGCGGACACCGCCGAGCCCGTCGCCGGTGGTGAAGGCGGCGCCGAGGAACATCACCAGCTGCGGCCCGCCGAGCAGCAGCCAGAGCCCGGCCACCAGCGCCAGCAGCTTGGCCAGCGCGTAGTCGCCGCGTGGCAGCGGCCGGGAGAAGTACAGCGGCAGGACCCCGCTGCGCAGGTCACGGGAGACCAGCTCGGGGGCGGCGACCGCGGCGAAGAAGATGACCAGCCAGCTCATCGCGTCGGCGAACTGGGCGTACGTCATCACCACCTGGCCGGTCTGGCTGCGTACCGCGGTCAGCCCGGCCGCCACCAGGGTGACGATGCCGATCACCAGCCAGGGGAAGATCTTCGCCTTGGCGCTGCGGCCCAGGCCGAAGATGGTGCGCAGGCCGTGCAGCCATAGCGCCCCGAAGACGTGCCGGCGGCCCAGCCGGAGGCCGGTGTAGCGCTGGTAGCCGATGTCGTGGATGACGCCGGTCGGCTCAGACATGGGCGGGCTCCCTCGGGGCGAACAGCTCGGCCACCCGGTGCCGCCGCTGGTCCAGCCGGTGCAGCGGCAGGTCCAACTCGGCGACGGCGCCGAGGATCAGGTCGTAGGTGGCCTCGTCGGCGAGCGCGACGAGCAGCGTCCGGCCGTCCCGGGTCACCGGCAGGTCGAGCGCGGCAAGCCGGCTGGCCAGCTCCTCCATGCCCTCGCTGACCTCGACGGCGAGTACGTCGGTGGCGGAGGTCATCGCGGCGATCGGGCCGGCGCGCAGCAGCCGGCCGCCGTCGATGGCGACCAGCGTGTCGCAGATCCGCTCGACCTCGCCGAGCAGGTGCGAGCAGACCAGCACCGAGATGCCGAACTCGGTGCCGATGCGGTGCACCAGCGCGAGCATGTCGTCCCGGCCGGCGGGGTCGAGGCCGTTGGTCGGCTCGTCGAGCAGCAGCAGGTCGGGGTCGTGGACCAGGGCCTGGGCCAGCTTCACCCGCTGCTTCATGCCCGTGGAGTAGCCGCCGACGGCACGGTGACGCTCCTCGTGCAGGCCGACGTGCCGCAACGCCTCCGAGGCCCGCTCGCGGGCCGCCGTGCGGGGCAGACCGCTCATCCGAGCCAGGTGGGTGACCAGCTCGGCGGCGGAGAGGTCGGGCGGGAGCGCGTCGTGTTCGGGCATGTAACCGACCCGGGCGCGCACCGCGGCCGGATCGGTGGTCGGGTCGAGGCCGAGCACGGAGACCCGCCCGCTGCTCGGGGCGAGCAGACCCAGCAGGATCTTGATCAGGGTTGACTTGCCGGCGCCGTTCGCGCCGACCAACCCGATGATTCCCGGCTCGACCGCGACGGTCAGGTCGGCCAGCGCGGTGACCCGGCCCCCGTACCTCTTGGTCAGCGACTCGGTCGCGATGAGTGTCACGACCGTCAGCCTAGGAAGCGGCCCCCAGGACGGGTATCAGGAATCGCCCCGGCTCGCCCCTGATACCCGTCCGGGGGACGGCGGGGCCGACGGTAAGGGTCTCGTAAGCCGCTGATGAGGTGACTCACGGGCGCGTCCCCCCGAAACTGGACGGCATGCTCCGTCTACCGCGTACCCCGCTGACCTGGCTCGCCGTCGCCGTCCTCGCCGTCGGGACGGCCTTCGGGCTGTACTGGTTCCAGCCCTGGAAGCTGGTGGCCGACAACCGGGTGGACGAACGACTGTCGGAGGTGGCCGAGCCGGCGCCGGCAGGCCCCGCGTCGGCAGGCCCCGCCGGGATTGCCGTGTCCGCCACGCCGGCCACGCCTGCCACCTCCGCCACGCCCGCCGCCCCGGCGGAGCCGGCCGGGCCGGTGCTGGTCAGCCGTGGCGAGTTCATCACCCACGAACACGACACGTCGGGCACCGCCCGGGTGGTCCGGGCCGCCGACGGGAGCCACCGGCTGGAACTGGTCGGACTCTCCACCTCCAACGGGCCGGACCTGCGGGTCTGGCTCAGCGACCAACCGGTGCGCACCGGCCGGGCCGGCTGGGATGTCTTCGACGACGGCCGCTGGGTCGAGTTGGGCCGGCTGAAGGGCAACCGCGGCGACCAGGCGTACCGGATCCCCGCCGGGACGGACCTGCTCGGACTGACCAGCGTCTCGATCTGGTGCAAGCGGTTCTCGGTCTCCTTCGGCGCCGCCCCGCTGACCCCGGCGGGCTGATCGGCGCCACCCTCGCGGGCGGGAGTGGAGTGGCGCTCTCGACCGATCGCCGGTCGGCTGCGAAACTGTGTGCCGGCCAGGCCAGCGAGTGAGGGGTACGGATGAGCAACGGGTGGGTGCTGCCCGACGAGGTGCTTCGGGACGCGCCGGCGTACACGCCGCGCCCGGGTGAACTGGCCGACCTGGAGTTGTTGCTGACCGGGGCGTACGCCCCGCTGGCCGGCTTCATGACCCGGGCCGACCTGGCGTCCCTGCAACGGCGCGGCCGGCTCGCCGACGGCACGGCCTGGCCGGTGCCGGTGACCCTCCAGGTGCCGGCGGCGCTCGCCGCCGGGCTCGACCCGACCGACCCCGGCCGCCGCACGCTGGTGCTCAGCGACGGCGAGGGCGCGCCGGTGGCGGCGTTGGAAATCCTCGACATCTGGACCGCCCGCGAGGGCGTGGCCGGCGTCGGCGGCCCGGTCCGCCGGCTCGGCGACGGTGGGCACGGCCCGTTCCAGCGGCTGCGCCGCACCCCGCAGGAGGTCCGCGCCCTGCTGCCCCCGGGCCGGGTGCTCGGGGTGATCGCCGACCGGCCACTGCACCGGCCGCAGTTGGCGCAGATCGCGCACGCCGCGCGCACGCTGGGCGCGCACCTGCTGGTGATGATCCCGGTGGGTGAGGACGGCCATGGTGGCCTGCCCGCGGAGGCGCTGGTCCGCGCGATCTTCGCCGCCCGCGACCGGATGCCCCCGGCGACCCTGGTCGCGGTGCCCGTGCCGCGCCGCCGCGACGAGATCAGCGACGCGCTGCTGCGGGCCCGGATCTCCGCCGCGTACGGGGTGACCCACCTGCTCTCCACCGGCGAGTCATTCTCCGGGCCGGGGCTGCGGGTGCTGGTCCCCCGCGAGCTGGCCTACGACAACCGGGACGGGCAGTGGCGCTGGCGGGACGACATCCCGCCACGCAACCGGCGGCTGGCGCTCAGCCAGGCGGAGATCGACGACCTGCTGGACCGGGGCTTCCCGCTGCCCGAGTGGCACACGCCGCCGGCCGTGGCCAAGGAGCTGAGCCGGGCCCGTCCGCCGCGCCGGCACCGGGGTCTGGTGGTCTTCCTGACCGGCCTGTCCGGCTCGGGCAAGTCGACCATCGCGCGAGGGCTGGCGGACCTGCTCCGCGAGCAGGGCGACCGGACGGTGACCCTGCTCGACGGGGACGTCGTGCGCCGGGAGCTGTCGGCTGGGCTGGGCTTCAGCAAGGCCGACCGGGACGCGAACGTGCGCCGGATCGGCTGGGTGGCCGCCGAGATCGCCAAGCACCGGGGGGTCGGCATCTGCTGCCCCATCGCCCCGTACGCGCAGGCGCGGGCGACCGCCCGCGAGATGGCTCTCGCCGCGGGGGCGGGTTTCGTGCTGGTCCACGTGGCCACGCCACTGGAGGTCTGCGAGCAACGAGACCGCAAGGGCCTGTACGCCCGCGCCCGCGCCGGCCTGCTCACCGGGATGACCGGCATCGACGACCCGTACGAGGAGCCGACCGACGCCGACCTGGTGGTCGACACCACCCACCTCACGGTGGACGAGGCGGTGCAGGCGGTGATGCATCTGCTCACCGAGATCGGCTGGGTGGAGCCCCGACTCCAGTCCGCCTGATTACCCGCGGGGTCCGCCTTCCGCCGCTGCCCGCCGCACGCTAGTGTTCGTTCTTGTTGGAACGCGTTCGAGCGCGTGAGGTGCCCGGGAGCTGGAGGTGCGACGGATGCTGGCGCGACAACGACAGGCGGCCATCCTCGACCGGGTCCACGCCACCGGCGGGGTACGGGTCAGCGAACTGGCCGCCGAGTTCGGTGTCTCCGACATGACCATCCGGCGCGACCTGGACACCCTGCACGAGCAGGGCCTGATCGCCAAGGTGCACGGCGGCGCCACCGTCGCCGGCCCCGGCTCCACCGACGAACCCGGCTTCCACGCCAAGTCCGTCCGCCAGCTCACCGAGAAGGCCGCCATCGCCGCCCGGGCCGTCGAGCTGGTCCGCCCCGGCGCCGCTGTCGCCCTCTCCGCCGGCACCACCACCGCCGAACTGGCCCGACGTCTCATCGACGTGCCCGGGCTGACCGTGGTGACCAACTCGCTGCCGGTGGCCGAGATCCTGCATACCGGAGGGCGACCCGACCACACCGTGGTGCTCACCGGCGGGGTGCGCACCCCCTCTGACGCGCTCGTCGGGCCGCTGGCCGTGGACGCGATCCGCTCGCTGCACCTGGACGTGCTCTTCCTCGGCGTGCACGGGATCAGCGAACGAGCCGGCTTCACCACCCCGAACCTGATGGAGGCGGAGACCGACCGGGCCCTGGTCGCCGCCGCCGACCGGCTGGTCGTACTGGCCGACCACACCAAGTGGGAAACCGTGGGCATCTCCTCGATCGTCGGTCTGGCCGCCGCCGACGTGCTGGTCACCGACGACCAGTTGACAGCCGAGGCGCGCCGGGTACTCGACGAGAAGGTGGGTGAACTGGTGTGTGTGACGAGCACGGGCCGGGCAGCGGCGGAGGAGGCGCGGTGAAGCGTACGGCGATCGAGCTGGCGGACGGCCGCGAGCTGATCTACTTCGACGAGCGGGACGACGCGGTCCGCGACCAGTCCGACCGCCGTGACCTGCCGCCCCCGCCAGCGGCCTCCCAACTGCGGTTCGACCCGCTCACCGACGAGTGGGTGGCGGTGGCGGTGCACCGGCAGACCCGAATCTTCCTGCCGCCGGCCGACCAGTGCCCGCTCTGCCCCTCCCGGGGCGACCGGCTCAGCGAGATCCCCGCTCCCGACTACGACGTGGCGGTCTTCGAGAACCGCTTCCCGTCGCTCAGCCAGCGGATCGCCGAGGAGCCCGCGGAGATCACCCCGTTCACTCCGGTACGACCCGGCCAGGGCCGCTGCGAGGTGGTCTGCTTCACCGACGACCACAACGCCTCCTTCGCCAGCCTGCCGCCGAGCCGGGTCCGCACGGTGCTGGACGCCCTCGCCGACCGGACCGTGGCGCTCAGCGAGCTGCCCGGGGTGGAACAGGTGTTCTGCTTCGAGAACCGGGGTGTGGAGATCGGTGTGACCCTGCACCACCCGCACGGGCAGGTCTACGCGTACCCCTTCGTCACCCCGCGCACCCGGTCGCTGCTGGCCGCCGCCCGCCGGCACGCCGAACGCACCGGCGGCGGCAACCTGTACGCCGACGTGCTCGCCGCCGAACGCGCCGCCGGGGACCGGATCGTCGTCGCCAACGAACACTGGACGGCGTACGTGCCGGCAGCCGCCCGCTGGCCGTTCGAGGTGCACGTGGCGCCACACCGGCCGGTGCCGGACATCCCGGCGCTCGACGACGCCGAACGAGCCGCCTTCGGTCCGCTTTATCTGGATCTGCTGCGCCGCTTCGACACGCTGTTCGACGTGCCGATGCCGTACATCGCGGCCTGGCACCAGGCGCCGGTCCGCATCGACCGGGAGCTGGGGCACCTGCACCTGCAGTTGTTCAGCATCCGGCGGGCCAAGGACAAGCTGAAGTACCTGGCCGGCTCGGAGTCCGGCATGGGCGTCTTCATCAACGACATCGCGCCCGAGCGGGCCGCCGAACTGCTCCGCGCCGCCTGACCGAAAGCCGGCTCCGGATCGTGGGCAGGCCCAGGACCGGGCGCGGGGGGCCCGGGACAGGGCCCCCCGCAGGGAAGGGACGGCTGGCTGTGCACGACAGCCGGGAAGGCTGGCTGATCGGCACTCGTGCCGCGAGGCGACCGCGGTCAACCCTCCGTGGACGCGACTGGCACCACGTCCACCCCGTTCAACGACCCGCCCGACCGCCGGTGACGCAGCAGCCGGCCGGGTACGACGGAGCCCGCCGGCGTCGGCGGCCGGCGGGCTCGGTCGATGCGGCGGGAATCAGGCGGCGAGCTTGCGCGCCAGGTTCTCGTCGAGCGCGTTCATGAACTCGTCGGTGGTCAGCCACGGAGCGTCGCGCGAGATGAGCAGCGCGAGGTCCTTGGTCATCTGGCCGCCCTCGACGGTGTCGATGATGACCCGCTCCAGGGTGTTGGCGAACTCGGTGACCGCCGGGGTGCCGTCCAGCTTGCCCCGGTGGGCCAGGCCCCGCGTCCAGGCGTAGATCGAGGCGATCGGGTTGGTCGAGGTCTTCTCGCCCTTCTGGTACTGCCGGTAGTGCCGGGTGACGGTGCCGTGGGCGGCCTCGGCCTCGACGGTGCGACCGTCGGGGGTCATCAGCACCGAGGTCATCAGGCCGAGCGAGCCGAAGCCCTGCGCGACGGTGTCGGACTGCACGTCACCGTCGTAGTTCTTGCAGGCCCAGACGAAGCCACCCTCCCACTTGAGCGCGGCGGCGACCATGTCGTCGATGAGCCGGTGCTCGTAGGTGATGCCGGCGGCGGCGAACTCGCTGGCGAACTCGTTCTCGAACACCTCGGCGAAGATGTCCTTGAAGCGGCCGTCGTACGCCTTGAGGATGGTGTTCTTGGTCGACAGGTAGACCGGGTAGCCGCGGTCCAGGCCGTAGCGCATGGAGGCGCGGGCGAAGTCGCGGATCGACTCGTCGAAGTTGTACATGCCCATGGCGACGCCGCCGCCGGGGAAGTTGGCGACCTCCATCTCCATCGGGGCGCCACCGTCGGCCGGCTGGTAGGTGATGGTGACCGTGCCGGGGCCGGGGACGACGAAGTCGGTGGCCTTGTACTGGTCGCCGTGGGCGTGCCGGCCGATGATGATCGGCTTGGTCCAGCCGGGGACCAGCCGCGGCACGTTCGACATGATGATCGGCTCGCGGAAGACGACACCGCCGAGGATGTTGCGGATGGTGCCGTTCGGCGACCGCCACATCTTCTTGAGGCCGAACTCCTCGACCCGGGCCTCGTCGGGGGTGATGGTGGCGCACTTGACGCCGACGCCGTGCTCCTTGATGGCGTTGGCGGCATCGACGGTGACCTGGTCGTCGGTCTCGTCGCGGTACTGGATCGACAGGTCGTAGTAGTGCAGGTCGACGTCGAGGTAGGGCAGGATCAGCTGCTCCCGGATCTGCTTCCAGATGATCCGGGTCATCTCGTCGCCGTCGAGCTCCACGACCGGGTTGTTTACCTTGATCTTCGCCATCGGCCGGCGCTCCTCTCGGGGGACACGTGCTCAAGCAGTACGAGCGTACTGGAAACAGGCCCGAACCCCACAGCCGGCCCCGGAACC
>NZ_SMKN01000220.1 GCF_004348675.1 Micromonospora sp. KC606 | reverse complement strand
GCTCGGTGCGACTGGCCTGCCCCACCCCTGCGGCTGCCCCGCCCGGACCCTGCTGACCGCCCGTTGCCGGGCCATCGGCCGCCGCGCCGGAGTTGGCCATCGAGCCGTCCCGGCCCGGGTCGCTCGCCACGCCGGCCACGCGCCCGGCCCGCCAGGCCGGCAGGTAGAGCGGGGCGGCCACAGCCAGCACCACCGCGCCGACCAGCATCGCCGTGCTGACGCCACTGGTGTCGGCGATCGCGGTGAGCAGCACCGCGCCGAGGGCGAACCCCGGCTGCCCCATCATCGAGTTCAGCGAGATCACGCTGGTCCGGTACGGCCCGTCGACCTGGCGGTGCAGCAGGCCCATGTGCAGCGGGTTCGACGCGCCGTGCACGGCGTAGCAGGCCAGGTAGGCGACCAGCACCCCGACCGGCCCGGCGAACAACCCCATGCCGACCACGGTCGCGCCCTGCACGACGCGCAGCAGCGCCGCGCTCGCCGCGCCTCCGGGCCAGCGCAGCAGCAGCGGGGTCAGCGCCGCGCCCGCCGCCGAGGCGAGCCAGGCCGCCGAACTGGCCGGCCCGAGCAGTGCCGCCGCCCGGTCGGCGTCCCCCATCACCTCGGCCAGACGGACCGGCAGCAGCGACTCGAAGGTCACCATGCCGAAGCCCCAGAACAGCTCGACGGCGACCAGGGCGAGCAGCACCCGGGAGCGGCGCAGCAGCCCGAACGCCTGGCCCACCATCCGGGGCGCGTCGGCGGCCGAGGCGCGCAACGCGCCGAGGTCCCGCGCCGGGCGGGTCTCCACCAGCAGGGTCAACAGCGCGGCCAGGGCCACCGTCTGGAGGGCGAGGGCGACCAGTACCGGCAGGGTCAACGCGCTCACCGGGCCGACCGGGCCGAACGCGACCAGCCCACCGCTGAGCAGGGCACCGGCGCCGATGGCGACACCGGCGACGGTGCCCGCGAGGCCCAGGCCCGGCTCGTACTTCGCGTCGGGGTCGGCGGCCAGGGTGGTGTCGACGTACCAGGCGTCCAGGGGGCCACTGTCGAGCGCCCGGTAGACGCCCTGCAACGCCCAGACCAGGAAGAAGAGCGCGAACGAGTCGGCGGTCGCGAACACGGCCAGCGAGACGAGGTTGAGCGCCCAGGCGGTGACGAGCACCGGTCTGCGGCCCAGGGCGTCGGCGAGGCCGCCGGTGGGCAGCTCCAGGGCGAGCACCACCAGGGCCTGCGCGGTGGAGACCAGGCCGATCTCCGACAGCGACAGGCCCCGCTCCTGCATGAGCAGGACCATGACGGGGATCATCAGGCCGGTGGGCGTCCAACGCAGGCCGTGCAGGGTGAGGTAACGCCACCGGACCTGGCGTACGGACAAACCTTTCACCGCTTCCCCTGCCACAGCGGGTAGGCGGCCAGGAAGACCTGCACCTGCTCGGCGCCCGGCTCGGTCGGGTCCGCCTCGTCCCGGTAGCGCTCCAGGACCTGCCACACCTCCGTCATGAGCGCCTGGAGACGTCCCGGCGGGACGGTCAGGAAGATGTCGCCCATGCCGAAGGCGTCTCGCCAGGCGGGGGACCAGTCCGACTCGGCGTCGAACCACCGCTCGGCGTGTTCGGCCAGCAGCCGCACCTGGTCGCCGTGGATCCACTGGACCGCCGCCCGGGCGTCCGGGTCGTCGTCGAAGTCGGTCGGTTCCCAGCTGGTGACGTCGTGCGCGGCCTGCCACCAGCGTTGCCGTCCGCTGCCCCGGTCGGGGTCCTCGACGACCAGCCCGACCTCGGCGAGCTGCCGCAGGTGGTAGCTGGTCGCGCCGGTGTTGGTGTCGAGTAGTTCCGCCAGCGTGGTGGCGGTCGCCGGCCCCCGCGTACGCAGCGCGCCGAGCAGCCGCATCCGCAGCGGGTGCGCCAGCACCCGGACCTGCCGGTGATCGAGCCGAACCTCCCGTGGAGGCGCAACATTCTCGTCGTTCCCCATGGGCGCACAATACTTGTGCACACTTCCTGTGCACAAGAAGCATGCACCGATGGCCGGGGCGACGATCGTCAGGGCGCGAGCAGTTCCGTGACCCCGCGCAGCCGGGTCCGGAGCAGGCCGGCCGCGCGGGACGAATCGAGACGGACGTCGGCGGGGCGGACCAGGCCGGTCGCGGCGACGGTGGCGGTCTTCAGCCCGGCCGGGTCCAGCCCGAACCGACGGGCCACAAGCCTCCCCAACTCGGCTCGGCTGACCGCGTCCGGGCCGGCCACGTTGAGCGGACCGGCGCAGGACGAGGCAGCCAGTTCGACGACGGCGTCGGCCAGGTCGGTCACGTCGACCGGGCAGCGGAACTCGTCGGTGAAGAGGGTGGCCCGACCGGCCAGCGCGTCCCGACAGAGCTGGATCTGCTTGCACCCCTCCCCCACGATCAGCGAGGTCCGCACCAACACTGCACCCGGGTCGACGGCCCGCACGGCGGTCTCCGCCGCCGCCTTCGCCGCCCCGTAGAAAGACACCGGAGTGGGCGGCTCGTCGTCAAGGTAGGGCGTGGGCCGCCCCCCGTGCAGGGCGTCGCTGGACAGGTGCACCAGCCGCGCCCCGAACCCGGCGGCGGCGGCCGCCACGTGCGCGGCCCCGTCGGCGGTGACCCGCCAGTCGTCGACCCGGTACGGCGTGCCGACCACGACGTCCGGGCGTACCCGCTCGACCAGGTCACGCACGGCGGCCCGGTCCGTCACGTCGAGCCGGTGCGCCACGACGCCGGGGATCTCCACCGGGTTGACGTGCCACGTCCCCGCCACCGGCCACCCGGCGGCGACCGCCCGCCGGCACACCTCGCCGCCCAGGAACCCACCAGCTCCCACCACGAGCACCTTCATCCGGTCACCCTCCTGTCCCACCCGAAACGATCACGAGGTCCGTGTCACGCCCGACGGGCGAATAATGACGCAGACCTCGTGATCGACGGGGGTGCCCCGGGCGGGTCAGACCGGGTCGGCCACCGGGGCGGCCGGGCCGGCGGTGCCGGCGTGCGCAGCGGCCTGCGCCTTGGGCTTGGCGTCGATGCCGGCCTCGGTGCGCTGCTGGGCGGTGATCGGGGTCGGCGCACCGGTCAGCGGGTCGAAGCCACCCCGGGTCTTCGGGAAGGCGATCACCTCACGGATGGAGTCGACGCCGGCGAGCAGCATGCAGACCCGGTCCCAGCCGAAGGCGATGCCGCCGTGCGGCGGGGCGCCGTACCTGAACGCCTCCAGCAGGAAGCCGAACTTGTCCTGCGCCTCCTCCGGGGTGATGCCCAGCAGGTCGAAGACCCGCTGCTGCACGTCGCCCCGGTGGATACGGATGGAGCCACCGCCGATCTCGTTGCCGTTGCACACGATGTCGTACGCGTACGCCAGCGCCCGGTCCGGCGCCTCCTCGAACCGGTCGACCCACTCGGCGTTCGGCGAGGTGAACGGGTGGTGCACGGCCGTCCAGCCACCCTCGTCAGTCCGCTCGAACATCGGCGCGTCGACCACCCAGCAGAACGCCCAGGCGGACTCGTCGACCAGGTTGGCCCGCTTGGCGATCTCGATGCGGGCCGCGCCGAGCAGCTCCTGCGCCTCCCGGGTGTTCGCGCTCGCGGCGAAGAAGACCGCGTCGCCGGGCTTCGCGCCGACCGCGTCGGCGAGGCCGGCCAGGTGCGCCTCGGAGAGGTTCTTCGCCACCGGGCCGCGCGGCGCGCCGGTCTCGGCGTCGAGCACCACGTACGCCAGGCCCTTCGCGCCGCGCGCCTTGGCCCAGTCCTGCCAGCCGTCCAGCTCCTTGCGGGTCTGGGCCGCGCCGCCGGGCATCACGACCGCGCCGACGTACCCACCGGCGTCGATCGCGCCGGCGAACACCCGGAACTCGGTGCCGCGCAGGTGGTCGGTCAACTCGGTCAGCTCCACGCCGTAGCGCAGGTCGGGCTTGTCGGAGCCGTACCGGGCCATCGCGTCGTGCCAGGTGATCCGCGGGATGGGTCGGGGGATCTCGTAGCCGGCCAGGTCGGACCAGAGCGCCGACACGACCGCCTCGCCGAGGTCGATCACGTCGTCCTCGGTGACGAAGGACATCTCGATGTCGAGCTGGGTGAACTCCGGCTGCCGGTCGGCGCGGAAGTCCTCGTCGCGGTAGCAGCGGGCGATCTGGTAGTACCGCTCCATGCCGCCGACCATCAGCAGCTGCTTGAACAGCTGCGGCGACTGCGGCAGGGCGTACCAGCTGCCCGGCTGGAGCCGCACCGGCACCAGGAAGTCGCGGGCCCCCTCCGGGGTGGACCGGGTCAGCGTCGGCGTCTCGATCTCCAGGAAGTCCCGCTCGTGCAGCACGCCCCGGGCCAACTGGTTGGCGCGCGAGCGCAGCCGCATCGCGTTGGCCGGGCCGCTGCGCCGCAGGTCGAGGTAGCGGTACCTGAGCCGGATGTCGTCGCCGGCCTCGACCTGGTCGTCCACCGGCAGCGGCAGCGGAGCCGCCTCGGAGAGCACCTCCAGCGCACTGGCGGTCACCTCGATCCCGCCGGTGGGCAGCTCCGGGTTCTCGTTGCCCGCGGGGCGGCGGGTCACCTCGCCGGTGACCTTGACGCAGAACTCGTTGCGCAGCGCGTGGGCGTCCTCCTCGCGGAAGACCACCTGCACCACGCCGGAGCCGTCGCGCAGGTCGACGAAGATGACCCCGCCGTGGTCGCGCCGGCGGGCCACCCACCCGGCGAGCGTCACCGTGGTGCCGGCCTCCGCCGCGCGCAGGCTGCCGGCGTCATGGGTACGGATCACGACTGGCGTCTCCTCATCTGCGGTACGTCTCTGCCCCGGCATTCTGTCAGCCCGGCCGAACGCACGGTTCGCCACCCGCCGAGCTGTCGGCCCGGCGGGTGGCGCGGCTGCCAGTGGACGGAAACGCCTAGTCCGGGATTTCCCAGGCGGAAACCTCGATGGTGGTCACGCCGTCGTTGGCCACCCCGACCACGTGGACCAGGACCATCCGCCACGGGGCGTTTCGCGCCCGGGCGTCCTTGTAGTTGGTGGTGAGGCAGAACACGGTGCTCTTGCTGGCCGGAATGCGGCGGTTCGTCGCGACGAGCGCGATGTCGATCTTGTCAGCGCACTCCCCAGGCTTCATGCCGGGTTCGGCGTCCTCGCTGCCCTCCACCCCGTCCAGCAGGCGGAACGACGCGGGCTCGTTGGCGCAGCTGCCGTTGAGCCGGATCTCGGCGCCCGCGCTGTCGTTCTGGGTCCGCGGCACGTCCAGGTCGGCGTACTGCGGGGCGCTGCACGTGGCGCTCAGTTTCAGCGGCTTCCGCTCGTACGCTGGCGTGTAGACGGTCTGTTCGTTCAGCTCGGGCTGTTCGCCCGATGAGCGGGGTGGCGGATCGGTGCCGGGGGGTGCCTCCGTCGGCTCCTCCGTCCGCCCCGACGCGGCACTGGGCGGGGCCGACGAGGGCGCGTCCGCCGGGCGGCCGGCCAGCGCGATCGACTTGGCGTCCTTGGCCTGGTCGACCGCGCGCCAGGCGAACAGGGCCGAGCCGAACGCCACCAGCAGCGCCAGGGCGGCGACCCCGAGCGCCAGCAGGGCGACCGGGCGGCCCGAGCGCGGCGGCCGGGCCGGCGGGGCGGGCGGCCGGGGCGGCGGCGCACCCGGCCCGCCAGCGGCCGGCGGAGCGGCGCGCGGACCGGACGTCGGGTCACTCTGCGGCTGGTTCACCGGGCACCTCCTGAGCGCTGTCGCAACGGGAAGTGAGAATCCCTGGCCTGCCGGGCAGAAACAAGAAGCGCCGACTATCACATAGGCGACAGTTGATCAGGCGAGTACCACCTTGTTGGTCCGCCGATGATAGAAACTGACACCTCGTCCGACATCGGCATTCGGGAGAGACGTGGTGACCGTCGACAGCGATTCCCCCACCGACACCGGCAACGGCCCCGGCGACCGCGCGGGGCGGGGCAGGCAGGTCGTCGTGGCGCTGACGGTGCTCGGCGTCCTGATCGCCGGTACCAGCCTCGCCCGCGACTACTTCGACGTGACGTCGGGTGACGCCGAGGGCGAGCAGCAGACGGTGGCGCAGGCGCCGTCGGGTCCACCGGGTTCGCCGACCCCGACCGGCGGTGCCGCGGGTACGCCCGGGACGACGGGCGCGCCGTCCGCACCGGCGGGCACCCTGCTCGACACCCTGGAGGTGCAGGGCGGCGCCGCCAACCTGGTCCAGCTGCCCCGGGCCCTGGACGGCCGCCCCGGTTACGACCGGCCGATCACCATCTCCTGCCCCCGCAACACCAATGCCGACAAGCCCCGGGAGGTGCTCTACCCGCTGCTTCGGCGCTATCTCGACCTGACCACCACGGTCCGGCCGTGGTCCCCCGACGACCCGCAGGCGCAGGCGGCCGTCACGGTTTTCACCCACACCACGCAGCCCGACGGGATGGTCCAGCGGCTGGAGCGGAAGGTCGTCACGGCCCGGCACGACGCGGCCGTCCCACTCGCCGCCGACGTCGGGGGTGCCGACGAGTTGGTGCTGCGCGTCGAGTGCGAGCGGCCGACGGGGGTGGTGGTGCTCACCGGCACCCGGTTGACCACCCGCTGAGGCCCCCGCAGCAGCCCGGCCGGCGCTCCGCCCGTCACCAGGGGCGATGGCGGTCAGTCGGGGTCGGCGGGGAGCAGGTGGTGCACCCGCACCGGCCCGTCGGTGAGGGCTCGTGCGCGTTCGTCGGCGGCCTGGTCGGCGCCGGTGAGTCGGCCACCGTGCTGGCGTAGGTGCTCCTCCCAGGACGGCACCTGGTAGACCTCGACGAAGCCGTTCTCCCGCTCGCCGCTGCGGAACAGCCCCCACCGCATCGCCCCGGTCCGCCGTCGGGACCGGCCCACCGCCCGCATCGCCTCGACGAACTCGGCCTGCCGCCCGGGCGCGACGGTGTAGGAGACGGTCACCAGCACCGGCCCGGTACGCGGCTGCGCCGCCAGCGTCAGGTGCGGCTCGGGCCAGTAGGTCGCCGGGTCCCGGTTGAGGCCCCGGGTGTCGCGCAGCGGCCAGCGCAGCACCGACAGCGCGCCGGCGGCCATCGCCACGCCGGCCACCGTGAGCGCGGTGACCAGGCTGGTCAGCTGGCCGAGCGCACCCCAGGCGAGGGCGCCGAGGGCCTGCCCACCCGCGAAGATCATCTGGTAGACGGAGAGGCCACGGGCGCGGACCCAGCCGGGGAGGAAGAGCTGCAGGGCGGCGTTGACCGTGGAGATCACCGTCATCCAGGCGAGTCCGGCCGGCACCAGTGCGGCCACCACCAGCGCCGGCACCGGCACCCCGGCCAGCACCAGCAGTACCGCCGCGTAGAGCAGTCCGGCGAGGAACAGCAGGTGGTTACTGGTGAGCGCCCGGCGCAGTCGGGACAGCACGAGGGCGCCGGCCACCGCGCCGACGCCGAGCGCGGCGAGCAGCAGGCCGTACCCGCCCGCGCCCAGACCGAGACGGCGGCTGGCGACCAACGGCAGCAGGGCCCAGAGCGCGCTGCCGGGCACCACGAACAGCGCGACGCGCAGCAGGATCCGGCGGACCACCGGCGAGTGGCGCACGTACCGGCCGCCGGCGCGCAGGGCGGCGGTGAAGCGTTCCGGCATGGCCCCGCCGGGCCGCCGCGGCCCCCAGCGCAACAGCGCCAGGGAGAAGACGGCGAACGAGACGGCGTTGACCGCGAAGACCACCGCGACACCGGCCTGCGCCACCAGCACGCCGGCCACCGCCGGACCCACCGAGCGGGCCAGGTTGACGCTGATCGAACCGAGCGCCGCGGCGGAGACGAGCTGGTCGCGGGGAACCAGCTCGGGAATCAGGGCCTGCCAGGCGGGCAGGGTGAGGGCCTGCCCGGCACCGAGGGCGAAGGTGAGGGTGAGCAGCAGCGCGGGTGGCATCCGGTCGGCGGCGGTGAGCGCGGTGAGCAGCACGCCGACGGCGGCGAGGAAGCCCTGCACGGCGATCAGCAGCCGGCGGCGGTCGAAGGTGTCGGCGAGCGCCCCGGCCGGCAGCGCCAGCAACAGCACCGGCAGCATGCTGGCGGTCTGCACCAGGGCCACGAGGGCGGCGGCGTTGGGCTGGTCGACCAGCAGCCACTGCGCGCCGACGGTCTGCATCCAGGTGCCGACGTTGCTGGCCAGCACAGCCAACCAGAGGGCCCGGAAGGCGGCCAGGCGCAGCGGCGCCCAGGCGGACGTGGGCGTCTCGGCGGTCGGGGTCACGGGGGCGCTCACCGGCCGGACCGTACCCGACGCACGGCCGTCAGTCCCGCGTTCGACCAACGGCGCCCCGGCGCCTACGGACACGGACGGGCCGCCGGTCACCCGGCGGCCCGTGCGCTGGTGGATCAGATGATGCTCACGCCGTAGACGCTGAGCGCCTCGGTGACCGGCTGGAAGTAGGTGGTGCCGCCGGTACGGCAGTTGCCGCTGCCGCCGGAGGTGAGGCCGAGGGCGCTGCTGCCGCTGAACAGCGCGCCGCCGCTGTCACCGGGCTCGGCGCAGACGGTGGTGCGGATCAGACCGGAGACGCTGCCCTCGGCGTAGTTCACCGTGGCGTTGAGCGCGCGGACGGTGCCGCTGTGCAGGCCGGTGGTGCTGCCGGAGCGCTGCACGCTCTGGCCGACGTAGGCGTTGGCGGCGCCGGTGATGTCCCGGTAGCTGCCGTTGTAGAGGTAGACGTTGCCGGTCGCGTTGGCGGAGTTGCTGTGCCGGACGATGCCGTAGTCGTTGCCCGGGAAGCTGCTGCCGGCGCGGGTGCCCAGCACGCTGGTCTGGCCGGAGTTGGCGTACCAGGTCGAGGCGATGTCGGTGCAGTGCCCGGCGGTGAGGAAGTAGGTCGCGCCGGAGCGGCTGCGCACGTTGAAGCCGAGCGAGCAGCGGCCGCCCCCGCCGGCGTAGATGGCCTGCCCGCCGGAGATGCGGGTGCTCAGGACGCCGGCCTCGGCCTCGATCCGGATCGCGCCGCCGGCCCGGGCGGCAGCGGCCTTGACCCGCTCCAGCTTGGCGCCGGTGACGGTGCTGTCCACGGAGACCACGACCTGGTTGGTGGCCGGGTCGGTCCACCACGCCGTGCCGGGAATCTTCGCGGACCGCTCCAGCTCGGTGGTGGCGGCCTTCAGCACGGCGGCGCCCCGGGTGACGAGCTTCGGCGTGGCGCCGGCGGCCCGCACCTGGCGGGCGGCGGTCGCGTCGGTCACGGTGACGACCATCTTGCCACTGGCGTCGGCGTACGCGCCGGCGGCGCGGTCGCCGAGACGGTCGACCAGGCTGGCGGCGGCGTCGGGTGTCGCCGGGGCGGGTGCCGCCTGGGCGGGTGCGCCGAGCAGCGCGCCGGTGACCATGGTGCCGGCCAGGGCGACGGCGACGGCGCGGCGGAGCGATGACCTCGTGGGTCGCATGTAACAACCTCCGGAAGGGGTTGACGAGCGGCGTCACGGCGACGCGCCCGGGAGAAACCCGACCGACCTGGGGAAACCAGCCGAGTGAGGCAAGTATTCACATATTTAAGATCGTAGACAAGACACGCCTCCGCTCAAATCGGACCCGCCGCCCCCCATGCAACCCCAACGCAACATTGTGGACATAAAAAATCGTCTATATCATCTGGTCACCGCAGCACGCCGGCACCCGTGATCCGGAGGCCAACCATGACCCTCGTCCGACGCACGCTGTCCACCCTCGCCAGCGCCACCGCCCTCGCCCTGCTCGCCACCACTGCCGCCACCCCGGCCGCCGCC
>NZ_SMKN01000021.1 GCF_004348675.1 Micromonospora sp. KC606 | reverse complement strand
GTGGGGCACCAATCTGATCGGGCAGACTCAGGTCCTCGCCTACCCCCCCACTCAGGAGTGAGTCACGCCGATGTCGTTGCTCGCCAGATCCAGTCTCGCCAACCGAGGGCTTGTCGCCATGATCGCAGTGGTGTTCGCGGTCTTCGGGGTGTTCGCGGTGCCCTCCCTGAAGCAGCAGCTCCTGCCGTCGCTGGAGTTCCCGGGCGCGTTCGTCGTCGCCGGCTACTCGGGCGCCGGGCCGGAGATCGTCGAGTCGCAGGTCACCGAGCCGATCGAGAACAGCCTCCAGGGCCTCGCCGGCCTGGAGAGGATGACCTCCATCTCCCGCGAGGGCTCGGCCACCGTCTCGGTGCAGTTCGCCTTCGGCACCGACGTCGACGACGCGGCCAATCGGATGCGGACCGCCCTGGGTCGGATCGAGTCGCAGCTGCCGGAGGGCGTCGACCCGCAGGTGCTCACCGGCAGCACCGACGACCTGCCGGCGGTGGTGCTCGCCGCCACCGGCGGCGACGAGCAGGGGCTCGCCGAAAGGCTGCGCACCACCGTCGTACCCGTGCTGGAGCGGATCGACGGGGTCAGCGCCGTCGCGGTGACCGGCACCCGCCAGCAGGTCGTGACGATCACGCCGAACCGGGCGAAGTTCGCCGCCGCCCGGCTGAACCCGACCGCGATCGGCGCGGCGCTGAGGAACAACGGGGTCGCCGTCCCGGCGGGCGCGGTGAGCGACGGCACCAGGGACCTGCCGGTGCAGGTCGGCACACCGGTCACCACCCTGGACGAGCTGCGCGGCATCGTGCTGACCTCCACCGCGCCGAAGGCGCCCCCGGTTCGCCTCGGCGACGTGGCGACGGTCGAGCAGCGGCTCGCCCCGGCCACCGCGATCACCCGTACCAACGGCGAGGAGAGCATCGGGATCCAGGTCACCGCCGCTCCGGACGGCAACACGGTACACATCTCCCACGACATCCGGGACCGGCTGGCCGACCTGCGAACCGCCTCCGGCGCCGAGCTGACCGTCGTCTTCGACCAGGCGCCGTTCGTCGAGAAGTCGATCGAGAGCCTCACCACCGAGGGCCTGCTCGGCCTGGTGATGGCCGTGGTGGTGATCCTGGTCTTCCTGCTGTCGGTACGTTCCACGGTGGTCACCGCCGTGTCCATCCCGCTGTCGGTGGTGGTGGCGCTGATCGCGCTCTGGATCGGGGACCACTCGCTCAACCTGCTCACCCTCGGCGCGCTCACCATCGCCGTCGGCCGGGTGGTCGACGACTCGATCGTGGTGCTGGAGAACATCAAGCGCCACCTCGAGTACGGCGAGCCGAAGCGGGAGGCGATCGTCACCGCGGTCCGCGAGGTGGCCGGCGCGGTGACCGCGTCCACTCTCACCACGGTCGCGGTGTTCGCGCCGATCGCGCTGGTCGGTGGCTTCGTCGGGCAGCTCCTCGCGCCGTTCGCGATCACGGTGACGGTGGCCCTGCTCGCCTCGCTGCTGGTGTCGCTGACCGTGATCCCGGTGCTGGCGTACTGGTTCCTCACGCCGCGTGGCACCGGCGGAAACGCCGCCGAGGTTCGCCGTATCGCCGAGGAGAGGGAGCTGCGCGACCCGTTGCAGCGGGCGTACCTGCCCGCGATCGGGTTCGCCACCCGGTCCCGGGCGACCCGCTGGGCCACCGTGGCGGCGGGCCTGCTGGTGCTGCTCGGCACCGTCGGTCTCTCCCGCCAGTTGGAGACCAACTTCCTCGACGACTCGGGTCAGGACACCCTGACCATCAACCAGGAGCTGCCGGCCGGCGCCGGCCTGGCGGCCACCGACCTGGCGGCCCGTCGGGTCGAGGAGGTGCTGGCCCGCACCGATGGCGTCGAGACGTACCAGGTGACTGTCGGGGGCAGTGACCGGCCGTGGGAGGGCGGCGGCGGCTCCAACACCGCCCGCTGGACGGTGACACTCGGCGGCGACACCGACGCCAGGCAGATGAAGGAGTCCCTCCGTGAGCGGTTCGCGCCGCTGGGTGACCAGGTCGGCGCGCTGACCTTCGGCCAGGGGCAGGGCGACCGGCTGGAGGTGCTCGTCCAGGCGGCCGACCCGGAGACGCTGGCGCGGGCCGCTCAGGCCGCCGAGGCGGCGATGACCGGCACACCGGGTGTCGAGGAGGTGCGGTCCAGCCTGGCGGCCCGGGTGCCACGGGTCGACGTGCGGATCGACCGGCTGGCCGCGGCACGGGTCGGGCTGAGCGAGGCGGCGGTCGGGCAGCTGGTGGCCCAGGCGTACCGGGGTGCCCCGATCGGTGAGGTGTCGCTCGACGGCGGCCGGCAGGACGTGGTGCTGCGTAGCACTGCCACCCCGCCGGCGACGGTGGACCAGCTGCTCGCGCTGCCGGTCGGCCCGGTGAAGCTGGGCGCGATCGCGAAACTGAGCACGGTCTACGGCCCGCCGCAGGTCACCCGGATCGACGGCGAGCGCAGCGTCACGGTCACCGGCACCGCCACTGGCGCCGACCTCGGCGCCACCACCCGGGAGCTGAGGCAGCGGCTGGACGACATCGACGTGCCGGGCGCGACCCTCACCGTCGGCGGCGCGAGCGCGGCCCAGCGGGAGGCCTTCGCCGACCTGCGGCTGGCGGTGCTGGCGGCGATCACGATCGTTTTCCTGATCATGGTAGTCACGTTCCGCAGCATCACCCAGGCGCTGATCCTGCTGATCTCGGTGCCGTTCGCCGCGACCGGCGCGATCGCGCTGCTGCTGGCCACCGGCATCCCGCTCGGCGTGCCGGCGCTGATCGGCGTGCTGATGCTGGTCGGCATCGTGGTGACCAACGCGATCGTCCTGCTCGACCTGGTCAACCAGTACCGGGCGCAGGGCATGGGGGTGGCGGAGGCGGTGGTCGAGGGCGCCCGGCGTCGACTGCGTCCGATCCTGATGACCGCGGTCGCCACCATCTTCGCGTTGCTGCCGATGGCCCTCGGGCTGACCGGCGAGGGTGGATTCGTCTCTCAGCCCCTCGCTGTGGTCGTGATCGGCGGCCTGCTCAGCTCCACGCTGCTGACCCTGGTGCTGGTGCCGACGCTCTACACGATGGTGGAGCACACCAAGGAGTCGCTGCGGCAGTGGTGGGCCCGCCGCTCCGGCCGGGCGGGCCCGGTCCCGCGTTCGGTGCTGGACGCCGCAGGGACCGAGGCTGAAGCGCTCGTCCCGGCCGGCGTCCACAGCGGTGAGCCGGCCGGCGCCGGCACGGAGCGCACGCCGGCCAGTCCGGCTCCCTCGGCGGCGCTCATGGACGGCACCGACCAGTTCGAGGTGCTGCGCCTGCCGAGGAGCAGGAAGTCGCCGCTGCCCCCGACTCAGTAACGTCGACCCGCGCCGGCAGGGGCGGGCCGCGTCGGCGACCCGCCCCTGCCGCGCCCAGGCGTCGTCCGGGTCCGCCGCGCTCCGGGCCCGCGAGGGCGGCTCCGCCTCGTCACCGTCGCCGGCCTGCCGCGGTACGCCACCGTCCGGGTCGTCGGCCGTAGGTACGCGGGTCGCGAGGCCGGTGGCGGACCGTGGGACCACGTCGAGGGGGTGACCGGCCGGGGTAGGGTTCCGGCACGTGTCCTCCACCCTTGAGGTCCTGACCCGCAACCGGGACTTCCGCAACCTGTTCCTGGCCGAGTTGGTCGTCTTCGGCGCGGACTGGTTCGTCATGGTGCCGCTGCTCGTGCTGCTCCCGGAGTTGACCGGCAGCGGTGTCTGGGGCGCCCTGGTGCTGGCGCTGGACACCGGCGTGGTGGCCCTGCTGCTGCCGTACACCGGGACGATCGCGGACCGCTTCGACCGCAAAAAGATCATGATGGCGGCGAACCTGGCCGCCCTGGTCGGCGTGCTGCTCCTGCTCGGGGTCCGCAGCGCCGGCACCGCCTGGTTGGCCATGGTGGCGATCGCCACAGTCGCGGTCGCCAAGGCGTTCTACTCGCCGGCCGCGCAGGCGGCCCTGCCCAACGTGCTCCAGCCCCGGGAACTGGCCGCCGGCAACGCGGTCGCCGGCTCCGCGTGGGGCACGATGACGGTGGTCGGCGCCTCGCTCGGCGGCGTGCTCAGCGCGGCCACCGGACCGTACACCAGTTTCTGGGTGGCCGCGGCCGGCCTGGTGCTGGCCGCGGGCCTCGCCGCGCTGATCCGCCGGCCGTTGCAGGCCCCCCGCGACGCCGACCGGCCGGCCCCGCGCACCTGGGCGGCGATCGGCGAGGCGCTCGGCCACATCGGCCGCCGGCCCCGGGTGCTGGCGCTGGTCACCGTGAAGTCGGCGGTCGGCCTGGGCAACGGCGTCCTCACCGTCTTCCCGCTGCTGGCCGGGGTGTACGGCGCCGGCGCCGTCGGCACCGGTCTGCTCTTCGCCGCCCGGGGCGCGGGGGCGCTGGTCGGGCCGATCCTGATGCGTCGGGTGCTCACCAACCGGGCCTGGCTGCTGCCCGGGCTGGCCGTGTCGATGTCGCTGTACGGCCTGGCCTACCTGGGCGCCTCGGTGGCCGGTTGGTTCCCGTTGGTGCTGCTGCTGGTCTTCGTCGCGCACTTCGGCGGCGGCAGCAACTGGGTGCTGTCCAACTTCGCCCTCCAGGGCGAGGTGCCGGACCGGCTGCGCGGCCGCGTCTTCGCCACCGACATGATGCTGGCGACGCTGGCCATCTCGGTGAGCCAGCTCGTGGTCGCCGCGCTGGTGGACGTGGTGGACGAGCGGGTGGTGCTGGCCGGCTGCGGTCTGGTGACCCTGGTGTACGCGGTCGGCTGGCGGCTCGCCACGCGCCGGCTGTCGCTCGCCGACCCGGCCGTCGCGCCGGCGGCGACGGCCACGCCCGGTGGGTAACGATCACGTCCCACCCGCCGGGCGGCACTCCGTGACGTCGGCCCGGGGCCCTAGCATGAGCCGGTGCCGTTGACATTCGCCGCCGGGCCGGTCCGGGTCCGGGTTCCCGCCACCAGCGCCAACCTGGGGCCGGGCTTCGACGCGCTGGGCCTGGCCCTCGGGCTGTACGACGACGTGGCGGCGGAGGTGACCGCCGGCGGCGTCCGGGTCACGGTCGGCGGCGAGGGCGCCGGCGAGCTGCCGGACGACGACCGCCACCTGGTGGTCCGCGCCATGCGGGTCGCCTTCGACGCGTTGGGCGGTCAGCCGTCCGGGTTGGTGCTGGAATGCGTCAACCGGATCCCGCAGGCGCGGGGGCTGGGTTCCTCCTCGGCGGCGATCGTGGCCGGGGTGCTGCTGGCCCGCGCACTGGTGACCGACGGCGGGGAGCGGCTCGACGACGACGCGGCGCTGCGGCTGGCCGCCGAGATCGAAGGCCATCCGGACAACGTGGCCCCCTGCCTGCTGGGCGGCTTCACCGTCGCCTGGACGGAGCCGTCCGGGGCCCGGGCAGTGTCGCTGCCGGTCGCCGAGGGCGTCCGGCCCACAGTGTTCGTACCGGCCGAGCGGGGCCTCACCGAGACCGCCCGGGCGGCGCTTCCGCCCACCGTCCCGCACGCCGACGCCGCGTCGAACGCGGGCCGGGCCGCGCTGCTGGTGCACGCCCTGACCACCGAGCCGGCGCTGCTGATGCCGGCCACCGTCGACCGCCTGCACCAGGACTACCGGGCCCCCGGCATGCCGCAGACGGCGGCCCTGGTCGGGGCCCTGCGTGCGGCGGGTGTGGCCGCCGTGGTCAGTGGGGCGGGGCCGACCGTGCTGGCACTGACCGAACCGCCCGCCGATTTCCGACCGGGAACAGAATGGCAGGTCTGGCGGTTGGCGATAGAGGCGAGCGGCGCGACCGTCTCGCGGGGTAGACTGGGACACGCCGAGCGGGGTCCTGTTGCCGCAGGTCGGAAGAGTTGATTACGCTCTAGACTCAGCACAGCCGCGAAGCATGCGATCTTCCTGCGGGTCGGCGCACCCCCGAAGCTCTCGGCGGTCAGCCCGTCACCTCTGCCAAAGGCTCACGCCGCACCGCAGTTTCCGCAGGTCGTCGCAGACGGCGAGACCTGCTCACCAATGTTGGTGAGTCGGGAGACCGACCGGCTGCTGTGCCACAGACTCCCGCGACGCGTCAGTGCGAGGCGGGTGCACCGAGGCCGCCCGGCCACCTGAGTTTGTCGACTCCGGGCAGTCCCGGCCTATCGAGGGAAGGAATCCATTGAGCGACACCACCGACGTGACGTCGGATGTTTCCAACGTCGCTGGCGATGCCACCACCGCCGCCCCCGCCCGCCGTCGGCGCAGCGGCACCGGTCTGTCGGCGATGCTGCTGCCGGAGCTGCAGAGCCTGGCAGCGTCGCTCGGCATCTCCGGTACCGCGCGGATGCGCAAGGGCGAGCTGATCAGCGCGATCACCGAGCGGCAGCAGGGCGGCGCCGCGACCGGCACCCCTCGACCGCGGGCCGAGGTTGCCGCCGCGACCGCGACCGCCCCGGCCCGTCAGGAGGTCCACGCCGAGGTGCGTGAACCCGCGGAGCAGGCATCCGCCGCGCCGGCCGCCGGTTCGGCCGAGGGGCGTACCCGGACCCGCCGCAGTCGGGCCGCCTCCGAGGCGCGTCCGGCCGAGGCCCGTACCCCCGAGGTGGGGGCCGAGGAGGCCGCCGCCCCGGAGACCACCGAGCGTGGTGAGGGCCGTGGCGGCCGGGACCGTGGCGAGCGCACCAGCGAGCGTGCTGAGCGCACCGACCGTGCCGAGCGCACCAGCGAGCGTGCTGAGCGCACCGACCGTGCCGAGCGCACCAGCGAGCGTGCTGAGCGCACCGGCGAGCGCACCGAGCGCACCGACCGTGGCGAGCGCACCGAGCGCACCGACCGTGGCGAGCGCACCGACCGTGCCGAGCGCACCAGCGAGCGTGCTGAGCGCACCGACCGTGGCGAGCGCACCGACCGTGGCGAGCGCACCGACCGTGGCGAGCGCACCAGCGAGCGTGCTGAGCGCACCGACCGCACCGACCGTGGCGAGCGCACCGAGCGGGGCGACCGTGGCGACCGCAACGAGCGGGGCGTCGAACGAGCCCAACGCAACGACGACTCCGACGAGGACGGCGAGGGTGGCGGCCGGCGCGGCCGGCGCAGCCGCTTCCGGGACCGCCGGCGGGGCCGGGGCGAGCGGAGCGAGGGCGTCGAGAGTGGCGGTCGGGAGCCGCAGGTCGGCGAGGACGACGTGCTCGTCCCGGTGGCCGGCATCATCGACGTGCTGGACAACTACGCCTTCGTCCGGACCACCGGCTACCTGGCCGGCCCGAACGACGTGTACGTCTCGATGTCTCAGATCAAGAAGTACGGCCTGCGCCGCGGTGACGCGATCACCGGTGCGGTGCGGGCCGCTCGGGACGGTGAACAGCGGCGGGACAAGTACAACCCGCTCGTCCGCCTGGACACCATCAACGGCATGGAGCCGGACGAGGCCAAGCGCCGCCCCGAGTTCTACAAGCTCACCCCGCTCTATCCGCAGGAGCGGCTGCGGCTGGAGACCGAGCCGCACATCCTCACCACCCGGGTGATAGACCTGGTCATGCCGCTCGGCAAGGGCCAGCGCGCGCTGATCGTGTCGCCGCCGAAGGCCGGTAAGACGATGGTGCTGCAGGCCATCGCCAACGCGATCACGCACAACAACCCGGAGTGCCACCTGATGGTGGTGCTGGTGGACGAGCGGCCGGAAGAGGTCACCGACATGCAGCGGTCGGTGAAGGGCGAGGTCATCGCGGCCACGTTCGACCGTCCGCCGCAGGACCACACCACGGTGGCGGAGCTGGCGATCGAGCGGGCCAAGCGCCTGGTCGAGCTGGGGCACGACGTCGTCGTGCTGCTCGACTCGGTGACCCGGCTCGGCCGGTCGTACAACCTGGCGGCGCCGGCCAGCGGCCGGATCATGTCGGGTGGTATCGACTCCACCGCGCTCTACCCGCCGAAGCGCTTCCTGGGTGCGGCCCGCAACATCGAGAACGGCGGCTCCCTGACCATTCTCGCCACCGCGCTGGTGGAGACCGGTTCCATGGCGGACACGGTCATCTTCGAGGAGTTCAAGGGCACCGGCAACGCGGAGCTGAAGCTGGACCGGAAGATCGCTGACAAGCGGACCTTCCCGGCCATCGACATCCACCCGTCCGGCACCCGCAAGGAGGAGATCCTGCTCGCGCCGGAGGAGTTGGCCATCATCCACAAGCTCCGCAAGGTGCTGCACTCGCTGGACTCGCAGGCGGCTCTCGACCTCCTGCTGGACCGGCTCAAGCAGAGCCGCACCAACATCGAGTTCCTGATGCAGATCGCCAAGTCCACGCCGGGGGAGTGACCTCTTTCGGATGAGACCCGACGAAGGGCACGGCCGCATCGGCCGTGCCCTTCGTCGTGGCCGCTCGCGGCAGCGGACGGTCGAGGGTCGTCCAGGGCTTTCGGGGACTGGCAGGGCGCCTCGCTCCTCAATCACCTGAGGTCCGGTCAGAAGTCGCCCTCGGCGACCTGGAAGACGGTCAGCCCGAGCGCCCGCCACATCCGCACCACCTGCTGCCGGTCGTCGAAGACGCCGACCACCTGGTACCGGTCGCGTACCTCGCGCTCGTAGATCTCCCGCTTCACCACGGCGTCCTTCCGGTGGTCGCCGACGGCCCGCAGGTGCAGCCCGAGGTACGGCACCCGGACGTGCCGGGCCAGCCAGGCCACCGTGGCGTCCCGGGCCGTCGCGTCCCGACCTGAGCAGAAGACCACCCCGTACCCGGCGGCGTGCATCGCCCGCACCGCCGCGATCACCGCCCCGTTCGGCGCGTCCTCGCCGACCCGGGTCATGTCGTACGGGCTGCGGGTGACGTTCAGCGCGACGGTGCCGTCGATGTCCACCAGCACGATCTCCGGCGGCGCGGCCGGGGTGGCCGTCACCGCCCCCGGTCGGCCGGCGCGTGCGGTGGGCACCGGCAGCGGTAGCGGCCGGTTCGCCAGGTAACGCTCGTGCAGCCGGCGGATCGCGGCCTCGCCGACCCGGTCGCCCTCTGCGCGTGTGGCATCGCGGCGCAGGCACTCGTCCAGGGGCACGTCGGTGAAGTCGTGCACCTCGAACCGCGCGTCGTGCCGGGCGGCCAGGTCCGCCCACTCGCGCAGGGTGCGGGAGCGCAGGTTGGTGTCGTCGACGCAGACGCTGGCGCCGGCCCGCAGCAGCGCCTCCACCTGGGCCCGCTGGACGAGGGTCACCTGGTACTCGGCCCGCTGGGTGAAGAGCCGTTCACCGTGCAGCATCCGACGCAGGTCGTCGCGGTTGACTCGGACCACGGCCGGCTGGAGGGTACGGGCGAAGGTGGTCTTGCCGGAGGCGGGCAGCCCACGGGTGGCAACCAGCCGGGGCGTTCCGCCCGTTCCGCTCCGGTTCGGGGACGAATCGGACACACATCCACCGTACGCGGTCGAGGTGAATGCTGCTCGGGTGCGGCGGGAATGCGTGTGGAGACCCGGGCGTTGGCGGGGGTGGACCGATCGTGCGGCCCGGCTGACGGGTCGGCTCACGCCCATGGCACACTGGTCAATCGGCCACCGGTTCCGGTTCACGCCCGAGTCCGTCGCGCAGCAGGCGGCGGGGAGATCAGCGGCGACCCGGCGACCACCGACGAGAGGACCGAGGCGACATGAAGCCCAACATCCACCCGGAGTACGTGACCACCGAGGTCTCCTGCTCCTGCGGCAACACCTTCACGACCCGCAGCACCGCCAAGGGCGGCGCCATCCATGTCGAGACCTGCAGCGCCTGCCACCCGTTCTACACCGGCAAGCAGCGCGTCCTCGACACCGCCGGCCGGGTCGCCAAGTTCCAGCAGAAGTACGCCAAGGTTCAGGCGAAGAAGGCCAAGTAGCTGCACCGACGACGCCCGTGTCCGGCTTCCCGCCGGGCGCGGGCGTTCGTCCGTTCCGCCCCCTTTCCACCTGATCGTCGAAGGAGCATCACCGCATGAGCAGCGAGCGCCTGGCCGCCCTCCTCGACGAGTACGCCGACCTGGAGAAGCGGCTCGCCGACCCGGCCATCCACGCCGACCAGGGCACCGCTCGCCGGGTCGGCCGCCGCTACGCCGAGCTGGTGCCGCTGCACAAGGCCGCCGGTGAGCTGGAGCAGGCCCGAGCCGACCTGGTGGCGGCGAGGGAGTTGGCAGCCGAGGACCCGTCCTTCGCCGTCGAGGCCGAGTCGATCGCGGCGACCCTGCCGGCGCTGGAGGAGCGCCTCGCCGAGCTGCTGATCCCGCGCGATCCGCACGACGCCAAGGACGTGATCATCGAGATCAAGGCCGGCGAGGGCGGCGAGGAGTCCGCACTCTTCGCCGGCGACCTGCTGCGGATGTACACCCGGTACGCCGAGCGCCGCGGCTGGCTCACCGAGGTGATCGACGCGCAGGACTCCGACCTGGGCGGGGTCAAGGACGTCTCGCTGGCGATCAAGAGCAAGGGCGTTCCGGAGGGCGGCAACGGGGTGTGGTCCCGGCTGAAGTGGGAGGGCGGCGTGCACCGGGTGCAGCGGGTCCCGGTCACCGAGTCGCAGGGGCGCATCCACACCAGCGCCGCCGGCGTGCTGGTGCTCCCCGAGGCGGAGGACGTCGACGTCACCATCGACCCGAACGAGCTGCGCATCGACGTGTTCCGCTCGTCTGGGCCGGGCGGCCAGTCGGTGAACACCACCGACTCGGCGGTCCGGATCACCCACCTGCCGACCGGTGTGGTGGTCTCCTGCCAGAACGAGAAGTCGCAGCTGCAGAACCGTGAGCAGGCGATGCGCATCCTGCGGGCCCGGCTGCTCGCGGTGGCGCAGGAGCAGGCCGACGCCGCCGCCTCCGACGCCCGAAAGGCGCAGGTGCGCACGGTGGACCGCTCGGAACGGATCCGCACCTACAACTTCCCGCAGAACCGGATCACCGACCACCGGATCGGCTACACGGCGTACAACCTCGACCTGGCGCTCGCCGGCGACCTGGACGGCGTCCTGGACGCCCTCGCCGAGGCCGACCGGGCGGCCCGGCTGGCCGGCGACACCGAACTCGCCCGCCGCTGAGCCGGAACTCGTTCGCGGCTGACCGGCCCGGAACTCGTTCGCGGCTGACCGGCACCGGCCCGGCGGGCGGGGTGCCGGTGAGGCGGTCGGGCGACGACGTCAGCAGGCCCGGGGACGGGCCTTGGCCCGGAGCATCTCCCGGTCGGCGGTCTCGAAGGCGGCGCCGAGAGCGTCGCGCAGCGCGCCGTGCGCACCGTCGACCTCGGCGAAGCCGATGCTCACCCCGACCGGGGTGCCCGGCACCAGCGACTCCCAGTCCTCGGTGCGGACCGCCGCGTCGATCCGTCGGGCCACCTCCGCCGCCTCTGCCATCCCGGCGCCGCGCAGCACCACCACGAACTCGTCGCCGCCGTAGCGGGCCACGAAGTCGCCCCGGCGCATCACCCGGTTGATCACTCCGGCGATCCGTTGCAGGACCAGGTCGCCGGAGTGGTGGCCGTGCTGGGTGTTGACCGCCTTGAAGCCGTCCAGGTCGCAGACGCCGATCACCACCCGTTCGCCCTGGGCCGTCGCCGAGCCGATGTACCGCTCCAGGCGACGCCGGTTCGGCAGGCCGGTCAGCGGGTCGGTCAGCGCCTCGCCCTCGTACCGGGCCGCCTCCCGGCGCAACTCCTCGTGGTCGATCCGGGCGGCGATGCCGTCGATGTAAACGTCCCGCAGCCGGTCGTTGCGCTGGGCGGCGAGGCGGAACGCCAGGCGGTCGGCCCGGTGTGCGGCGGCGTGGTCGCCGGCCCGGGCGAAGGCGATGCTACGCAGCCGGGCCGGCTCGGCCGCGCCGAGGGTCTCGGTGGAGACCAGGGCGGTGTCGAGCCGGGTGATCGCCTCGATCGGCCGGCCACCCGCCACCGCGAGGCAGACCTGCCCGAGCTGGCGCATGTCCCGGGCACGGGCGCTGTCCCCGCCGTGGCCGAGCAGCCGGACCGGGTCGGCCCCCGTGCCGCTATCCGCCGGGTCTCCGAACGCCGCCCGACGGGCCGCTGCGTAGCCGTACGCGGCGAGACTGCTCGGCCGGATCCGGTCGCCCCGGCCGTCCCGGGCGAACCGGGCCAGGTCGGCGGCGATGTCCCGGAGCACCCGCAGGCAGCCGTCGCTGTCGCCGTGGTGGTCGAGGGCGACGGCGTTGCGTAGCCGGATGCCCGGGGCGGCGAAGGACTCCTCGGGCAGCCCGGCGGCCAACCCGTGCTGGCGGGCCCGCTCGATCGCACCGAGCGCGTGCCCGTGGAAACTGAGGTACGAGTACGCCATCGCCAGGTCGTGCCAGCCCCAGGCGGTGTCCCGGTCCTCATCCTCGGCCGCGCCCAGCGCCCGGGCGGCCCGGACGAGGTGGGTGACGCAGCGGTCCAGCGCGCCCTGGTGGTGGGCGGCGAGCGCGGCGAGCGCGTTGAGGTGCCCGTGCAGGTACGGCTCGGGCAGGTCCCGGACGGCTCCCGACGCGTCCTCGATGGCCCGGGTGAACTCGGCCGTCCGACCGAGGTTGATCAGCGCGCAGAGCCGTTGGACCAGAGCGTCGGCCCGGGCGTGCGGATCGGTGGTGGTGCGCAGCACCCGGTCGAGCACGCCGCACGCCTCGGCGGATCGGCTCGCCTCCTGCAGGGCCCGGGCGCGGTGGAGTGCGTCAACCTGGTCGTCGACCCGGTCGAGCCACGCCACCTGCCAACCTCCTGTCGGTGTGGGTCGGGACGCACCCGCTCGTGCCGGGGCCCTCGACGCTTCATGATTATGTCGTGACCTCCCTGCCGCGCCACCCATCCGAAGGGGCAGAACGCGAACGGGCCACGCTCGCCGTGGCCCGCGCCGCCCGTGCCCTGGCGGCTGCCGGGCTGGAGTCGGCCCGCGCCGAGGCGGAGCTGCTCGCGGCGTACGTGCTGGACGTGCCCCGGGGGCGGCTGGCGTTGGCCGACGGCTTCGACGCCTGCCAACGGGAGCGGTTCGCGGCGCTGGTGGCCCGGCGGGTCGACCGGGAGCCGTTGCAGCACCTCACCGGCCGCGCCGGGTTCCGGCACCTGGAGCTGTCGGTCGGGCCGGGGGTCTTCGTGCCCCGCCCGGAGACCGAGCTGCTCGCCGGGTGGGGCGTCGACCGGGCCCGCCGCCGCCCCGCCCCGCTGGTGGTCGATCTGTGCAGCGGCTCCGGGGCGATCGCCCTGGCGGTCGCCCAGGAGGTGCCCGGGGCCCGGGTGGTGGCCGTGGAGCGTTCGCCGGCCGCGCTGGCCTGGTTACGGCGCAATGCCGCGGCCCGGGTCGCGGCCGGGGACCGGCCGGTCGAGGTGGTGGCGGCCGACGTCACCGATCCACGGTTGCTGGCCGGGCTGGTCGGCCAGGTCGACGTGCTGCTCTGCAACCCGCCGTACGTGCCACGCGGGGTGGCCGTGCCGCCGGAGGTGGCCGGCCATGACCCGGACGAGGCAATCTTCGGTGGGGCGGACGGGCTGGACGTGATCCGGCCGGTGTTGGCCCGCGCCGCCGCGCTGCTGCGCCCGGGTGGCGCGCTGGGCGTGGAGCACGACGACACGCACGGTGCGGCGGTGCCGGCCCTGCTCGCCGCCGACGGCCGGTACGCCGAGGTGGCGGAGCACCGGGACCTCGCCGGACGGGCCCGGTTCGCCACCGCGTCCCGCCGGGGGGACGGCCCGCGCCCCGACACCGGCCTGGCGTGGCAGACTGGCTACTCGTGATGCTCTACGACTGTCGGTCGCCCGCCGACCGGGACCGCGGCATCGCCGCTGCCATCGAGGCGGTCAAGAACGGCGAACTGGTCGTGCTGCCGACCGACACGGTCTACGGGATCGGGGCGGACGCCTTCACCCCGTACGCGGTCAAGGCCCTCGCCGACGCCAAGGGCGGCGCGCGGCAGGCGCCGCCGGTGCTGATCGGTTCCCGGCACACCCTCGACGGCCTGGTCTTCTCGCTGCCGCGCGCCGCCCGTGACCTGGTCGAGGCGTTCTGGCCGGGCGCGCTGACCATCGTGGTGGAGCACTCGCCGAGCCTCGCGTGGGACCTGGGCGACGCCAGCGGCACGGTGGCGGTGCGGATGCCGCTGCATCCGGTCGCGCTGGAGGTGCTGCGGGAGACCGGCCCCATGGCGGTGGCCTCGGCCAACAAGGCCGGGCAGCCGCCTGCGCTGACCGCCGAGGCGGCGCGCGACCAGCTCGGGTACCAGGTCCGTGCGTACCTGGAGGCCGGGCCGTGCCCCGACCCGGTGCCGAGCACCATCGTCGACCTCACCGGCGAGACGCCCCGGGTGCTCCGGCTCGGCGCGGTCGACCTGGACAAGCTCCGCGACGTGGTCCCGGACATCCTCGACGCGCAGGAGGCCTGAGTGCCGCCGTTCACCGTCCTGCACGTCTGCATGGGCAACATCTGCCGTTCCCCGATGGCCGAGCGTCTGCTGGCGCTCGCGGTTCGCGAGCGGCTGGGCCGGCTCGACGTCGACCCGACCCGCTGCGACGAGCTGCTGCACAGCCACAGCGCGGGCACCGGCGGCTGGCACGCCGGCGAGGAGATGAACCCGCCGGCGGCCCGGCAGGTGCTCGGTCGGGGCGGCGACGTCGAGGGCTTCGCCGCGCGCAAGCTCCGCTCCGACCTGATCGACGCCGCCGACCTCGTCCTCACCGCCACCGCCGACCAACAGGAGTACGTGGTGGCGCTGCGCCCCGACGCCGCCTCCCGCACCTTCGTGCTGGGGGAGTTCGGTCGGCTGCTCGGGCTGGTCGACACCGCCGCACTGCCTCCGGCGCAACCCACCCCGGAGGCCGTGTACGCGCGTGGGGCGGCGCTGGTGGAGGCGGTCGACGCGGCCCGGCAGGGTGTGTCGCCGTTGCGCTCGGACGACCTGGACGACCCGTGGGGTCGGGGCGACCAGTGCTTCAACCGGGTCGCCGACGAGATCGAGGAGACCGTCCACCCGCTCGCGAGCATCCTGCTGCCCTGATCCGCCGACCGCCCGGGTTCGCGGCGGCACGGTCGCCCGGCGTCCGCTTACCGGCGGCGGTGGGCACCCGGGCGGGTGACGACGCGCGGCGTGTCCCGTCGCGCGCGCGGCGTTCCCTCCGCGAATTTCCTCCGGATTTGCGAAACATGAGGGCGAAAGAGGGTTTTAGGGTCATTCTGAACGGGTCCTGACCGGCTCCTGCGGGGAGAGCTGATGAAGCGGGCCCATCTCGACAAGGTGTTCACCGTGTTGATCGCCGGCGTGCTCGCCGGGCTGGTGCTGGCGGTCGCCGCCCTCCCGGCCGCGCTGGTGTTCGGGCTCGGCTTCGGCGCGCTCGCCACTCCGTACGCCAAGCTGCCGGAGAGCCTGCGCAAGCCACCGACGGTCGAGCGGTCGAGCCTGTACGCCAACGACGGCCGCACCCTGATCACCACCTTCTACACCGAGGACCGGGTGGAGGTTCCGCTGGACCGGATCGCGCCGGTGGTGCGGCAGGCGATCGTGGCCGCCGAGGACGCCCGGTTCTACCAGCACTCGGGCGTCGACCTGCGGGGGGTGCTCCGGGCCTTCACGGCGAACAAGCGCGACGGTGCCCCCCGGCAGGGTGCCTCCACGCTGACCATGCAGTACGTGCGTAACGTGCTGGCCGGCGACCCGCGGCTGACCGAGGAGCAGCGCCGGGCAGCCACCGAGATCACCGCCGCCCGGAAGATCCGGGAGATGCGGTACGCCCTGGCGCTGGAGCGGGAGCTGAGCAAGGACGAGATCCTGCGGCGCTACCTCAACATCGCGTACTTCGGCGCCGGGGCGTACGGGATCGCGGCGGCCAGCAAGCGCTACTTCTCCACCTCACCGGCGAGGCTGACGCTGCCGCAGGCGGCGCTGCTCGCCGGGCTGGTCCGCTCGCCGCACACCGACGACCCGATCAACGGCGACGCCGACGCGGCGCTGAGCCGCCGGGCGTACGTGCTGGACCGGATGGTGGAGTCGCAGCAGGTGTCGCCCGCCGAGGCGGCGGAGGCGAGCGACGCCCCGCTGGCGCTGCGCCCGAGCGAGACGCCGAACGACTGCACGGCGGTGCCGGAGAAGCAGAACGACTGGGGCTTCTTCTGCGACTGGTTCGCCCAGTGGTGGAGCGCCCAACCGGCCTTCGGGGCGTCGGCGGCGGAGCGGCAGGACACCCTGCGTAGGGGCGGCTTCCGCATCGTCTCCTCGCTCGACCCGGACATCCAACGGGCGGCCGTGCGGGAGGTGCGCGGCATCTACGCCGTCAACGATCCCTTCGCGGCGCCCACGGCGGTGGTGCAGCCCGGCACCGGCCGGGTGCTGGCCATGGCGGTCAACCGGAACTACAGCGTCGCCGCCAACCCACCGGGCCAGAAGAACTACCCGAACACGGTCAACCAGCTCGTCGGCGGCGGCGACGGCATCGCCGGCTACCAGGCGGGCTCGACGTTCAAGCTTTTCACCCTGCTGGCCGCGCTGGAGTCCGGGCTGCCCCTGGACACGCCCTTCGACGCCCCCAGCCGGATCCGGACCCGGTTCCCGGTCGACGGCGCCGGAGCCAACTGCGACGGCCGGTGGTGCCCGGTCAACGCCAACCCGTCGCGGATGGACGGACCGCACACCATGTGGACCGCGTTCGGTCGTTCGGCGAACACGTACTTCGCCTGGCTGATCGAGCGGGTCGGGGCGGACCGGGTGGTGGCGATGGCCGAGCGGCTGGGCATCGTGTTCCGGGCCGAGGAGGACGCGGCGCTGGCCCGCCACAACGCGAAGCACTGGGGCGCGTTCACCCTCGGCGTCTCCTCCACCACCCCGCTCGACCTGGCGAACGCGTACGCGACGGTGGCGGCGGAGGGCACCTGGTGTGCCCCGCTTCCGGTCGTGTCGATCACCGACAACGCCGGACACGAGGTCGCCGCCGGCCGCCCGGACTGCCGGCAGGTCGTCGAGACCGACGTGGCCCGGGCGGCGGCCGACGCGGCCCGGTGCCCGGTCGGCGACCAGTCCATGTACGGCGCCTGCGACGGGGGCACGGCGGAGGACCTGAGCCGGGCGCTGGGCCGGCCGGTTGCCGGCAAGACCGGCACCTCCGAGCGGGACGAGACGACCTCGGTGGTGGCCGTCACCCCGCAGCTCGCGATCGCCCAGATCGCGGCGAACCCCGACGATCCGCGGGACGCGGTCGGCGGGGCGGTGCAGAGCCGGCTGGTCGACGCGGTCGGTCGGGTCCTCGGCCACGCCCTGCGCGACCAGCCGATCCGTGATTTCGTCCCGCCCAGTGACACCGTCGCCTACCGGCACACCACCGGCCGTGACTTCAACTGAGTCAGCCACGGCTTCCGCTGGGCGGCTCCGTAGACTCGCTCAGTGTGGACAACGCGACAGGCACCTTCTGGGGGCCGGACTTCGAGCAGCTCAGCGCAGTCGACCCGGAGATCGCCGGGGTGGTGCTCGGGGAACTGGACCGGCTGCGCGGCGGTCTGCAACTGATCGCCAGTGAGAATCTCACCTCCCCGGCGGTGCTCGCCGCGCTCGGCTCGACGCTGACCAACAAGTACGCCGAGGGCTATCCCGGCCGGCGCTACTACGGCGGCTGCGCCGAGGTGGACCGGGCCGAGGAGATTGGCATCGCCCGGGCGAAGGAGCTCTTCGACGCCGAGCACGCCAACCTACAGCCGCACTCCGGGGCCAGCGCAAACCTGGCCGCGTACGCCGCCCTGGTGCAGCCGGGGGACACCGTGCTGGCGATGGAGCTGCCGCACGGCGGGCACCTCACCCACGGCAGCCGGGTGAACTTCTCCGGGAAGTGGTTCCACACCGTCGGGTACACCGTCCGACGGGACACCGAGCTGATCGACTATGACGAGGTACGGGAGCTCGCCCTGGCCCACCGCCCGAAGATGATCATCTGCGGTGCGACGGCGTACCCGCGCCTGATCGACTTCGCCCGGTTCCGGGCGGTCGCCGACGAGGTCGGGGCGTACCTCATGGTGGACGCCGCGCACTTCATCGGCCTGGTCGCCGGCGGGGCGATCCCGTCCCCGGTGCCGTACGCCGACGTCGTCTGCCTCACCACCCACAAGGTGCTGCGCGGTCCCCGGGGCGGCATGATCCTGTGCCGCGAGTCGCTGGCCCCGCGGATCGACAAGGCGGTCTTCCCGTTCACCCAGGGCGGCCCGCTGATGCACGCCGTCGCGGCCAAGGCGGTCGCGCTGCGCGAAGCCGCGCAGCCCGAGTTCCGGGCGTACGCCGCGCAGGTGGTCGCCAACGCCCGGGCGCTCGCGGCCGGGCTCGCCGCCGAGGGGATGCGGCCGGTCTCCGGCGGCACCGACACCCACCTGGCCCTGGTCGACCTGCGCGAGGTCGGGGTCAGCGGCGCCGACGCCGAGGCCCGCTGCGACGCCGCGGGCATCACCCTGAACAAGAACGCCATCCCGTACGACCCGCAGCCGCCGACGGTGGCCTCCGGGATCCGGGTGGGCACCCCGAGCGTCACCACACAGGGTATGCGGGAGGGGGAGATGCGGCAGGTCGCCTCGTTGGTCGCCGGTGCGGTGCGCACCGATCCCACCGCCCCCGGCGGCGCCGACCGGCTCGCCGGGATCGCCGGCGAGGTCGCCGAGCTGGTCGCCGCCTTCCCGGCGTACCCCCGATGACCGCGCCACGGGCGGGGGAGCCGGGGGCGATCCGGGCCCGGCTGCCGTACCTGCGGTTGCCGCTGGCGGCGTGTGCGGCGCTGGCCGTGGTCGCGGTTCCGGCGGCGGCGGTGCTGCGCGGGCCCACCGGAGCGGCCGGCGTGGCCGCCGGGATCACGCTGGTCGTGCTCAGCTACCTGATCTCCGGCGTCTCGGTGGCCTGGGCCGACGCGGTGAATCCTCGGTTAATCATGTCCGTCGGGCTGGTCACCTACGCCACGAAGATCGTGTTCCTCGGGGTGGTGATGGCCGCCGTCGCGGCGAGCGGCTGGGCCGGGCTGCCGGATCTGGGGGTGGCCGTCATCGCGGCGGTGGTGGTCTGGACCGGAGCACATCTGACCTGGGCCTTGCGGTCGCCGCTGCCGACCTTCGGCCGGCGCGACGACTGAACGAATCCGGGGTTCGCCGCCGGTACGTCGGGCTGTTGTGGTGGGCCGGTGGGGAGTAACCTGAGCGACGACTGCTCCGACGCCGCACGGCCCGCACGCTGCCCGCAGTGTGGGGGGTGCCGCACACTCCCGTGCGCCTCTGCTGATATTGTTCGCGACGTCATGGCCGATGACCCCCACACCCGCAAGTCCGACGAACACTCGTCGGAGGGCGTGGCCGGTGCTGTCCTGGGCTACCTGCTCGCCGGCATCGTGGCGTGGGGTTTCCTCGGGTGGTTGGCGGAGCGGTTCTTCGATCTGCGAACCGGCATCGGGGTCGCCGTCGGCATGATGCTCGGCGCAGCCGGAGCGATCTACCTGATCATGAAGAGGCTCAGTGCTTGAGTGCCAGCACGCGCGGGTCTGTCGAGTGCGGAGGATGACACGGTGAGCGGACAGCTGGTCGTCGCCCAGGGGATCCCCTGGCCCCCCAGCGTCGGAGATTTCTATCCGCCGAACGTGGCCGGCCCCTGGGTCACCAAGTTCGGCATCATGGTCTGGCTCGCGGTCGCGTTGCTGATCATCTTCTTCATGCTGGCCTACCGGAAGCCCACGCTGGTGCCCGGCAAGACCCAGTGGTACGCCGAGTCGCTCTACGGGCTGGTCCGGGACAACATCGCCCGGGAGCAGATGGGCAACGCCGGCATCCGCTTCGCGCCCTACCTCACGGTGCTGTTCAGTTTCATCGCGCTGACCAACCTCTTCGGCATCGTCCCCGGGTTGCAGATCTCGCCCAACTCGCACATCGCGTTCCCGATCGTGCTCGCGGCGATCTCCTACGTGATGTACCTCTACATCGGTGTCCGCAAGGACGGCCTGGGCAGCTACCTGAAGAAGAGCCTGATCATCCCCGGCGTGCCGTGGCCGATGCACTTCCTGCTGATCCCGATCGAGTTCCTGCAGAACTTCATCAACCGGCCGGTCACCCTGGCGGTGCGACTCTTCGCCAACATGTTCGCCGGCCACCTGATCCTGCTGGTGTTCACCCTCGGCGGCTTCGTGATGCTCGCCTCGGACAACGTGTTCGTCCAGGTGACCTCGGTCTTCTCCTTCGCGATGGCGATCCTGATGGCCTTCTTCGAGGTGCTGGTCGCCCTGCTGCAGGCCTACGTCTTCGTCACGTTGACCGCCAACTACATCGGAACGTCGCTGGCCGACGACCACTGAGATCGGGCTCGGTGGGCACCCGGCCCGACCAAGCTTCTGGTACCGAACCGCGTACGCGTGAGACCTCACGCGTGAACTAGGAGGAATACCCGCAATGGACGTTCTTGCCGCCATCAACGGTAACGTCAACACCATCGGCTACGGCCTCGCCGCCATCGGCCCCGGCATCGGTGTCGCCCTGGTCTTCGCGGCCTACATCCAGTCGAGCGCCCGCCAGCCGGAGTCCGCCGGCTACAACCGCACCTGGCTGGTGCTGGGCTTCGCCCTGGTCGAGGCGCTCGCGCTGTTCGGCCTGGTGCTCGCCTTCGCCGTCAGCTGACCGTCCGTTCCTCGACCCGGAGGTCTGAGATGTTCATCGCCGCCACAGATGTGGATCACCACCCGCTCGTGCCGATCTGGCAGGAGCTGGTCATCGGGACGATCGCCTTCGGTCTGCTCTGCTTCGTCCTGCTGAAGTTCGTCATGCCGCGCATGGAGGCGATGTACCAGGCGCGGGTCGACGCGATCGAGGGTGGCCTCAAGCGCGCCGAGGCGGCGCAGGCCGAGGCGAACCAGGTGCTCGAGCAGTACCGTGCGCAGCTCGCCGAGGTGCGGACCGAGGCCGCGAAGATCCGGGACGACGCCCGGTCCGACGCGGAGGGCATCCGCCAGGACATCCTCGGCAAGGCGCGGGAGGAGTCCGACCGGATCATCGCGGCCGGCAAGGAGCAGCTCGCCGCCGAGCGGGCCACCATCGTGCGCGAGCTGCGCACCGAGGTCGGCACGCTCGCGGTGGACCTGGCCAGCAAGATCGTCGGAGAGTCGCTCGCCGACGAGGCCCGTCGCAAGGGCACCGTGGACCGGTTCCTCAGCGGCCTCGAGAGCGCGGGGGCTCGCTGATGCAGGCCGCCAGCCGGGAGTCGTACAAGATCGCGGCCGAGCGCCTCGAGGAGTACGTCCGGGGCGCGGAGCCGTCGGCGGTGGCCGCCACCGCGGACGAACTCCTGTCCGTCGCCGCCGTGCTGCGGCGCGAGCCGCGGCTGCGTCGGGCGCTCTCCGACCCGGCCCGTTCGGGTACCGACCGGGCCGGCCTGCTCGGTGACGTGCTGCGCGGCCAGATCGGCGCGGGCGCGCTCGACCTGCTCGCCGTGCTGGTCTCCGGCCGGTGGTCCACGCCGTCGGAGCTGCTCGACGGCGTCGAGCGGCTCGGCGTGGAGGCGCTGCTGGCCGGCAGCGACAAGGCCGGCGAACTGGGCGAGGTCGAGGACGAGCTGTTCCGCTTCGGGCAGGTCGTCTCGGGTTCCCCGGAGCTGTCCAACGCGCTGTCCGACCCGACGGCCCCGGTCGCGCGGCGGGCCACCCTGGTCGACCAGCTCCTCGTCGGCAAGGCCCGGCCGGTCACCGGCTACCTCGTCGGGGTCGCGCTCAGCGGGTTCGGGGGACGCTCCCTGACCGGGGCGCTCACCCGACTGGTCGAGATGGTCGCCGACCGGCGGGACCGGCAGGTCGCCTACGTGACCGTCGCCGCTCCGCTGACCGACGAGGAGGAGCGACGCCTCGGTGCCCGCCTCTCCGCCATGTACGGTCGAGAGGTTTCCGTCAAGCAGACGGTGGCCCCGGAGGTGCTCGGTGGCGTGAGCGTGCGGGTCGGTTCCGACCTGTACGACGGCACCGTCCTGCGCCGCCTCAACGAGACCCGCAACGCGCTCGCGAAGCGCTGACCAGCGTCCTCGCAGCCCTTTGATCGACGCCATTCGGACCGGTCGGTACTAGGTATCCCGGGCCCCTGATACTTAAGGAAGCAGAGGATGGCCGAGCTGACCATCTCGACGGAGGAGATCCGCGGCGCCCTGGAGCGCTACGTCTCCTCCTACTCGTCCGACGTCTCCCGCGAGGAGGTCGGCACCGTCGCCGACACCGGCGACGGCATCGCCCACGTCGAGGGCCTGCCCTCGACCATGACCAACGAGCTCCTGGAGTTCGAGGACGGCACGCTCGGCGTGGCGTTGAACCTCGACGTCCGGGAGATCGGTGTCGTCGTTCTCGGTGACTCCGCGAAGCTGGAGGAGGGGCAGCGCGTCAAGCGCACCGGCCGGGTGCTCTCCGTACCGGTCGGCGACGCCTTCCTCGGCCGCGTGGTCAACGCGCTCGGCCAGCCGATCGACGGGCTCGGCGACATCGCCAACGAGGGCTTCCGCGAGCTGGAGCTCCAGGCCCCGAACGTGATGGCCCGGCAGTCGGTCGACGAGCCGCTGCAGACCGGCATCAAGGCCGTCGACGCCATGACGCCGATCGGCCGTGGCCAGCGTCAGTTGATCATCGGTGACCGCAAGACCGGCAAGACCACGGTCGCGCTGGACACCATCCTCAACCAGCGGGACAACTGGCGCTCCGGCGACCCGAAGAAGCAGGTCCGCTGCATCTACGTCGCCATCGGCCAGAAGGCCTCCACGATCGCCTCGATCAAGGGCATCCTGGAGGAGGCGGGCGCGATGGAATACACCACCATCGTCGCCTCCCCGGCCTCCGACCCGGCCGGCTTCAAGTACCTCGCCCCGTACACCGGCTCGTCCATCGGGCAGCACTGGATGTACGGCGGCAAGCACGTCCTGATCGTCTTCGACGACCTCAGCAAGCAGGCCGAGGCGTACCGGGCCGTGTCGCTGCTGCTGCGCCGCCCGCCGGGCCGCGAGGCCTACCCGGGTGACGTCTTCTACCTGCACTCCCGGCTGCTGGAGCGCTGCGCCAAGCTCTCCGACGCGATGGGCGGCGGCTCGATGACCGGCCTGCCGATCATCGAGACGAAGGCCAACGACATCTCGGCCTTCATCCCGACCAACGTCATCTCGATCACCGACGGCCAGATCTTCCTGGAGACCGACCTGTTCAACCAGGGCGTCCGGCCGGCCATCAACGTCGGCACCTCGGTCTCCCGGGTCGGTGGCGCCGCGCAGGTGAAGCCGATGAAGAAGGTCGCCGGTTCGCTGCGGCTCAACCTGGCCCAGTACCGCGAGCTGGAGGCGTTCGCCGCCTTCGCCTCCGACCTGGACCGGGCCTCCCGGGCCCAGCTGGAGCGCGGCGCCCGCCTGGTCGAGCTGCTCAAGCAGCCGAACTACTCGCCGTACCCGGTGCAGGAGCAGGTCGTCTCCGTCTGGGCCGGCACCGAGGGCAAGCTCGACGACGTCCCGGTGGGCGAGATTCGCCGCTTCGAGTCGGAGTTCCTCCAGTACCTGCGGCACAAGCACGACGGCGTTCTGGCCGGCATCGCCGCCCACCAGTGGAACGACGAGATCATCGGCTCGCTCGAGTCGGCGATCACCGAGTTCAAGCAGCTCTTCCTCGGCAAGGAGGAGGAGCGGCGGATCAACGAGGCCCCGGCCAAGCCGCTGGAGGGCGAGGAGAACCGCGAGACGGTCACCCGCTACGCCGACACCACCGAGAAGCAGTAGGGCTGACGGATGGCGGCCCAGGTACGCGTTCTTCGTCAACGCATTCGCTCGGCGAAGGGGATGAAGAAGATCACCAAGGCGATGGAGCTCGTGGCGACGAGCCGGATCGCCAAGGCCCAGGCCCGGGTGGAGGCGTCCCTGCCGTACGCCCAGGCCATCACCGGCGTGCTCACGGCGCTGGCCTCCAACGCGCGGATCGACCACCCGCTGCTGACCCCGCGTGAGCGGGTCCGGCGGGCCGGTGTCCTGCTGGTGACCGCCGACCGTGGTCTGGCCGGCGGTTACAGCTCGAACGCCATCAAGACCGCGGAGTCGCTGATCGCCCGGCTGCGCGCCGACGGCAAGGAGCCCGTGCTCTACGTCATCGGTCGCAAGGGCCTGAGCTTCTTCCGGTTCCGGGACCGGCCGATCGAGGCGAACTGGACGGGCTTCTCGGAGCAGCCGACGTTCGCCGACGCCCGCACCGTCGGGGAGACGCTGATCCGGGCGTTCTCCGCCGGGGCGGACGACGTCGACGGCGACCCCGGGCCGGACGGGACGCGCGGTATCGACGAGCTGCACATCGTCTACACCGAGTTCAAGTCCCTGATGACCCAGACCCCGGTGGCCAAGATCATCGGCCCGATGCAGGTCGAGGACCGGCCCCGGTCCGAGGGCGCGCTCCCGGCGTACGAGTTCGAGCCGGAGGCGGAGGCGTTGCTCGACGCGCTGCTGCCGAAGTACATCAACACGCGGATCTACGCGGCGTTGTTGGAGTCGGCGGCGAGTGAGTCGGCTGCCCGGCGGCGGGCGATGAAGAGCGCCACCGACAACGCCGAAGAGATGATCGAGAAGTACACGCGCGAGATGAACTCGGCCCGGCAGGCCGGGATCACCCAGGAGATCAGCGAGATCGTCGGCGGCGCGAACGCGCTGGCCGCGTCGGGAAGTGAAGTGTGATGACTGTATCCGCAGTTGCTGGTGGACCAGCTGAGACCAGGACGGCCACGGGTCGCGTGGTCCGGGTCATCGGCCCGGTCGTCGACGCCGAGTTCCCGCGCGACGCCATGCCGGCCCTGTTCAACGCCCTGCACGTGGACGTGACCCTGTCCGGCGGCGAGAAGACGCTGACCCTGGAGGTCGCCCAGCACCTGGGTGACAACGTGATCCGGGCCATCTCGATGCAGCCGACCGACGGCCTGGTCCGCGGCACCGAGGTACGCGACACCGGTTCGCCGATCACCGTGCCGGTGGGCGACGCGGTGAAGGGTCACGTGTTCAACGCGATCGGCGAGTGCCTCAACCTCACCGAGGGCGAGACGCTCCAGCCCGACGACCACTGGGGCATCCACCGCAAGGCCCCGGCCTTCGCGGACCTGGAGCCGAAGACCGAGATGCTGGAGACCGGCATCAAGGTCATCGACCTGCTCGCCCCGTACGTGAAGGGCGGCAAGATCGGCCTGTTCGGCGGCGCCGGCGTGGGCAAGACGGTGCTCATCCAGGAGATGATCACCCGGGTCGCCCGGAACTTCGGTGGCACCTCGGTCTTCGCCGGCGTGGGTGAGCGGACCCGCGAGGGCAACGACCTCATCGCCGAGATGACCGAGTCCGGTGTCATCGACAAGACCGCGCTGGTCTACGGCCAGATGGACGAGCCGCCGGGCACCCGGCTGCGGGTCGCGCTCTCCGCGCTGACCATGGCGGAGTACTTCCGCGACGTGAAGAAGCAGGAGGTGCTGCTCTTCATCGACAACATCTTCCGTTTCACCCAGGCCGGTTCCGAGGTCTCCACGCTGCTCGGCCGGATGCCGAGCGCGGTGGGCTACCAGCCGACCCTGGCCGACGAGATGGGTGAGCTGCAGGAGCGGATCACCTCTGTCCGGGGCCAGGCCATCACCTCGATGCAGGCGATCTACGTGCCCGCCGACGACTACACCGACCCGGCGCCGGCCACCACGTTCGCCCACCTCGACGCGACCACGAACCTGGAGCGGTCGATCTCCGACAAGGGCATCTACCCGGCCGTGGACCCGCTGGCGTCCTCGTCCCGGATCCTCGCCCCGGAGTTCGTCGGCCAGGAGCACTTCGCGGTCGCCACCGAGGTGAAGCGGATCCTGCAGAAGTACAAGGATCTGCAGGACATCATCGCCATCCTCGGCATCGAGGAGCTCTCCGAGGAAGACAAGATCACCGTGGCCCGAGCCCGGCGGATCGAGCGCTTCCTGTCGCAGAACACCTACGCCGCCGAGCAGTTCACCGGCGTGCCGGGCTCGACGGTGCCGATCACCGAGACCATCGAGGCGTTCAAGAAGATCAGCGAGGGCGAGTACGACCACTTCCCCGAGCAGGCGTTCTTCATGTGCGGTGGTCTGGAGGACCTGGAGAAGAAGGCGAAGGAGCTGATGGCGGAGGGCTGAGACCTCCACCACATCCGCGAAGGCCACCCCGGCGGGAGCTGGGGTGGCCTTCCAGCCGTTCACGGCTTCGGGGCCCGTGCCCGAGCCGCGGGTGAGCGATTCCCGCCGCGGCGCGGTACCGTTTCCAGCGCGATACTCGCGAACAGGCGTCGATCCGCAGCAACTTTTCGGCCGCGTCCGCCCGTCTTGAGAGTCATGGGCGCGACGACGAATGGAGTTCCCGGTGGGTAAGGCCGGCAAGAAGGGGCGCAGGCCGTCCCGCTGGGCGGGCGTGCCGCGGTGGGCGCGGGCGTGCACCGTCCTCGGCGCCGTGCTGATGTTGCTCAGCGGCGTCGTCCTGGTCGGTTACGAGGCATTGCTCGCTCGTTACGAGGGCGCGGTGGGCAAGGCCGACCTCTTCGGCGACCAGGCCGCCGGGGCACAGGAACGCAAGAGCGACATAAAGGGGCCGCTCAACATCCTGCTGGTCGGCATCGACCCGCGCAAACCCGAGGATCCGCCGCTGGCTGATTCGATCATGGTGCTGCACGTGCCCTCGACGCTGGACCGGGCCTACCTCTTCTCCATGCCGCGCGACCTCGTCGTCGACATCCCGAGATTCGACAAGGCCAACTACTCCGGCGGCAGGGGCAAGCTCAACGGCGCCATGGCGCGCGGCAGTATCGTGCAGGGGCAGAATCCGAGCGCCGCGCAGGGCTTCGAGCTGCTCGCCAAGAGCGTGCAGCAGGTCATCGGGATCGAGCGGTTCGACGCCGGCGCGATCATCAACTTCACCGGCTTCCAGAAGATCGTCGACGCCATGGGCGGCGTCACCATGTACATCGAGCGGGACGTGAGGTCCGAGCACCGGGAGCCCGACGGCAAACACCGCAAGGGCAACCCGTACGGCGAGGGTTACATCGGCCCGCAGGCGGAGTACAAGAAGGGCACCCAGCACCTCAGCGGTTGGCAGGCGCTGGACTACGTCCGGCAGCGGTATCCGAAGAACGGCGTCCCGGACGCCGACTACGGCCGCCAGCGTCACCAGCAGCAGTTCATCAAGGCGATGGCGAATCAGGCGGTGAGCGCCGATGTGGTGACCAACCCGATCAAGCTGGACCGGGTGGTCCGGGCGGCCGGCCAGTCGTTGACCTTCAACGGCCGGGGCAACAGCGTCGTCGACTTCGCCCTCGCGCTCAAGGACGTCCGGCCGGAGAACGTCGAGCTGATCAAGCTGCCCGGCGAGGGAATCGGCACGGGTGCGGCGTACCGGGGGGAGCGGCTGCTGCCCGCCGCGGACGACTTCTTCGCCGCCCTGAAGGACGAACAGCTCGACGGCTTCCTGCTGGAGCACCCGGAGTTCCGCAACCGGAACAAGTAACCAGGTCGGGCCGGGTCGGTGCCGGATCGGCCCCGCCACGGCGCAACGCACCCACGATGGTGCAGGTCTCGCCACCCGCGTTGGGGAGCCTTCGGGCGCGGGACTAGACTTTCCACAATCCGCCGCCGCAGCAAGGAGACAGCGTGGCACAGCAGCTTCACGTCGAGCTCGTAGCCGTCGAGGAGAAGGTCTGGTCCGGCGACGCCGAGATGGTCGTCGCGCGGACGACCGAGGGTGAGCTGGGTGTGCTGGCGGGGCACGCGCCCCTGCTCGGCCAGCTCGCGGAGCCCAGCCAGGTTCGCATCAAGCAGGCCGGCGGGGAGCAGATCGCCTACGACGTCGCCGGCGGCTTTCTGTCGGTGACCGGCGAGGGTGTCACCGTCCTCGCCGAGAGCGCCACCCCGGCCACCGCGGCACGCTGAGCCGACCCGCCGATGGAGATCGTGGAAGGGATCGGAGTCGGCATCGCGGTGCTGCTCGCCGCGCTCGTGATCCTTTTCATCCGCCGGGCCGTGGTCGCCCGTAGCGGAGGCATCATCCGACTCAGCGTCCGGGTCACCACGGTCCTCGACGGGCGGGGCTGGTCTCCCGGCTTCGGCCGCTTCGTCGGCGACGAGCTCCGGTGGTACCGGATGTTCAGCTTCGCCCTCCGGCCCAACCGGGTGCTCTCCCGCAAGGAGCTCGTCGTGGAGCGACGGCGCCTGCCCGAGGGGCAGGAGCGGCTCTCGATGCCCGCGGACTGGGTCATCCTCCGCTGTACCAGTCACCACGCGCCGGTCGAGATCGCCATGGCACGTTCCACGGTGACCGGATTCCTCTCCTGGCTCGAGGCCGCCCCGCCCGGGGCGGCCTCGCCGCGTCTGGCTGCCTCCCAGGACTGGCCCGCCGCCTGACCTCCCGCGCCGGCCGCCCGATCGACGCCGATCCGGCATGGTGAGCGGTGTTCCACCGATGGCCCATCCTGCGCGGTGTGTCCGTTTCGTGCCGGTGACCGGCGTGACCGGCGGCGCTCTGCCGGCGGAATGACGGGCGGGCGCGGGTCGTTGTAGCCCCGTGAACGACCGCGGAAGACGGCCCGCCGATGGCGGCGCAAGGCCCGGAATGATGGTGGGCCGCCGGTCGTTGTACATGGTCCCGGAGCGATGCAGAGGCTCGGCCCCGCGCGCCGGATGATCCCCCAAGACTTTACTTCGAGCGCCTGACGTGGTGCTTGCGCACACCAGATCGCCGATCCCCGTCGGCGGGTGACGCGCCAACCCCCGAATGGAGCTTTCCCATGAACACGATGCTGCGTAAGAGTGTGCTCGGTATTGCTGGTCTTGCCTTTGCCGGTGGTGTGTTCGCCGGTCCGATCGCCGCCCACGCCACGGAGCCGGTGGACACCAAGCCGGTGGCCGTGACCGTGCAGGGCGACAAGCTGATCCCGCACGGCGTGCAGGGCGCGCAGTCCAGGATCACCCTGAACGACGAGCAGACCGCGAACGCGAAGGCGATCATCGCGGCGACGAAGAAGGCCGGCTTGCCCGAGCGCGCCGCCGTCATCTCGATCGCCACCAGCCTGCAGGAGTCGAAGCTGGAGAACCTGGGCCACCTCGGCGACCGCAACGATCACGACTCGCTGGGCCTGTTCCAGCAGCGTCCGAGCTCGGGTTGGGGCACGCCGGAGCAGATCACCGATCCGGAGTACTCCTCGCTCGCGTTCCTGAAGGGCCTGAAGCAGGTCGACGGTTGGCAGGACATGCCGCTGACCGAGGCCGCCCAGACCGTGCAGGTCTCCGCCTACCCGGATGCGTACGCGCAGTGGGAGCAGCAGGCCGCCGACATCGTCACCCAGTACTGGAACAGCTGACCCAGGAACGAACGCTGGCCGGCACCCCAAGAACCGGGGTGCCGGCCAGCGGCGTCTCCGGGCGCGTCCAGCCCAGCTCGCCGAGGAGCCAGCCCCAGCTCGCCGTGGCGAGGGCGAGGTCCGGTACCCAGACCTCGACGTGGTGCAGCGTGCCGAGGTTCAGCGCTGACCGCCCGGCACCCATAGCACATCTCCGTCCGGATTTGCCGTTCTTGACAGGATAAAGAGCAGATCCGAGAGACGGTTGAGATACTTTGCCGGAAGGGAACTGGTGCGATCCGGATCGTGAGCGACCAGGGCCCACGCCGCCCGCTCGGCGCGCCGGGCGATCGTCCGTGCCACGTGCAGCAGCGCCGCGCCGGCGGTGCCGCCGGGGAGGATGAAGGAGTCGAGCTTGCCAAGGCGCGCGTTGTACTCGTCGCACCAGCCCTCGAGGCGCTCCACGTACTCCTCGGTGACCCGCAGCGGCGGGTACTTCGGGGCCGGCTCGACCGGGGTGGACAGATCGGCGCCCACGTCGAACAGGTCGTTCTGGATCGACCCCAGCACCGCCCGCAGTTCGTCGTGGAGCTGCCCGAGGGCGATCGCGACGCCGATCGCGGCGTTGCACTCGTCGACGTCCGCGTACGCGGTGATGCGTGGATCGGTCTTCGGCACCTGCTCGTTGTTGCTCAGCCTGGTCATGCCGGCGTCGCCGGCCTTGGTGTAGATGCGCGTGAGGTGGACGGCCATGACGCACAGCCTACGGATACCGGACCTGACGATCCCGGCACGGCCGGACCCGGCCGCCGGGTGCGTGGGCGACGCCGGGGCGCCGGGCGGCCACGACGTCAACGTGATCCGGGTGGACGGCGGGGCCCGCCTGGCCGGGACCGTGCACGTGGTGGGCGCGAAGAATTCGGCGTTGAAGCTGATGGCGGCGGCGTTGCTGGCCCCGGGTCGGACGGTGATCACCAATGTCCCCCGGATCACCGACATCGCGATCATGGGTGAGGTGCTGCGCCGGCTCGGCTGCGGGGTGCGTTTCGAGGCGGACGACCCGGTCGACCCGATGGTGGCCGACGGCGGGACGGCCCGATCCCGCTCGGTCGTCATCGACGTGCCGGAGGAACCGGGTGCCGAGGCCGACTACGACCTTGTCCGGCGGCTGCGCGCGTCGATCTGCGTGCTGGGTCCGCTGCTGGCCCGCCGGGGGTACGTCCGGGTGGCGCATCCCGGTGGGGACGCGATCGGCTCCCGTGGCCTGGACATGCACATCGGCGGGCTGGCCCGGATGGGCGCGGACATCTCCGGCGAGCACGGCTTCGTCATCGCCGCGGCCCCGGACGGGCTGCGCGGCGCGGAGGTCGTGCTGGACTTCCCCAGCGTCGGTGCCACCGAGAACCTGGTGATGGCGGCGGTGCTGGCCCGGGGCGTGACGGTCATCGACAACGCCGCCCGCGAGCCGGAGATCGTCGACATCTGCACGATGCTCAACGAGATGGGCGCCAGGATCTCGGGCGCCGGCAGCTCCACGCTGCGCATCGTCGGGGTGCCCGAACTGCGTCCGGTGCGGCACGTCACGGTGGGGGACCGGATCGTCGCCGGGACGTGGGCGTTCGGCGCGGCGATGACCCGGGGGGACGTCACCGTCAGCGGCATCGACCCGGTGTTGCTGGAGGTGGCACTGGACAAGCTGGTGTCGGCCGGTGCACTGGTGGAGACCCGCGGTGACGCCTTCCGGATTCGCGCCGACGACCGGCCGAGGGCGGTGGACGTGGTCACCCTGCCGTACCCGGGCTTCGCCACCGACCTGCTGCCGATGGCGATCGGGCTGGCGGCGGTGAGCGACGGGGCCTCGCTGATCACCGAGAACATCTTCGACGGCCGGTTCATGTTCGCCAACGAGATGATGCGCCTGGGCGCGGACATCAAGACCGACGGGCACCACGCGGTGGTGCGTGGGCGGGAACGGCTCTCGGGCGCACCGGTGCGGGCCACCGACATCCGTGCCGGCGCCGGGCTGATCATCGCCGGGCTCTGCGCGGACGGGATCACCGAGGTCTCCGACGTGCACCACGTCGACCGGGGGTACCCGGACCTGGTGGCGGACCTGCGGGCGCTGGGCGTCGAGGTCGAGCGGGGCAGCGTCGCGCGGACGCCGGAGCTGACCATCTGAGCCGCCCAGGGCCTTAGCCCTCGTTCAGCGTTGGCGACTAGGGTGCTGGCAGACACTCACATCGCAGCGAGGGAGAAGCAGATGGCGGGTCGACTCGCGGTCATCGGTGCCGGGCTGATGGGTTCGGGGATCGCCCAGGTGGCGGCCCAGGCGGGCTGGCAGGTGACGCTGCGCGACCTGGACGACGCGGCCACCCGGCGGGGCGTCGCCGGCATCCGGAAGTCGCTGGAGAAGTTCGCCGAGAAGGGGAGGATCGACGACTCCGAGGTCGAGGCGACCCTGGGTCGGATCGCCACGACCACCGACCTGGAGGCGGCGGCCGACGCGGACATCGTGATCGAGGCGGTCTTCGAGAAGATCGAGATCAAGCACGAGGTGTTCCGCGCGCTGGACAAGATCTGCAAGTCCGACGCCATTCTGGCGACCAACACCTCGGCCATCCCGGTAACCCAGATCGCCACCGTGACCGAGCGGCCGGAGGCGGTCGTCGGCACCCACTTCTTCTCGCCGGTGCCGATGATGAGGCTCTGCGAGCTGGTCCGCGGCTTCAAGACCAGCGACGAGACCCTGGCCTCGGCGAAGGCGTTCGCCGAGGGGATCGGCAAGACCGTCGTGGTGGTGAACCGGGACATCGCCGGTTTCGTCACCACCCGACTGATCTGCGCCCTGGCCATGGAGGCGGTCAAGCTGGTCGAGTCCGGCGTGGTCTCCGCCGAGGATCTGGACACCGCGTGCAAGCTGGGCTTCGGCCACGCCATGGGCCCGCTGGCCACGGTCGACCTGACTGGCGTGGACGTGCTGCTGAACGCCACCATGAACATCTGGACCGACACCGCCGACGGGAAGTTCTTCCCCCCGGAGCTGCTCCAGCGGATGGCCACCGCCGGTGACCTGGGCCGCAAGACCGGCCAGGGCTTCTACCAGTACTGAGCCCCCGGCCGAGCCCGGCGGCAACATCGGGCCGGGGCCGGAGCCGGGGCTGCCGGCCACGGGCCGGAACCAGATGGCACGGCAAGGGGCCGGACGCGCCCGGCCCCTTGCCGTGTGCCATGGCTCAGCCGTCGCGTTTCGTGGTCCAGCGGAAGGTCGTCAGGCAGAGCGCCAGACCGATGACACACCAGAGGGCGAGCACCAGGGCGACCCGGTCCAGCTCGAACGACCCGCCCGGTTCGCGGGCGGCGAAGCTGTCCGGCAGGAAAACCGCGCGCAGCCCCTGGCACATCCACTTGAGCGGAAAGAGCGCCGCCACCTGCTGCATCCAGCCGGGCAGGTTGGTGAAGACGAAGAACACCCCGGAGACGAACTGGAGCACCAGCGCCACCGGGGTGACCACCGCGGAGCCGCTGCGGGCGGTGCGGGCCAGCGAGGAGATGGCGATGCCGCAGAGGGTGCAGGCGGTGACACCGAGCCCGGAGACCCAGCCGAAGGTGAGCCACCTGCCGACGGTGGCTGGCAGGGTCAGGTCGAACAGCGCCACCGATACGGCGAGCAGCAGCGCGGTCTCGGCGACACCGATCGCCACCACCATGAGCACCTTGCCGGCGAACCAGACCCACTTCGGCATCGGTGTGCCCCGGTAGCGTTTGAGCACCCCCCGGTCCCGTTCGGTGGGTATCCAGATGCCGAGGTTCTGGAAGCTCACCGTCATCAGGCCGGTCGCGATCATGCCCGTGATGAAGTACTGGGTGTAGCTGACCCCCGGGGCGATCTCCCCGCTGAAGATCGCCGCGAAGAGAACGATCATGATGATCGGGAAGCCCAGCGTGAAGACGACGGACTCCCGGCTGCGCAGGAACTGGGTGATCTCCAACCGGCCCTGCCGCAGCGCCAGGGCGCCTGCGCCGAGCCTCCGGGTTGGGGCGGCGACCGGCGTGGCCGGCTTCGTCGTGGTCGTCATCGGTGTCCGATCATCGTCAGGTACACATCCTCCAGGGTCGGCCGGGTCACCGTGAGGCCGGGAACCTCACCGCCGAAACGCGCGGCCAGCTCCGTGACGAGCGCCGTCGGCGTGGCACTCTGCGCCGTCTCCGGCGTCCCGTCCGGAGTACGCCAGGAGATTGTCGCCAGAGCCTCCTGTCGGTGGCCGAGCTCCTTCGGCGGAGCCACCTCGACCAGCCGCCCGCCGACGATGACGCCGACCCGGTCGGCGAGCGCCTCCGCCTCGTCCAGGTAGTGGGTGGTGAGCACGATGGTGGTGCCGGCGGCGGCGAGATCCCGGATCAGCTCCCAGAACTCGCGCCGGGCCTCCGGGTCGAAGCCGGTCGTCGGCTCGTCGAGAAAGAGCAGCTCGGGGCGGCCGATGATGCCCAACGCCACGTCGAGCCGGCGCTTCTGCCCGCCGGAGAGGGTGTGCGTGCGGGCCTTGGCCTTGCCGGCCAGACCGACCCGCTCGACGACCTTGTCCGGGTCGTCGGCGTCGGGGTAGAAGCCGGCGAAGTGCCGGACCACCTCGCCGACGGTCAGCTCGTCGAACTCGCCGGTGCCCTGGAGCACGATGCCGACCCGGGCACGCCAGTTCGCCTCGGGGTTGGCCGGGTCGCTGCCGAGCACGCGTACCTCACCGGCGTCGCGCTGCCGGAAGCCCTCAAGGATTTCCACCGTGGTCGTCTTGCCGGCGCCGTTCGGGCCGAGCAGGGCGAACACCTCGCCCCGGTGGACGTCGAGGTCGACTCCCGCGACCGCGACGGTGTCGCCGTACGCCTTGCGCAGTCCCCGAACGGAGATCGCGAGCTGGTCATCCATGTCGTCCAGTGTGCGACCAGGCGGGGCTCGGCCTGGCGCCGGGGTGTGGTGGTGTCGGACGGCCTGCGCCGGCTGTCCCTGGTGGTCGGCTGCGTGGACCTGTGCAATTTTCCACAGCCCGTTTTACTGAACGGTAACTTAAACTCCGGCCATGGACGAGAAGGCTCTCCCGGGCCGGCTGCCGGAGCGCGACCGCCCCTGGGTGATGCGCACGTACGCCGGGCACTCCTCCGCCGCGGCCACCAACGCGCTCTTCCGCCGCAACCTGGCGAAGGGGCAGACCGGGCTCTCGGTCGCCTTCGACCTGCCCACCCAGACCGGGTACGACCCGGACCACGAGCTGGCCGCCGGCGAGGTCGGCCGGGTCGGCGTGCCGGTGGCCCACCTGGGCGACATGCGGGCGCTGTTCGACGGCATCCCGACCGCCGACATGAACACCTCAATGACGATCAACGCGCCGGCGATGTGGCTGCTCGGCCTCTACGGCACCGTCGCCGCCGAGCAGGGCGCCGAGCTGGCCCGCTGCGCCGGCACCACCCAGAACGACATCATCAAGGAGTACCTGTCCCGGGGGACGTACATCTTTCCCCCGGCGGCGTCCCTGCGGCTCACCGCCGACATCATCGCGTACACGCTGCGCGAGATGCCGAAGTGGAACCCGGTCAACATCTGCTCGTACCACCTCCAGGAGGCCGGCGCGACGCCGGTGCAGGAGGTCGGCTTCGCGCTCGCCACCGCGGTCGCCGTGCTCGACACGGTGCGAGACTCCGGCCAGGTGCCCGCCGAACGGATGGGTGACGTCGTCGCGCGGATCAGCTTCTTCGTCAACGCCGGGGTGCGCTTCGTCGAGGAGGTCGCCAAGATGCGTGCCTTCGGCGCGCTGTGGGACGAGATCACCCGCGAGCGCTACGGCGTCGAGAACCCGAAGCACCGCCGGTTCCGCTACGGCGTCCAGGTCAACTCGCTCGGCCTGACCGAGGCGCAGCCGGAGAACAACATCCAGCGCATCGTGCTGGAGATGCTCGGCGTCACCTTCTCCCGCGACGCCCGGGCCCGCGCCGTGCAGCTTCCCGCCTGGAACGAGGCGCTCGGCCTGCCCCGCCCCTGGGACCAGCAGTGGTCGCTGCGGATGCAGCAGGTGCTCGCGTACGAGTCGGACCTGCTGGAGTACCCGGACCTCTTCGCCGGCTCGCACGTGATGACCGCGCTGGTCGACGAGATCGTCACCGGGGCGCGGGTCGAGCTGGAGAAGGTGCTGGAGATGGGCGGCGTGGTCGCCGCCGTGGAGACCGGCTACCTCAAGAGCGCGCTGGTCGCCTCGCTGGCCGACCGGCGTCGCCGGATGGAGGTGGGCACCGACGTGGTGGTCGGGGTCAACCGGTTCACCGAGACCGAGCCGTCGCCGCTGACCGCCGCCGGCGCCGAGGCCGTCGAGCAGGTCGACCCGGCCGTCGAGGCGTCCGCCGCGGCGGCCGTACGCCGGTGGCGCGACGGCCGGGACGGCGCGGCGGTGGACGCGGCGCTGGCCCGGCTCCGCGCGGACGCCGCGACCACGACGAACCTGATGGACGCGACGCTGGAGTGCGTGCGGGCCGGGGTGACCACCGGCGAGTGGGCCGGCGCGCTGCGGCAGGTCTTCGGCGAGTACCGGGCGCCGACCGGACTGGCAGGCGCGGCCGGGGTCGGCGGCGACGCGACGCTGGGCGCGGTCCGTGCGCGGGTCGTCGCCACCGCCCGGGAGTTGGGCAGCGGCCGGCTGCGACTGCTGGTCGGCAAGCCCGGCCTGGACGGGCACTCCAACGGCGCCGAGCAGATCGCGGTACGCGCCCGCGACGCCGGCTTCGAGGTGGTCTACCAGGGCATCCGGCTCACCGCCGGGCAGATCGTGGCCGCCGCCGTCGAGGAGGACGTGGACCTGGTCGGCCTGTCGGTGCTCTCCGGCTCGCACCTGGCCGCCGTGCCGGCGGTGCTGGACGGGCTGCGCGCCGCCGGGCGGGGTGACCTGCCGGTGGTGGTCGGCGGCATCATCCCGGCCAGGGACGCCGACGCGCTGCGCGCGGCCGGGGTGGCCCGGGTCTTCACCCCGAAGGACTTCGCCCTGACCGGCATCATCGACGAGCTGGTCAGCGTGATCCGGGAGGCCAACGGCCTGGCCGGCTGAGCGGCCCGCCGGCCCCGCGTCCCCGGGGCCGGCGGGCCGGGTCGGGTCGCTCCCGGGTCGGGCCGTTCAGCGGCTCTGGTACGTCATGCAGTCGGCCAGGTCAGTGTCGGGACCGACGGTGATCGCCGGAGCGTGGCACTCCAGCTCGGAGTTGTGTCGGCAGTCCGCCCGCTGGCAGGCGCCGACCTGCGCGATGAGCTGCTCGATTCCGGCGCGAACGGGCAGCTCGATGAAGGTGCCGCAGTGGGCGTGATCCCTGCTGCCGATGGTGATCGCGAACGCGTGGCAGTCGTTGGTGTGGTTGTAGGCGCAGGACGAGACGACGCACTCCTCGACCCGGGGCATCTCGATGGCAGCGGTCATGACGGCCCTCCTTCTCATCTTCTGCCCCGATGGTAGGCATTTGCAGGGTTTTGTCGGGCGGCTTCGGCCCGTCGTCACCCGGTACGGCGTCAAGCGCCGGCCGGCAGAGCCGTCGTAGCTGATGGGCGCTCTTCGGTGCCGTGATCGGCTCGGACGGATGACCGCAGGTCGGCTCCTGTCTCCCCAGTGGACTTGAGTACACAGATGACTCAGGGCCACCCGCACCCCGGCACGGACAACCACAGCCGGAACCCGTGACCGCCGGCCACCTGACGGGCGCACGGCAGCGCGGGCCAGCCGGCGAGGGCGGGCCCGGGGAGAACCAGCGAGGGCCGGCTGGCGAGAGCCGGCCGGCGGACACGCTCCCGACCCACTTTCGTACTTGTGCACTAGGACGGGGACGCACCCGGGGCGGTGCCCCCCAGCACCTCGGAGAGCGGGGCCGGTTCCAGGCCACGCTCGGCCAGCCCGGCGAGGATGTGCGGCAGCGCCTCGTCGGTCATCGGCGCGTTCGCCTCGGTCACGTGCAGGACGATCACCGAGCCGGGGCGGACCTGGCTCAGCACCGCCCGGACGATCGGCTGCCAGTACCGGGCGAACGGGTCGCCGCTGACCACGTCGCCGTCGACCACGGTCAGCCCGAGCGGGGCCAGCTCGGTCAGCGCCGTCCGGTCGTGGCAGAGGCCCGGGAAGCGGAAGTACCGGGTCTGTCGGCCGCCGTACGGGGTGATGGTGTCGAAGGTGCGCGCCACGTCGGCGGTCATCTCCCGGCGGGGCAGCGGCTTGAGGTGGTAGCAGTCCGGGGTGAACGCGTCGTGCCCGTAGCTGTGGTTGGCCAGCTCGAACCGGGGATTGGCGGCCAGCCGCCGGGTCAGCTGCGGGTACTCCTCCACCCACTTGCCGGTGAGGAAGAAGGTCGCCGGCACGCCCTGCCGTTCCAACAGGTCCACGATCGCCAGGTTCGCGTACGAGGGCGGGTTCGGCCCGCGCAACTGCCGGCGCATCGCGTCGGTCATGTCCGCGTCGAAGGTGAGGGCCACCTTCCGGCCCGTACGCGGCCCGTGGTCCACCACCGGCGGCAGACTGCCCGGCACGGTCGCGCCCGGCACCGCCGGGCCGGTGGCGGTTCCGCCCGGCGCGGTCCCACCGTCCGTCGACCGGACGGGCCCCGGGGTCCGCGCCGGATTCGCTGGCGGCGAGCCAGGGCTGGTCCCGGGGCCGGCGTCCTGCCAGGAGCCATCCGCTGTGCCGCCGGTCGGGGCGGTGGCCCCGACGGCCGCGCCGACCGGGACGCGCAGGGGCGTCGGACCGAGGACGAAACCGCCGACGGCGAAAAGCGCCACCACCCCGGCGACGAGCGCGACACGACGATTCTTCACATGCACCGCGTGATGATCTCAGCGCGACGACGCCTGCGGAGTCCCCCGTCCGTCCGCCGGTTGACCCGTATGGGTACTCAGGTTCTCCAGCGGGATCCTGCGGTCTGGTCGGTAGCAGGCGCGGGCGGCGTCATGTTCCGCGCGGCCACGAACACGCTGATGGCTGACGGCATCGACGAGGAATGTGCGGGTGGCTCCCGTGTGAGGTAGGCGGAACGAAGGAGGCCCCCCAGCGAAGGCTGAGGGGCCGCTCCGGCGTTCCCCGGGTCAGTGCTGCTTGGCGAACCCGACGAACGACTTCCAGGTCTTCGGGTCGAAGGCGAGCACCGGGCCCGCCGGGTCCTTGCTGTCGCGCACGGCGACGACGCCGGGCAGGTTGTCCGCGACCTCAACGCAGTCGCCGCCGCTCGTGCCACTGCGGGTGGACTTCTTCCAGATTGCGTTACTGAGGTCCATGCTGGCTCTCGACTTCCTTCACCAGGGCGATCGACAGGGACTGCGGGAGGGCGACGCCCCGCACGCCTTCCCATCTGGCCAGAAGCGTAGCCATCCCATCCTCTCCATCGACAACAAGCCCTGCAAGCTGGTTCTCTAGGTGTCCGACCCAGCCGCCTTCGGCTGACCTGGCCAGCGCCAGCGGCCCGGAGAGCCCCACATGCAGGCCCGCGTCGGCGGGGATGATGTGCATCTGGATGTGCGGTCGCTCGGCCATGCGCAGTAGGTGGGCAAGCTGCTCGCCCATGATCGCGTCCCGGCGGCGGAGCGCCGACTCATCGATGACCGCGACCACCAGGGGCGGGTGGTCCCTTGTCAGGATCTCCTGCCGTTCGAGCCGCGAGGCCACATGCTTCTCGACCTCTTCCTCCGGCCTGGTGGCGTCGAAGCGCAGCACCGCGCGCGCGTAGTTCTCCGTCTGGAGTAGGCCGGGGATCAGTGTCGGGTTGAAGTAGCGGAGTTGCTTGGCGGAGCGTTCAGCCTCCAGCCAGGGCCTGAACCAGCTTGGCTGGCCGTCCCGCTCCGCCATCCGCAGCAGGGACTCGAACAGTCCTCCGGTTTCCAGCATCTCGTCCGCCCGGCGGGCGTACGGCAGGTCGATGGGCCTGGTGCCCGTCTCAACGGCGGACACGGTCGACGCCGAGTAGTTCGTTCTTTTACCGAACTCCTCCTGATTCATTCCGGCCAAGGTCCGCTGCCTGCGGAGCTGGGCGCGGATCAAATCGACCGTCTGCTCACCTTCCATCGAACCTCCAGAGATTCGCCAAGATCGCCAAGTGTCGCCGGCTACGGCGTGTGATCGCCGGACCATCGCCTGGACCAGCGTCTATGCCTTCCGACAGTAGTCCTGTCCTCACCAGACTGTCACTCATGCGGACCCGCTCCACGCCGAGGAGGGCTGGGGCGGACTCCGTCCCGGGGCCGCTCGTGCTCCCCCCGTGCAGGGGCGGCCCCTTTCCCACTCGTGAAGGAGGTCGACGTGCGTATCCGGTGGTTTCGGTGCCGATCCCATGCCCTGCCCGCCCTGCCGAAACGCAAGGCCGGCACCAACCTGCCCGAGTGGATGCGCCAGTCGGCCCAACCGATACCGGTGCAGAGTCCCGGCCGCGCCGGCTGGCTGACGCCGGGGCGGCAGTTCCGGGCCAACGGGGGCCGCTGGTGAGTGTGTTCGGCACCGTGCTTGCGGTAACCGGCCACATCGGCTACCACCCGAGCTGGGACTGTGAGACCTGCGGCGAGCCGTGGCCCTGCCCGTCCTTCCGGGCGATCCCGCGGGACCGGCTCGACGGCACGGCCCTGATCCCGGTGATGTCGTGCGTGCTGCGCCGCGCCATCCGCGACCTGCGGGGCCGACCGGAGGGACCGCAGCCGCCGGAGATCGTGAAACGTTTCCTGTGGTTCCTGCCGCTCAATGATGAGGAAGCCCGCGCCATCGCCCTGCGGATGCGCTGATGGCCGGCCGGATGATCCCCCACCTGCCGATGCGCCCGCTGTGGCGGTGCCGCAACTGCGGCGCGCAGTGGCCGTGCCAGCCGGCCCGACTCTCCCTGCTGGTCGAGTACCGGCACGACCGCACCGCCCTGATGGTCTACCTCGCCCAACAGATGACCGAGGCACGCGACCAACTCACCCAACTCAACCCCGACCAGCACGCCGACCTGACGGAACGCTTCCTCACCTGGGCCAGACCCCGAGGATGAACCATGTCCCCTGCTGCCGGTCCTGCTGCCAGCCGTACCCGGAGGGGTCTGGTTTGCCTGCCCCTGTGGCCGGCTGGGCGACACCGCCCGTCGTGATCGGTTGCGCACCGGTGCGCGTGGCGTCCGCTTTGTCGGTTCCTGGGTACGTGGATCGGCCGTGCTCGTCTCGGACGGTCGCGTCTTCGGGGTGCCTGTGCCCGGTTCGGGCCACGTGGGTCTCGGCGTCCGGTGACCGGCGGCACCCCGGTGGCGGAATGGTGGCGGGCCCGAGGTCGTTACACCCTGCGTACGACCGCAGCAGCACGCCTCGCTGTCTGGCCCGAGGGTCGGCCCGGGGTGGTGCCGGGCCGGAATGATGGTGGGCCGGCGGTCGTTACACATGGTCCCGGCGCCGCGAGCCTCGTGCTTGGCGTGACCGCGAGCCCTTTCGGGGTTTGCGAGGAGCCGGACATCGACTTTTCCCCTTGGTTGAGCGCCTGTCGAGGTGCCCGCACGCGATGTCGTCCCCCACGGCTCGTGTGTGTCGACCCCCGTGAAGGAGCTTCCTGATGAACACGATCATGCGTAGGAGCGTTCTGGGTATCGCTGGTCTGGCGTTCGCCGGTGGCGTGTTCGCCGGCCCGGTGGCCGAGGCCCACGCTGCCCCCGTCGGCAGCGGGCTGGTCGCGGTGGCGCAGGCCGACAAGCCCGACAGTGGCCGGCTGATCCCGCACGGTGTGCAGGGCACGCAGTCGCGGATCGACCTGTCGGACGAGCAGAGCGCCAACGTGAAGGCGATCATCGCGGCGACGAAGAAGGCCGGGATGGACGAGCGGGCCGCGGTGGTGTCGATCGCGACCGCGTTGCAGGAGTCGAAGCTGGAGAACCTGGGTCACCTGGGTGACCGCAACGACCACGACTCGCAGGGCCTGTTCCAGCAGCGTCCGTCCTCGGGTTGGGGCACGGTGGAGCAGATCACCGACCCCGAGTACTCGACCACGGCGTTCCTGAAGGGCCTGAAGCAGGTCGACGGCTGGCAGGACATGCCGCTGACCCGGGCCGCGCAGACCGTGCAGGTCTCGGCCTACCCGGACCACTACGCCCAGTGGGAGCAGCAGGCCGCCGACCTCGTCGCCGAGCACTGGAACAGCTGACCCACACCCACATGCGCACACGCTGGCCGGCACCCCGCACGGGGTGCCGGCCAGCGGTCGACTTCGGCGTGCCCGCAGCCGGCACGGCCCAGTAGCCGAGTCAGGTGGATGGTTCCCAGCCACTGAGTCACTGGACCGATCCGCCTGTGAGCGGCGTGGCCCGGGCCGTGCGGCGGCTCCGCGCCGAGAACGTCGACCACCCGTTCCGCGCGCCGGAGGCCGACCGGCTCGCCGCCCTCGGCCTCGGCCCCCGCGAGGTCGGCGCGGCGGTCCGCGCCGGCGAGCTGCTCAAGCTCGCCGACAACGTGGTGCTGCTGCCCGGCGCGCTCGACGAGGCGGTCCGCGTGCTGGCGGCCCTGCCACAGCCGTTCACGCTCAGCGCCGTCCGGCAGGCGCTGGACACCACCCGCCGGGTGACGGTGCCGCTGCTGGAGCTGCTGGACCGGCTCGGGGCGACCCGCCGGCTTCCCGACAACGCCCGGCGGCTGGTCGCGCCGCCGCGTACCCTGCCCGGCGCCGTCCCGGCCGTCTGCGCCGAAGCCGCTCCGCCGGTGCCTCCGTGTCGCCTACCGTGACGCCATGGACCCTTCAGCGGTCTGGCGGGACAAGAACCACCGTTGGCGGATCGAGGCGTACCGGGCGCCGGACCTGAGGTTCGCCATCTTCGCCACCAACGGCACCACCGAGTCCGCTCCGCTGTGGCTGTTCGGCATGGCGGCGCTGGCCCGCTGGCTGATGACCCACGCCATCTCCCTGGACGACCTGGAGACCGACTGACCGGAAAGGGGTGCGATGGGCGGTCAGCTCGCGCTGGTGGTCGTGCTGGTACTGGTCAACGCCGCCCTGTCGGGTAGCGAGATGGCCCTGGTGACGCTGCGCGAGGGGCAACTGCGCCGGCTTGGCCGGGCGGGGCGCTCCGGCGTCCGGCTGGCCCGGCTGTCCCGCGAGCCGAACCGCTACCTGGCCACCATCCAGCTCGGCATCACGCTCGCCGGTTTCCTCGCCTCGGCGGCCGCGGCGGTCACCCTCGCCGAGCCGCTGGTCGGCCCGCTGGGCTTCCTCGGCGCGGCTGCCCGCCCGGCGGCGGTGGTGCTGGTGACCGTGCTGCTCACCTTCGTCACGCTCGTCGTCGGGGAGTTGGTCCCGAAACGGCTGGCGATGCAGCGGGCGGAACGCTGGGCGTTGCTCAGCGCGGTGCCGCTGGACCTGCTGGCCGGGGTGTCCCGGCCGGCGGTCTGGCTGCTCAGCCGCACCACCGACCTGCTGGTCCGGCTCGCCGGCGGCGACCCCCGGGCCGGCCGGGCTGAGGTGACCGAGGACGAGCTGCGGGAGATGCTGGCCAGCCAGCGGGGCCTGTCGGCGCAGCAGCGGGAGATCCTCGCCGGCGCGTTCGACATCGCCGGACGTACCCTGCGTGAGGTCCTGGTGACCCGCCGGCACGTGACGATGCTCCCCGCCGATCTGTCCCCGCCCGAGGCGATGCGACGGCTCGCCGCCGCCGGCCGGTCCCGGGCGCCGGTGGTCGGCCCCGGTGGGCTGGACGACGTGTGCGGCGTGGTGCACATCCGGGACCTGGTCGGCGTCGACGGGGACACGACCGGACGGCGGGCCCGTCCGCCGGTCCTGCTGCCCGGCACGCTGCCGGTTGCCGAGGCGATGCGGCAGCTGCGCGAACGTCACGAACAGCTCGCCCTGGTGGTCGACGAGTACGGCGGGGTCGACGGCCTGGTCACCATGGAGGATCTGTTGGAGGAGGTGGTCGGTGAGCTGTACGACGAGACCGACCGGGACGTGCGCGGGGTGGTCCGGGAGGCCGACGGGGCGCTGCTGCTGCCCGGGGACTTTCCGCTGCACGACCTGCCGGACGTCGGCGTGCGGCTGACCTTCCCACTGCCGCGCGACTACACCACCGTCGCCGGGCTGGTCCTGGCCGGCCTGGGGCGGCTGCCGGTCGGTCCGGGGGACATCGTCCGGCTGCCCGGGCTGATCGTCGAGGTGGTCGAGGTGGCCGACCGGGCGGTGCGCCAGGTGCGGGTGCGGGGCCCTGCCGTCGCCGGCTGACCCGGACGGGTGACCGCCCCCGCAACCACGCGGCTCGGCCGCCCGGCTGTCGTAGCGTGCGGGGCGTGAAGGACCGAGGCATGCGGACGTTCCTGGCGGTGCTCGCCGGGCTCGCGGTGATCTACTTCGGGATGACCGGGCGCGACTCCAGCGCGGAGGGTGGCGGGATCTCCGGCGGGATCGTGCTGCTCGCCCTGCTGGCCGCGCTGCTGGTCTGGCACCTCACCAAGCCGGGCCAGCCGGTCGACTGACGAGGCCGGGTCCGCTCAGCCGACCGTCGCCGTCCGGCTGACCTCGCCGGCGGACTCCTCACCGAGCGCGACCCGCACCAGCGCCGAGGCGAACCGCCCGAACTCCGCCTCCCCGACCAGCCCAGCCAGCCCGCGCGGGTCGGCCGGCAGTCCCAGCCGTCTCGCCCCGGCCAGGGTCCGGCGGTCGGCGTACGGGCGCACGTCCGGCCAGACCGCCTGCGCCTCGCGCAGGAAGATGTCCGCGCCGGTCGGGCCGATGCCGGGGAACTCGGTCAGCAGCCGGCGCAGCCGGCTCGCCTCCCCGTCCGCCTCGCGGTGCAGCCGCCGCAGGTCACCGTGCCAACGGTCCAGGCAGAGCCGGGCCCCGGTGCCCAGCATCGTCGCGGTCCGCTCGTCGTAGCGCCGGTAGTGCCCGCGGCCGAGGGCGTCGACCCGCTCCTGCCAGCTCGCCGCCTCCATCGCCTGCGGGGTCCGCCAGCCCGCGGCGAACAGTTCCCGGGCGGCGGCCACCGCCACCTGCGCCCGGATCCGGGCGCTCAGCAGCGTGGCGAGTACCAGCAGTTGGTAGAGCGGCCCGGGCCGGTCGATGAGATCGATGCCGGCCTCCTCGGCGTACGTGCGTGCCTGCCGGTCCAGCAGCGCCCGGGCCACCCGGTGTTCGTCCCCCATCCGCCTGGTCTACCCGCTGCGCGGCGGATCAGCCCGGCCGGCGGCGGGGAGAATGCCGGCCACGCCGGCGGGTATGCCGAACTGGTGCGCGGCCTCGCCGGTCGCGTGCTCCCACCGGAAGGAGACATGTGGTGCAACCGCAGCAGGAGGAGTTTCGCCGCAACGACAAGGGAGCCACCAGCCAGGACAGCAAGGGGCCCCGGCCGACCGGCCATCCGCGCAACAAGACCCACTCGACCGGTGACCGGGGCAGGCCCGTCCCCAAGGGACAGGTCTCGCCCTACGGCCCGGCCGGTGAGCCGGTGGCCGAGGACGACAGCGACGTCTGACGGTGTCGCCCCGAGGGCGGCCGCAGCCAATTCCAGGTGGTTGCGGCCGCCATTCCGTAAGGCGGCACCCATTTCGTAACCGAGCAGCGAACCGAGGACCGAGCGGCGGTTGGCCGCCCGGTCCTCGGGCCCGGGGTCCACGTTCGCCAGACCCCGATCAGCCGGCCGGCGCCGGGTGCCCTCACTTCGGGTCGCCGGGCTCGCGCTCACCCTTGGGGCCGAAGGTCCGGTCGCCCCGGACAACGCCCCGCTGTCCGCGATCCTCCTGGAGGATCCGGTTGGCGACCTGGTTCGCCTCTTGGTCGGCCGCCCGGCCGGACTGCTCGATGACATCGCGCAGCCGTGCCCGTTCCTTGTCGTAGGCGTTGCTTCCGGGCCGTGGTCCTGGCATCGCCGCCTCCTCGGTCGCGGTCACCGTCTGCCGTACCCGGGCCGTCTACCCGTCTGGGCGCGCGCCAACCGCTCGGTCCGGTGCGCGGACCACGGCACCCTCAGTCCGGTGCGCGGACCACGGCGACGGGGCAGGCGCTGTGGTGCAGCAGCCCGTGACTGACGGAGCCGAGCAGAAGGCCGGTCAGTTCGCCGCGTCCCCGGCTGCCGACGACCACCATCGCCGCATGGCGGGACGCGGCGGTCAGCGCGGGCACCGGCCGGTCCCGTACCACCTCCCGGGTGACCGGCAGGTCCGGGTAGCGTTCCGCGATGCCGGCGAGCGACTCGGTGAGCACCCGCTGTTCCTCGTCGCGCAGCTCGTTCTGGTCATAGACCAGGGGCTGCATGTCCCCGGGGCCCCCGGAGGTGGGGTGCCGGTACGCGTGCACCGCGTGCAGGGTCGTGCCCCGGAAGGCGGCCTGCTCCGCGGCGAAGTCCAGCGCGGGCCGGGACAACGGCGAGCCGTCGACCCCCACCACCACCGGCCCGCCCGGGCGTTCCTCGCCCCGGGCGACCAGCACCGGGCAGTCGGCGTGCGTGGCGACCTGGACGGCGACCGAGCCGACCAGCAGGGCGGTGAATCCGCCCAGCCCACGGTCACCCAGCACGATCATGGCCGCGGTGGGGGACTCGCCCAGCAGCACCGCCGACGCCTCACCGTCGATGATCTCCCCGGTCGTCCGCAACCCGGGCCGGGTCGCCTCCGCCTCGGCGACCGCCCGCGCCACCAGGTCCTCGGCCTGGTGGCGTAGCCCGCTGCCGGGCGGGCCGTCGGGGGGCTGGCCGACCGGGACCCGCAGCAGGGGCCAGATGAACCCGTGCACCACCCGCAGCGGCCGGCGTCGGCGGTCGGCCTCCACGGCGGCGAGCCGGACGGCCCGCAGCGCCGGTTCCGACCCGTCCACACCCACCACCACGGCCGCGCCGTCCGCCGAGTTCACGTCCGCCCACCTCCTGTCGGCCAGTATCGCGGTCTGCGGGGTGTCACCGGGCCGATACCGTGGGTACGGCCGCGTCGCTACGTTTCGGCCAGCCGTTGGAAGGGAGCCTTTCGTCGATGGCCGATCCGGAGCAGCCGAGCACCGCCTGCATGATCGACTTCTGGCTGGCGGGACGCACCACTTCCGCGTGGACGTCGCTGGCCATGGTGGGGCCGCAGTTCCGGATGCGTGACCCGGGGGCGTTCCGGCCGCTGTTGGGCCGGTGGACGCCGACCGATGACGGCATCGTCGCGGTGTCGCGGTGGCGGCCGCGCGGCGAACCGGGGGCGGTGCCGGACGCGCTCTACGGCGGGCTGGCCGTCAACGGCAGGCTGACCCCGGTCGGTGCGCTGTTCGGTCGGAGCCTCCGTATGATTCTTGCCCTACAGCAAGAATCCCTTGGAAGGACGAACATGCCGGACGCGTCCGCGGCGGTGTCCCGTGCGCTGCGCGGGGCCCCACCCGACCAACTGGTGGAAGCCGCCGACCGGGTCCTGCGGTCGCTGTTGGACGCGTCCAGGGTGGACGTGCTCCTCGCCGACTACCGGATCAGCGGGCTGTGGCCGGTGCTCGACCCGAAGCTGCCGGATGCCGGCTTCCTCGCCTGCCAGGGCCAGGCGCAGCGCTGTTTCAGCAGCCAGCAGCCGGTGCTGGAGGGCCGGGAGGACGGTCACTGCCGGCTCTGGTTGCCGGTGACCGCCTGGGGTGAGCGGCTGGGCGTGTTGCTGGTCGAGCTGACCGCCCCACCGCAGGCCGGTACGGTCGCCCAGCTCGGCGAGGTCGCCGGCGACCTCGCCACCGCGCTGCGCGCCGCCGACCGGGAGACCGACCGCTACCGGCGGGTACGGCGGCGGGAACGGTTGAGCATGGCCGCCGAGATGCAGTGGGACCTGCTGCCGGGGCGCAGCCTCCGGCACGAGGCGTTTTTGGTGGCCGGGCAGCTCGAACCGGCGTACACGGTGGGGGGTGACCACTTCGACTGGGCGGTCGACGAGGGGTTGCTCACCCTGAGCGTGCTCAACGGCACCGGGGCCGGGATCGGGGCGTCCCTGCTGACCGCCCTGACCGTGAACGCGATGCGCAACGCCCGCCGTTCCGGCGGCGGCCTGGTGGAGCAGGCCGAGTTGGCTTCGGACACGATCTTCTACCAGCATCGTGGGCGGCGGCACGTGGCCACGCTGCTGCTGGCGGTGGAGACGACGACCGGTCGGGTCCGTGCCGTGGACGCCGGATCGCCACACCTGCTGCGGCTGCGCGGCGCGGCGGTCAGCCGGATCGAACTGGAGCAGCAGTTGCCGTTGGGCATGTTCGCCGAGACCCGGTACACGGTGCAGGAGTTCGACCTGGAACCGGGGGACCGGCTGTTCGTGGTCAGTGACGGGGTGTACGCCGCACAGCCGGGTGGCCAGGAGGCGTACGGCGAGCGGGCCATGGCGCGGTCGATGCGGTCGACGCGGCTGCAGCCGGCGACCGAGGCGGTTGGTACGGTGATGCGCGAGCTGTTCGCCTACCACGCCGAGACCGACCTGCGTGACGACGCCGTCGTCGTCTGTCTGGACTGGCTCGGGGCCGGGGCTGG
>NZ_SMKN01000219.1 GCF_004348675.1 Micromonospora sp. KC606 | reverse complement strand
AGCCAGTGCGGTGTCGCGTCATCGAGCGCCAGCACGCAGTCGGCGCGACCCGCCCGGCCCACCACGGTCCGCAGCCCGCCGACCGACGACTCCTGCCAGATCTCCGCCGGCATCAGCGCCGCGAAGTCCGTCGACGCCTGCGCCCGCGCCGACTTCGCCAACCGCCGGCAGACCGTCTCCACCAGATCGTCCGGCAGGCCCGCGTCCAACCGCACCGGCACCGCCAGCCCCGTCCCGTCGTCGCTGAACCGGTACGGCCCCGGAGGGTCGGACACCGCGAACAACCCACCACCGGCCGCCGTCAGATGCGTCGTGGCCTCCAGGCGCGGGGCGGCGTCCAGCCCCGGATGTTGCGGCGGCGGATAGCCGGCGAGCAGCAGGAACACCCCCGCCCTCGGACCGGCGTGCGCGATCGCCGCCAACCGCGACCACTCCGTGCGCCCCGCGCCCTCCGGCAGGGCCGCCGCGCACACCAGCAGCACCGACGGATCCGCCTCGCCGGCCTGGACGCGCTCGATCCGCTCCTCCGCCTCGGTCAGCACCTGTTGGAACCCCGGCAGGTCGATCGCCGGCCGCGACCACGCCTCCGCCTCGATCATGGCGCGGAACGGGCCGAACACCGCCCCGAGAGTCGCCCCGTCCACGGCCGCGACCCGCAGGGCCCCGTCCGGCAGCGCGGCGAGCACCCGCAGCAGCAGGCCACGCAGCCACCGCGCCACCAACGGATCGCGGGCGTCGCTGTCGACCGCCAGGTGACCGGCCCCGACGAACGGCACCACGACACCGAACACGCTCCCGGCGACCGGCGACGCCTCACCCAGCCGCACCGCGAGCGGACGCCCCGGCACCGCGTCGACGCCGGTCGGCAGATCCACGGCGGCACCGTCCAGCCGGCAACCGAGCCAACCCGGCGTCAACCCTTCGGCGAGCCGCTGCATCCCGGCCGCGAACCCCCGCGCCTCCTCGCGCACCTGCGCCGAGACACCGGCCTCACCGGCCCGGTCACGCAACCGCGCCCGAGCGGCCTCCACATGCGACACCGCCTCCCGGTGCGCCGCCACCGCCCGACCGAACGCCGACGCCACCGACTCCATGCCAACGTCCCCCCAGGACCGATGGACCGCGTTTTCCGGCGCCGACCCTACCGACAACCACCACGACCCGTCAGCCCCGCGTCGCTCTGCGGGTGGCCACTTCGCTGCGGTTACGCCAAGTCGCGGGAACGCCGGGCGTGAACGCCATGGGATGCCGCAATCGGTGCCGGCAGCGGGCGCGCGGGGGCCGGTTCAGCCCAGCCGCAGGGCGGCTGCCGCGTCGGCCAGGGCGACCGTGGCGCTGAGCGCCCGGGGGGCGTCCGCCTCGGCCAGCCAGAACCGGCAGCCGGCCCGGTCGAGGCGGACGGCGACGACCTGCCCGGCGTGCCGGCGGGCCAGCCGCAGCAGCACCGGCACCGGATCTGCGGCGGCGGGCGGCGCACCCGTTCCGGGTGCCGGCACCGGCCGGTCCGGTTCCCGGGGCACCGCCTCTCGCAGCGCGTGCGCGAGGCGGTCGAGGCAGTCCGCGGCGGCGGCCTCGGGGCTGGGCCACCAGGGCGTGGCGAGGTCGAGCGGCGCACCCCGGCCCGACACGTCGATCCGCCACCGGACGCCGTGCAGCCGGGCCGGGTCACCCGCCGCGCGCCGGTGGTCGCAGACGCTGACGGTGAGGGCCAGGTCCAGCCCGGTCGCGAGCCGCAGCAACTCGGTCACCGGCGGGACGTCCGGTGGTCGGGCCAGGACGAGGAGCCGGGCCCCGGGCAGCGTACGGGCGGCCTGCTCGACGTACCGGACGGCCGGGTCGGCGTCGGCGTGGTCGAGGGTGACGGTGCCTTCCAGCAGGCTCTGGTCGAGCCCGCCGGGCCCGTGCTGGTCGAGCCGGCTCAGGTGATCCGGTCGTACGCCGAAGGCGGCGGCGAGCCGCGCGGCCCGGTAGTGCTCGCGGAGCCGGCGGACCGGCGTGCCGTCGGGCTGCCGACCGGCCGGGGTCGACGGCTCCCCGGGCGACGGCTGCCACAGCTGGTGGGTGACCCGGTGCAGGTCGGTGACCGTGACGGTCAGCGCCGAGTGGATGCGACGGCTGTCGCCGCAGCTGGCGCAGGGCCCTCGGCCGGGGCTCAGGCCGGCTCCGGCGCAGTGCGGGCAGTCCGGGTCGGGCGCGGCGGACCGAGCTCGGCAGGCGCAGCGCCGCAGCCGGCTGCCGGGCTGGCAGTCGGGGCACGCCCGGTGCCGGATCGGCGCGCCCCACCAGGCCGGGTCGGGCGGTTCGACCTCCCGCAGCAGCACGCTGGTCACATACCGGGCGACCTGGCCGGTCTCCTGCTCGTGCAGCGTCTCGGTGCTGCCGCCGGGCCGCAGTCGGGTGTGCCACCAGCGGCCGTTGCGCCAGATCGCCTGCGCGCCGGGGCTGTCGTCGGCCAGGTCGGCGTGGATCCGCCGGCCGAGGGCGGCCACGTCGACGTCGACCGGTGCGGCGGGCGGGCCGAGGGACGACCGGACCGTGTACGCGGGCGCGGTCAGCCCGCGTTCGGCGAGCCCGGCCATCGCCTCGGCGACCGTGGTGCCCGCCACGGCGGCCAGGTCGGGCGCGCAGCGGCGCGGCTGGTCGGGGACGCGCCCGCCGGGCAGCTCGAAACGCACGTCCCAGCCCACCCGGTCGTGGTGCCGGCGGGCCTCGACGACCAGGTCGAGGTGGAGCAGCGCGGCCAGCCCGCACAGCCGGCCGAGCTGCTGGTGGGGCACGGCGGGCGGCGGGGCCGTACCGGAGGCGAGGAAGACCCGCCACGGGGTGTGGTCGGCGCGGACGAGCGCCTCCGCTTCGATGGCGTCACGCTGCGCGGCCGGCAGGTCGGGCCGCCACGCGCGGGGCAGCCAGAGCAGCGGGGCGTCCAGCGCCGGCCCGGCCGACGGAAGCCCGCGCACGTCGCCGGCACCGAGCCGGGCGGCCAGCCGGGTCACGACCGGTCGCGCCGGCACCTCCCAGAGCCCGTCGGGGCTGCGTACCGGGGCGATCCCGCCGGGGCGCAGCCGCTCGGAGGCCGCCGCCCCGGTGTCCAGGTCGACCACGGAGACGACCAGCTCCGCCCGCCGCCGCCCGGTCCGGGCGCAGTCGGCACAGGGTGCGGCGACGCTGCCGTCCCCCCGACACAGCCGACACTCGCGGTAGGGCTCGTCGGCCCAGCCGTCGCCGTCGACCACCAGGCGGTCGCCGCCGTCCGTGCAGGCGCACCGCCGGACCTGGAAGGCCAGCCCGGCACAGTCGGGGCAGGGGATCGTCGCGGCGGCGCTCACCGGCGCACCAGCCGGCGGGCGCACGGTCCGTCGTGGTCGGCCCGCAGCAGGCAGCGCCGGCCGCCGGGCATCCGCAGGTCGCAGAAGACCCGATGGCGTACGCCCTGCTCGTCCTCGGCCGACACGGTGGTCTCCCCCGGGTCGGTCTGCGGCAGGACCACCGCCCACCGGGCCACCACCCGGGCGAGGCGCTGCGCCGACGGCAGGTCCGGGGCGACCACCGGCAGGTGCACCACCCAGCGGCCGGTCACCGGGCGCACCGCGCTTCCATGCGCCGCTGCTCCGCGAGGCGGGCCTGGGACTGCTCGGACTGCCAGCGGCGCAGCGCCTCGCGAATCCGGTCGGTCTCCTGCCGACTGCGGGCCAGCGCTTCGTAGAGGCTGGCCAGGTCACCGGCGACCTGGTCGAGGAAGCGCGCGACCTCGTCGGGGTCGAGGCCACGCCGGCCGATCCGGGTACGACGGAACCGACGTTCCCGCACCTGCCAGGGGCGCAGCGGCCGGTAGGTGGCCGACCGGTAGCAGCTGGAGCCCGCCGGCCACGGCCGCTCGTTGCGCCCGGCCGACCGGAAGAAGACACGCATGTGGGTTCCCGCCTCTCGGGTCACGGTCTGGAAGGTGGGCCCGTCGGCCCGCCGCGCACCGACGGACCCACCGGCACCTGCCACCGCAGCCTTCGATCGGCAGTACGACAGCAGGGCAGCTCACGGCCCCTGACCTGGGCATATCCACAGTGGCCGCAGGAGAAGTAGAGCATCCCCGACGATGTTCCTGCAACGTCTACCAATCGCTGCTTATTAAGATTCGAACCTGAAAGCGCAACCCTCTGTGATTTGTCTATTGTTTATGAGACACGGAGGCGCTTTAATTGCGCAGAGCAACGTCAACCATCAGCAACTCGTCGGAGGCGCGCGGTGTCACAGGCAGTCACGGGGTCCACGATGCTGCGACGGCAGATTGGCCGAAAGCTGGAGGCACTGCGCAAGGCGGCGGGGCTCACCATGGAACAAGCAGCCGAAGATCTGGAGCGGGCACGCGCCACCCTCTACCGGATCGAGAGCGGCGCGGAGAACGTGCGGTTCCGCGCGGCCGACGTCAAGGAGATGTTGTCGCTGTATGGCGCATCAGCCGAGGACAGCGAGCTGCTGTTGGCGATGACCGCCGCCACCCGGGAGAACAAGAACTGGTGGCACGACTACATCGGATCAGGCTTGCCGAAGTGGTTCCAGCTCTACGTCGGCCTCGAAGCTTCGGCATCCAGCATCCGGCAGTATCAGGCTGAGCTAGTCCCCGGGCTGCTCCAGACCCGCGCCTACGCCGAGCAACTCTTCCTGATGCCCAGCGGTGCGATCGACGCCGACGACCGCGATGGGCAAGAGCGATCCATACAACTCCGGGTGGAACGGCAAGCGCTTCTCACGCGCTTCTCCGCTCCGCGACTCAGCGTGATAGTTAACGAGGCAGTGTTGCGCCGCCCGGTCGGGAACGCCACGATCATGGCCGAGCAACTTCACCAGATCTTGAAGGCTGCGGAGCTACCGAACGTAACCGTCCGGGTGCTGGAGTTTTCTGCCGGACTGCACGCCGGGGCGATGGCCGGCGCCTTCTCGATCCTGGAGTTCCCGATGGACAGCAACGGCAAGGAGGGAGAGCCACCGGTGGCCTACCTGGAGTCCGCGACCGGCGCTATCTATCTCGACAAGCCGCACGAGACCACTGCCTACAACACCATCTGGGCCGACATGACCAGCCGCGCCCTCAACGAGTCCCGGTCCAAGGCCCTGATCCAACAAGTCGCAGAGGAGTACTCCCGTGTCTGAGCTGACCGGCGCCATCTGGCGCAAGTCGACCCGCAGCAACAACGGCGGCGAGTGCATCGAGGTCGCCGACAACCTGACCGGCATCGTCGGGCTCCGCGACAGCAAGGACCCGACCGGCCCGGCACTCACCTTCAGGCCCGAAGCGTGGGCATCCTTCGTCACGGCGGTCAAGCACGGTTCCTACCGTCACTGACAGAGCTGACGGTTTCACCGCGACCGCGCCCGTCCACCCTCGACGCTATCGTTGGCAGCTCAACAACCCGACACGCCGGGGTGACTACTGCTGAGCTACCAACGATCACGGGCTGAACCGACGTTGCTCCCGGGAGCCGGTACGGGGGCACTCTGACGGTTATCCCCGGCCGCGCGACGCGCCAGCAGGGCTACCTCCACCTGGTGCTGATCGCGGCGTACTTGGTGCTGGCGGTCACCCCCTGGCGGCACCGGCTTCCGCCCCGGGGGGCCTGCCGCCCAGCCCGGGGATCAGCACCGCCGCCACCGCCAGGTGCATCAGAGCGAGGGAAACCCGGGTGCCGCCGTCCATGCCGTCGCCGATGAACGGCAGGAAGGACACGGCCAGTACGGCGCCGGCCACCCCGGTCCAGATGGCGCGGGCGCGCCGCACCCCGAACCGCTCCAGGACGGCCAGCAGTCCCCAGCCGGAGAGCGACGCGAGCAGTGCGACGACCGCCACGGGCTCGGCGCCGATGTCGAGCGTCTGCCCGCCGTCGGCGATCCGCAGCCGGTGCCCCAGCAGTGGGTCCGCGACCAGCCACACCAGGACGGGGGCCAGGACGGCCAGGGCGGTAACCCCCAGTCGCCTTCTCCCCGCGCTCACTTGGTGCCCCCCGAGAGCGCCCCGTGCAGGAAGACCTCCACCAGCTCCTGCGGGGTCAGGTCGGGCTCGTCCTCCGTACGCGGCTGGGTGAAGAGCAGCCCGAAGAAGAGGGCCGCGATCTGCTCCGGCGGCCGGCGTAGGGCGGCCTTGTCGGGCTCCAGCAGCTCCGCCAGGGCCACGCGGATACGGGTCGTCGACTCGTCGCGGCCCGCGCCGCGCACCGTGCCGGGGTGCTTGCCACCGCGATGCCCCAGCGAGCCGACGATCGCACCCATCCTGGACATGTGCGCCTGCAGCGCCTCGGCCGCCTCCGCGAGCCGGTCGGGCAGTGGCTGGGATACGTCGATCGCGTCGAGCTCGCGGACCGCGTGCTCGGGGGAGAGCGCCTCGGCCACGCAGGCCTGCAGCAGCTCGTCCTTGTCGGCGAAAACCCGGAAGATCGTGCCCTCGCCGATGCCCGCGGCGCGGGCGATCTTCGCGGTCGTTACCGCGGCGCCGTACTCGGCGATCAGCGGGATCGCGGTCTGGATGATCATTTCGCGGCGCTGCTCTGGCGACATGCCGGGGGCGCGGCGGCGGGTGGTCTGGCTCTCCTTGGGTGCTGTCATGACCACGAGAGTACGGAGTGAGCACTCACTCCGTCAATGAGTGAGTGCTCACTCCGCCAACTATTCCCGTACTCGGCTGCTTGTCGACGGCAGCTTACGAAGATCCACCACTACGGCTGGAGTAGTAGGCGTCCCGGTATCGATCCCGGACCTCGGGGCGTTGCTGGAAGCCGGCCGACCTGTAGGTGGCGACGGCGCCGACGTTGGAGCTCGGGGTGCAGACGATCGCGCTCGACGAGCCCAGCTTCCGGAGTGTGCCGGCTGCGGCGATGCTGATCGCCTTGCCATAGCCGTGACCGCGATGTTCCCGGTGCACACCCATCGGTTCGAGCAGCCCGGGCCTACCCGGGCCAGCCGACCACACCGTCACCGCCGCCACCGCGTGGCCCTGGTCGTCGTACGCGATCAGAGACCGGGCGTCGGCGTACGGCGATCCGGCAGCCATCGCGTGCCAGCGCTCGTCCGTGAACGTCGACCCGTCGAACGCTGCCCGAAGCACGGCGGCGAACAGGTGCGCCTGTTCCGGCCCGACCACCTCGATCCGTACGCCGGGATCCTCCACCGGCTCCGTGAGGTCGCGGCGCAGCGGCGTCCACGGCTCGTCGGTCTTCCAGCCCTCCTCGAACAGCAGTTCTTGGACCAGCGCATCCGTCGGCGCCTCGATGTTCACCTTCCCCTCGGGCAGCACGCCGCGCTCCGGCTCGGTCACGTCGTCAACCACCTGCTGCGCCAACTCCGCGTCCCGCCGAGCGCCTGGCGCGAACGTCATCCGCAACAGCTCGGGACCGTCCAGCAATCCGAGGGCGAGAATTTGTCCATCCCGGCTCCACGTCCGGACGGCCGCAGCCGTCGCCTCCGCACCTGACCGCCAGAACCAGCCCACGTCCCCCGGATGCAGCTGCATCGGTGCCCCTTCGTACTGCCACTCCCGCAGCACACCCACGGCCTCGCTCAGCCCCTCGACTCCCGGTTCACCCAACACGATCGGCATGGCCCCGATCACACCCCACGCGACCGACGGACCGCACCCGGTTTCCGACCAACTGCATGGTGCTGCCCACGGACTGGGCGATGCTTCTGAACCTCAGTCGCTGACGGTTGGCGGACCCCGACCCGCTGACCGATGCGCGACCGGGGGCTGACTAAGCGTGCATGATCCGGTACGGTCCCAGCGGGATGGCCGTTGCGGGATAGGGGGAGGACGCGCAGTGGCATCGATCCAGGAGATCAAGGCTGGCATCAACCAGTTCGGCAGGTCCACGCAGGACCAGATCGCGCAGATGCGGGCAGTTCACGACTCGATCAACCAGAGCCTCGCGATGCTGCGGGCCGTCACCAGCGGCACCACCCACCCCAGCGTGGCCGAGGCCATCGCCCGGATGGAGCAGGTCAAGAAGAACCTCAACGAGGCCTCGCAGCTCGCCGGCGCTTCCATCGAGGCGACCAAGCGTTACTCCGCCAGCTTCTGACCGGGAGGAAACCCATGCCCCGCGTCATCGTGCCCGCCGGCCTGTCCATGGGTCCGCGTTACCGGTACGTCCGCCCGCCGGACCCGACACCCGAGTGCTACGAGATCCACCTCGGCGACGACCTGGTCGAGCTGACCGAGACCGAGGCGGCGGTCTGGGCGGCAGCCTTCGTGGACGCCGAACGACACGCGAAGCTGGAAGTCAACCGGGAGTCACTGATCCGGCTGCTGGAAACCGCACCCCAGCCCGAACCCCAGGCAGCGGAGATCATCGACAACCTGATCGGCCGGGGCCTGCTGGTCGAGTTCGACACCGACGGTGACCTCGAACCAGTCTTCCGCCGCCACAAACTCCTCCCCCTCGGGGAAGGACTCGGCTCCACCCCGGACGAGCCCCACCTGCACCGGATCGGTCACGCCGGCCAACCGAAGGTCGCCGTACCCGTAGACGTTTACGGTCTTTGGTCCTTCTCCTACCGCGACGCTGATCTGTGGGAGGCGTGCGCCCTCTACGCAGACGACACCGAGAACGTCGAGGAAGGCGACGAACCCATGGAGCAGACACCGGCCCAGGTAGCGCAGGACTTGGGTAGGCACCTACCTCTGCTGATAGCTGTGAGCTGCGCATACCTCGATCCCGCGTCGGCCTGATGGGCTGGCGCAAAGGAAACCGACGCCGGAAACAGGTAGAAAGGCCGTTTGCCCGGCGACTGAAGTACGAGAGCGTCAAGGAAGCGCTGGGGAAGTTGGTCGAATGGGGTGGGGCTGGCGTCGGCATGCTCGTCGGTCTGGCCAGCGCCCGCTACGGGCTGCCGGTCTCACCCGCCGTGGCTTCTACCGGCGGCGCGATCATCGGGGGCATGGTTGGTTCGCAGGGCAAAGCTTTCGTGGTCGCCGGCTTCGACCATCTTCGTGAGCGTCGCGACGAACGGCGAGCGGCGGCTGCCCGTGGCGGCGGCACGTCACCACGTGTTACGTCTGGAGCCGCCCACGCCCCGACGACGGGCACCCGGGGAACTGGCCATCGCGGTCCCCGAGCGATGTCGAGTCGTCGCAGTGGCACCCCGAGCATCGCCGGGCAGGTCATCGGCGGGATCGAGCAGGTCGTCGAGCAGCTCGACCGGGCGGCGGGTCGGATCGCGGCGATCCACCAGAAGATGTGGGCGAACCAGAACGCGCTGCTGGGCGTCCTCGCCGGCAGCCGACCTGAGATCGTCCGCACCACCGAGGCCACCCTGTCCACAGCACGCGGCCTCGTCCACGACTCCGTCGGCGAACTGACCGCCGCGAAGAAGGAACTCGGGGCGTATCGCTCCCGACTGTGACGCCGACCCTCGATAGGCAGCGCGTTCAGCGTCCTTGCGTTCCCCGAGCCGGCCGATCCGTGCGTCGTCCGCGCGGAAAGCAAGGAGGACTCGACCATCGCAGGCGCATCAGCACGCCGCTGGCGCCCGCGCCCAACCCGAGCGGCAGAAGGAACCACCCGACGGGGTCGAGGACGAGCCGGCTGATCATGCTTTGGGCCGGTCGCGGGGCGGCTGGACCACGAAGCTACACCTGGCTGCGAGCAAGGCCGCAAACCCCTCGCTCCCGCGCGACGCGCCCCTACCCGTCAAGTTCCCACGCCCGCCCCGGGCGCAGGGCCGGCGCCCGGTCGGAGCTGAGGAGCCCGATGTGCCACCCGC
>NZ_SMKN01000218.1 GCF_004348675.1 Micromonospora sp. KC606 | reverse complement strand
GCCCGGCCCCCCGCGAACCGCGAGCCCGGCCAGCCCGGCCCAGCCGGTGACCACCCTGCGCCGCGTACGCTTGTTGGCCGGTGACCTGCCCGGCCCGCTGGCACGTCGGGCGCGGTGGCGAAGGGGAGAGCATGAGCAACCAGCCCGGCAGCTCGACGGCCGCGGAGCCGGACCAGCCGGACACCACCGACCCGGTTGACGAGGCCCTGCCCGCCATCGGCGAGGCAGCGCACCCGGCTGGCGGCGTCGCCAACCGAGACGGCGAGGTGCGACCGGCGGCCGCCCCCGGCGCCGCCGTGCTGGCACTGCTGGCGGTCGGTTGGCTGGCCGCGATGCTCTGGTCGACCCGGGAGGCGATCCACTCAGCGGCGGCCGGGCTCACCGCCATCAGCCTCTCCGCCTTCGCGCTGCCCGGGGTGATCTCCGCCGCACTGGTGGCCGGCGCGGCCGTGGCGCTGGCGGTGGGCGAGCTGCTGGCCCGCAGGCTCGGTGACCGGGCCACTGCGCGCTTCGTGCTGGCTGTCGGCACCGGACTGCTGGTCGGGCTCGGCACCGCGGTCGCGATCAACCTGACCTACGCGGACAATGCCACCACCAACACCATCGCCGGCACCAGCGCGGCGGCGGCCATCATCGGCGCGGCGATCGCCGGGGCGCGCACCGCAGCCCCGGTCGGGGCTATCGTCACCGCCACCCTCGGCACGCTGCTGTTCGTGGTGGCGTTCAGCCGTGCCCGGGATCCGCTCTTCGCGCTCTTCGGCGCCGACGGCTCCCAGGCGTCGCTGGTCGATGCCGCCAAGTGGGTCTCCCGCACGGAGTCCCTGCTCGCGGGCCTGCTCGCCGGGTTGCTCGCCTTCGGCTACCTGACCTGGGCCCGCCGCCGGGCGGTCCGGCGCGATCCCGCGACGCCGGTGTCGCGCTGGCCGGTGTACCTCGCCGCCGGGGCCGGACCGGGCCTGCTCCTGCTGCTCACCGAAGTGATCATCAGGGTCGGTGGCCGGACCCTGCTCGACCTGGCCGGGGCGCTCAGCGAGGCCGACGCGGTCGCGCAGACCAGCCTCGGCACCTCACGGATCGACAATGGCATCTGGATGCTCTTCGTGGGGGCGCTCACCACGTTGATCCTCTTCGGCCGGACCCTCAACCCGGCCCGCCTCGACGTCGACGACGAGCCGGAGACGGCCGAGGACTGAGCCGCCAGCCCGGTGACGCGGGCTCAGCCCCGGGTCAGGACGTCGCGGCGCGGATCAGTAGGTCGAGCTCGGACGGGTCGTACCACTCCAGCTCGTGGTCCTCGGCGCCGTCGACGACGAACTGGGCGTCCGGATCGCCGGCCAGGGCCTCGGTCACCACGTCGACGGCGGCGGTGACGTCCTCGACCGCCGCCGTCCCGTCCATGTGCAGCGCCGCCACCGCCGTCACCGGCACCGGGTCGACCAGCAGCACACAGCTGGAGCCGAGTTCACCACCGGCACGGCCGACCATCGACGGGGGCAGGTCCACCGAGACCACCACCCGGCGGCGGGGCGCGGCCGGGTCCGCCCGTAGCAGCTGGAGGGAGTCCTGGGCGGCCCGGGTGAACGCGACGTACTCCAGCTCCTCCTCGTCGCCCTCGGCATACCACTCGCGCAGGGCGGGAGTGACGGCGTGCGCCTCGGCGGCCGGCAGCCCGTGCTCGCGCAGCAGGGTCAGCATCGGCACGGTCGCCGGGACGTACACCCGGACCAGCTGGTCGCCCACCGTCGTCTCCCCCGATCGTTCGTCGACCGGCAGGTCCGCCGGTCCCCGGGCGCCGATCGTACGCCGCAACCCGTCATACACCCCGCACCCATCCCGACGGAAGCGCGCCGCACCGGGCCCGTGCGCCGGGCGGCAGGCCGGTGCTGGGCCGCGTCGGCCAGCGGTGGCAAACTGAGGCAAACGACGCCAACACCGGGGGTTGACCGTGGAGCCGAGGTTTCTCCTGCTCTCCGACGTGGCCACCGAGCTGAACGTGTCGGACTCGCAGGTCTACCACATGGTCCGCAGCGGCGAGCTGCCCGCGATCAAGATCGGCGGGCGCGGACAGTGGCGGGTGGAGCGCGTCCGGCTGGAGGAGTACATCCAGCGCAAGTACGCCGAGACCGCCGAGTGGGTGCGTGGCAATCCCCTCGCCGACCGCGACGCCGAGTAGTCGCACCACCGCCGTGGGCATTGACGCCGGGCATTGCCGTACCCAAGAATTGGGGCCAGTCGGAGGCAAACGAAGGCAAACGCAACGATCAGGGGGAACCGATGGTCGACTCGCGCCGTCCCGGGCCGTCCCGGCCTCCGATCCGGTTACGCCCGGCCCCGCCCAGCGACCCGCCGTACGCCGACGAGGCCCCCGACCTCTGGCCCCGACCCGTCGGTCAGCTCGCCCTCGACCTCTTCGGCGCGGCGCACCAGCCGGCCGGGCGACCGACCGGCCGGCGGCACGATCCGCGACCGCTGCCGACCCGCCCGGGCCGGCTGCCCGGTGGACCGCCCCCAGGAGCCCTGGCCACCGCCACGCCGGAGGCCACCCGGGCCGCGCAACGGTTCGTCGGCACCTGTCTGGAGATCCTCAACGGCTACCGGCCACCCGGGCAGCTCCGCGCCCTGGTCGCCCCCGGGCGGGTGATCGAGGTGACCGAGCAACTGGCCCGCGCCACGTCCCGCACCGGGCCGGTCCGGCGGCGGGCCACGCGCCCCACCCTGCACCTGCGCCGGCTACGGGTCTGTGAGCCCCGGCCCGCCGCCGTCGAGGTGGCCGCCGTGCTCGCCGGCGCCGGCCGGAGCTGGGCCATGGCCGTACGCCTCGAGCACCGTCGCGGCAGCTGGCTCTGCACCGTCCTCCAGGTGCTCTGACCGGCGCAGCCAGACCCCGCCGCCACCAGCCCGCGGGGCGAGCGGGCGCGGACAGCGGCGGAGCCGCGGCCCCGGAGGACCGCGGCTCCGCTCGCGGATCGACTCGACCCGGAACCCGGGCCGCCGTCGGAGGTCAGGCCCCGCCGTTGGGGGAGCCGTGGCAGCGCTTGTACTTACGGCCGGAACCACACGGGCAGGGGGCGTTGCGGGACGGGCCACCGCCCTGTGCCTCGCCCGGGGCGGCACGCCGCGCGGCGCTCGCCGCGGCCATCGCCTGCCCACCCAGCGGGCTGCGCGGCCCCACCTGCGCGGCCGGGCGCTCCGGCTTCGCCACGCTGCCGGCACGCGGAGCCGACGGCTCCTGCTCGGGCCGCTCGATGACCGGAGTGCCCCGACCGGCCTCGCCGTCCACGCTCGGGGCGGAGTACTGCAGACCCAGCTGCTGCGGCGCGCGGCTGAGGCCCTTGGCGCGGATCTCGACCGGCTTCTCCAGCAGCTCGACCTCCTCGGCCTCCGGCTCCTGGACCTGCACCTCCAGGTTGTAGAGGAAGCCGACCGTCTCCTCCTTGATGCCGTCCATCATGGTGGCGAACATGTCGAAGCCCTCGCGCTGGTACTCGATGACCGGGTCGCGCTGGGCGTACGCCCGCAGGCTGATGCCCTCCTGGAGGTAGTCCATCTCGTAGAGGTGCTCGCGCCACTTGCGGTCGATGACCTGGAGCAGCACCATCCGCTCCAGTTGGCGGACCGCCTCCTCGCCGAGCTGCTCCTCGCGCCGGTCGTACGCGGCGTGCGCGTCCTCCTTGAGACGGGCGAGCAGGAAGTCCTGGTCCATTCCAGCCCGGGAGCCGACCTCCTCCTCCAGCTCCTCGACGGTGACGCCCACCGGGTAGAGCTGCTTGAGGCTCGCCCAGAGCTGGTCGAGATCCCAGTCCTCGGCGTACCCCTCGCTGGTGGCGCCCACGGCGTACGCGGTGATCACGTCATCGATCATGTTGCGGACCTGGTCGGAGAGGTCCTCGCCGTTGAGCACGCGCAGCCGCTCGGCGTAGATCACCTGGCGCTGCTTGTTCATGACCTCGTCGTACTTGAGGACGTTCTTGCGGATCTCGGCGTTCTGGCCCTCGATCTGCGCCTGGGCGCTCTTGATCTGGCGGGTGACCATCTTCGACTCGATGGGCACGTCCTCCGGGATGTTGAGCCGCTCCATCACCGCCTCGACCGCACCGGCCCGGAAGCGCTTCATCAGCTCGTCCTGGAGGGAGAGGTAGAAGCGGGACTCCCCCGGGTCGCCCTGGCGGCCGGCACGACCGCGCAGCTGGTTGTCGATCCGGCGGGACTCGTGCCGCTCGGTGCCGAGCACGTAGAGGCCCCCGGCGGCGGCGACCTCCTCGGCCTCCGTCGCGCATGCCTGCTTCCAGGCGGGGAGGACCTCCTCCAGCGCCTTGGCGTACTCCTCCTCGTTCTCCACCGGGTCGAGGCCGCGCTGGCGCAGCTCGCTGGCGGCGAGGAACTCGGGGTTGCCGCCGAGCAGGATGTCCGTACCACGGCCGGCCATGTTGGTGGCGACGGTGACGGCGCCCTTACGCCCGGCCTGGGCGACGATCTCCGCCTCCTGGGCGTGGTACTTGGCGTTGAGCACCGAGTGCGGGATGCCCCGGCGGCGCAGCAGCTGGGAGAGGATCTCGGAATTTTCCACCGAGACGGTGCCGACCAGCACGGGCTGGCCCTTCTGGTGCCGCTCGGCGATGTCCTCGATGACGGCGTTGAACTTGGCCCGCTCGGTCTTGTAGATGACGTCGGCGCGGTCGTGCCGGACCATCGGCCGGTGCGTCGGGATGGTCACCACGCCGACCTTGTAGACCTTGTTGAACTCGCCCGCCTCGGTCTGCGCGGTGCCGGTCATGCCGGACAGCTTCTCGTACAGCCGGAAGTAGTTCTGGAGGGTGATGGTGGCCAGGGTCTGGTTCTCCTGCTTGATCTCCACCCCCTCCTTGGCCTCGATCGCCTGGTGCATACCCTCGTTGTAGCGGCGGCCGTGCAGGATACGGCCGGTGAACTCGTCGACGATCAGGACCTCGCCGTCGCTGACGATGTAGTCCTTGTCGCGCTTGTAGAGCTCCTTGGCCTTGATGGCGTTGTTGAGGTACCCGACCAGTGGGGTGTTCACCGACTCGTAGAGGTTGTCGATGCCGAGCCGGTCCTCCACCTTGGCGACACCGCGCTCGGTGACCGCGATGGTGCGCTTGGAGTGGTCGACCTCGTAGTCGCCCTCGCCGTCCTTGCCCGGCTGGAGGCGGGCCACCACGGCGGCGAACTCGGAGTACCAGCGGGCGGAGTGCTCGGCCGGGCCGGAGATGATCAGCGGGGTCCGGGCCTCGTCGATGAGGATCGAGTCGACCTCGTCGACCACCGCGAAGTTGTGGCCGCGCTGGACCAGCTCGTCCTTCGACCAGGCCATGTTGTCACGCAGGTAGTCGAAGCCGAACTCGTTGTTGGTGCCGTAGGTGATGTCGCACTCGTACGCGGCCCGGTGCTCGCTGGCCGGCCGGTTGGGCAGCACCACGCCGACGGTCAGGCCGAGGAACTCGTGCACCCGGCCCATCCACGCGGCGTCGCGCTGGGCCAGGTAGTCGTTCACCGTGATGACGTGCACGCCCTCGCCGGAGAGCGCGTTGAGGTAGACGGCCATGACCGAGGTGAGGGTCTTGCCCTCACCGGTCTTCATCTCGGCGATGTTGCCGAAGTGCAGCGCCGCGGCGCCCATCACCTGGACGTCGTAGGGACGCTGGCCGAGCACCCGCGCGGCGGCCTCGCGGCACACGGCGAACGCCTCGGGCAGCAGGTCGTCGAGGGTCTCACCGTCGGCGAGCCGTTCCCTGAACTGGTCGGTCATTCCCCGCAGCTCGTCGTCGGTGAGGTTGACGTAGTCGTCCTCGATCGAGTTGACGGCGGCGGCGATGGCCTTCAGCCGGCGCAGCATGCGGCCCTCGCCGGCGCGAAGGACCTTTTCCAGAATCGACACGGATCAACGCTCCCCTAGACAGTCTCGACCCATCGTAGGCGCTCCATCGGCGTGATGGTCACTGGTGGCGGTGGTCCGGCCCGGCGAAAACGACATAACGCACCCGTCGCGGAGCCGCCGACGCATATCCGGTTACGCCCACCGCGAACGATCCGGCACCATGCCCGGATGGAGCCTGTGGAGATCACCGAGGCCGGCCTGCTGCTGCGCCCCTGGCGAGCCGGCGACGCCGACGACGTGCACCGCGCCTGCCAGGACCCGGACATTCAGCGCTGGACCACCGTACCCCGCCCGTACCTGCCGGAACACGCCCACGGTTTCGTCACCGAGCACAGCGGGCGGGCCTGGGCCGAGGGCACCGGCGCGCCGTTCGCGGTCTGCGACGCGGCCACCGGTGAGCTGCTCGCCGCCTGCGGTCTGGTCTCGATCGACCGCACCCTGGACTCCGGCGAGCTCGGCTACTGGACCGCGCCGTGGGCGCGCGGTCGGGGCGTGGCGGTGCGGGCGTCCCGGGCGGTCGCCCGCTGGGCGTTCGACACGCTGCGGCTGCGCCGGCTGATCTGGCAGGCCGAGCTGGGCAACCACCACTCCCGGCTGGTCGCGCTGCGGGCCGGCTTCCGGGTCTGCGGCGAGCTGCCACTGGCCCGCCCGCACCCGGACGGCCGGCGTGACGGTTGGATCGGCTCGCTCCTGCCCGGCGAGGTGCCCGCCCCCGGCGAGCCCGGCCCGGCCGGCCCGGAAACCCTGGACGCGCGGCGCGCCGCGGTCTTCGGCCGGCCGCAGCCGATCCTCTTCGCCGACGCCGGCGACACCGAACTGCGGCTGCGCCCGGTCGAGGCCGGCGACCTAGACGCGATCGTCGCCACCTGCCGGGACGAGCAGACCATCAGGTGGACCACCGTGCCGCACCCGTACCAGCGGCAGCACGCCGAGGGGTTCCGGCGGGACTTCGCCGACCTCGCCTGGGCCCGGGGCACCGGGGCGTTCTTCACCGTCGCCGACGGGCAGGACCGCTACCTGGGCTCGATCGACCTGCGGATCGACACGGACCCGCTCGGCGGCCACGTCGGTTTCATGACCGCCCCGCACGCCCGGGGCCGGGGTCACATGACCGCCGCCGTGGGCGCGCTGACCGCCTGGGGCTTCACCACACTGGGGCTGGCCCGCATCGAGTGGTTGGCCATGGTCGGCAACACGGCGTCCCGGCGGGTCGCCGAGAAAGCCGGCTTCACCGTGGAGGGCGTGCTACGCGCCCGGTTGCCCACCCGGGAGGGTCGCGGCGACGCCTGGATCGCCGCGCTGCTGGCGGAGGACCTGGCGTGATCCCGGAGATCATCGAGACGTACGGGATCCGGCTACGCCCCTTCCGGTCGGCAGACGCCGAGGACCTCGCCGCCGCCTGCGCCGACCCGCTGACCCAACACTTCGTTCACGGCATGCCCTCGCCGTACACCGAGGCCGACGCCCGCTGGTGGATCACCGAGGGCGCGCCCTCGGTGAGGGCCACCGGCGGGGCGGCGTACGCGGTCGCCGACGCCGCCACGGACCGGCTGGTCGGCGGCGCGGGCATGAGCCAGGTCGTGCCGGGGCGCAGGCAGGCCGAGGTGGGATACTGGGTGGCGCCCTGGGCGCGGCGTCGCGGCGTCGCGACCGCCGCCACCCGCGCCCTGGCGGCGTACGCCTTCCGCTCCGGCCTGGCCCGGCTGGAACTGCTGGCCCACGCCGAGAATCCGGGCAGCCAGCGGGTCGCGCTCGCCGCCGGTTTCCGCCACGAGGGGGTACGCCGGGCAGCCGGCCGGTCCCGCGACGGCGCCCCGGCCGATCTGACCGCCTGGGTACGCCTCGCCGGCGATCCCGATGCTCCGTCCGCTCGCCCCCTGCCGGACCTGGCCGGCGGCCGGCTCACCGACGGCGTGGTGATCCTGCGCCCGCTCGGGCCGGACGACATCGACGTCATGTACCGCCTGCACACTCTTCCGGAGGTGGTGGCGAACCAGGCTCCGCCGGTCCCGCCGACCCGGGCCGCGATCGAGCGACGCTGCCGGACAGCGGAGAGCGCCTGGTTGACCGGCGCCGTCGCGCGCCTGCTCATCGTCGACGCCGCCAGCGGCGAGCCGGCGGGCAGTTGCGGGCTGTCCTGCTCCGCCCCGGCCGCCGGCGAGGGAGGCGTCGGCTACGCGCTGTCGCCCGGCTGGCGCGGCCGTGGGTACGCCACCCGCGCGCTGCGACTGCTCGCCGGTTGGGCGTTCGGCCCGGTGGGGATGGCGCGGCTGGTCGCCGGCACGCTGCCGGCCAACACCGCCTCGCACCGGGTGTTGGAGAAGGTCGGCTTCCGCCGGGAGGGCCTGCTGCGCGGGCGACTCCCGGGTCTGGACGGCACCCGGATCGACGACCTGGTCTTCGGGGTGCTCCCGGAGGAGTTGCGCTGACTCCGGCCGTGGTGGCGGCGCGGGCCGCCACCACGGCGGCAGCGGTCAGGCGTCGAGCGCGATGATGCCGTAGTCGTACGCGTGGCGTCGGTAGACGACGCTCGGCCGGCCGGACTCCTTGTCCTGGAACAGGTAGAAGTCGTGCCCGACCAGTTCCATCTGGAACAGGGCTTCGTCCACCGTCATCGGATCGGCCGGGTGCACCTTGGCCCGGGCGATGTGCCAGGGCTGGTCGTCGTACTCCTCGGTGGTCTCCTCGGCGCGCTCGGCCACGGCGGTGGCCGCGCCCGCGTTCGGTGCCGACAGCCCGGGCCCGTCGAGGCCGACCACCGGCAGGCCGGCGGTGGCGGCGGCGACGGAGATCGGCGCGTGCCGGCCCCGGTGTACGCGGCGACGGTCGGCCGCCCGGCGCAGTCGGGTGTCGAGTTTGGCGATGGCCGCGTCGAGCGCGCTGTAGAAGTCGCTCGTGCAGGCCTCGGCACGGATCACCGGCCCCCGCGAGACGCAGGTGATTTCCACTCGTTGGCAGGTGTCGGACTGGCGGGGATTGCGTTCGTGGAACAACTCCACGTCGACTCGGATGAGCTTGTGGTCGTAGCGTTCGATTTTCGCGAGCTTCTCCGCTACGTGCACCCGGTAATGGTCCGGCACCTCGACGTTTCGGCCCTTGACCACGATGTCCACGTGACCTCCCTCTTTCGGATGGCCGTCTGATCTTCTTCCACCCGGCCGACGGACCTAGGGAGTCTCCCCGTGCGGCGTCGACCGGTCAGTGCGGCTACGCCTCCTTCCACCGTCGGGGGGAACGGGATGTGGCACCTCGTACCCCCGACACCGAAACGCTAACTCCGATTCGCCCGGCAGTCACCCCTGGTTGTCGGTAACGCTCAGAAAATTCACAGCTCTTGCCACCAAGGGGTGAAAAGGAGTCACGAAGCGTCACCATTGCCGTCGTTTTTGCGTTGCGCCCAGCACTGCCGCGACATATGGCGTCATTCCCATGGCGCGCAAAGTCCGACTCACCGCCGCCAGGGTGGCTCCGGTGGTGAGGATGTCGTCGAGCACCACCACCGTCCGCCCCATCGCCGACCACCGCCGGCCGCCCCGCGCCCGGAACGCCGACTCGGCCGCCACGGCCCGCCCGACGCTGTTTAACGCCACCGAATCCGGCCGGGGCAGCGCCCGCAGCGGCCGGGCGGTCGCCGCGTCCCAGCCGGCCCCGCGCAGCCGGGCCGTCGCGTGCCGGGCCAACCGGTTCAGGTGGTCGCCGTAGCGGGCCCGGGCCGCCGCCGCGGTGTCCGGCACCGGCACGAGCAGCACCGGCCGCGCCGGCCCCACCGCAACTGCCACCACCTCGGCCAGCAGCGCGCCCAGCGGCAGGGCCAACCCGTGCCGGCCCCGTTCCTTGTACGCCAGCAACGCCTCCCGCAGCTCACCCGCGTACGGGCCGAGTGCGTGGCAGGG
>NZ_SMKN01000217.1 GCF_004348675.1 Micromonospora sp. KC606 | reverse complement strand
GGCGGAGGCTGCGCTGGAGAGTAGGCGGGGGCTGATCGTGCCCAGGGCGGCGTCGCGGGCGCGCAGGGCCAACCGCCCCCGGGCCTGCAGGACCGCCGACATCCGTCGGGTCTGCCGGACCACGGTCGCGGCGCGGGGCCGGCGCAGCCGGTCGTACGCCTGCACGGCGTCGGGCAACGTCGACTCGCGCAGCAGCGACGCCAGGGTCGCCGCGTCCTCGAAGGCCAGGCAGGCGCCCTGCCCCAGGTGCGGCGGCATGGCGTGTGCGGCGTCGCCGAGCAGCACCACCCCGCCCGGCCCGGCCGGGAAGCCGTACGCCCGCGGCAGCGGACGCAACTCGCGGACCTCCTGCTGGACCAGGTCGTCCGGCTCGGTGGCATCGAGCAGCGCGCCGACGGGGGCGGGCCAGTTGGCGTACCAGCGCCGCAGCAGGGCGAGCTGGGTTTCGGGCGGCTCGGGGCGGGGCGCCCCGGCGGCGGTGGCCACCCAGTAGATGCCGCCCCGGCGGGAGGCCCCGGATGACCCGCGCTCACCGAGCGAGGCCGCCACGAACCGGTAGCCGGCTCCGAGCACCTCCCCGCCGAGCGGTTGGTCGACCGTGAACGTCGGTGCCCGGTACCAGGGAATCACCGCGCGCCAGGAGGCAGAGCCGGAGCTGACCACGGCGGCCTCGGGGGCGAGCCGGCGGCGAACCGCGCTGTCGGCGCCGTCCGCGGCGACCACCAGGTCGGCCTCGACGAGGTCGCGGCCGACGCCGACTGCCGGACGCTGCCCCGGGCGGACCTGGACGGTGTCCACGGCCACTCCGGTACGCAGCTCCGCCCGGTCGCCGAGACCGGCGACGAGGGCGTCGTGCAGGTCCTCCCGGTGCACCACCACCGGCATCCGGTCCGCCGGGGTGGGACGCGGCTGCACCAGCCAGTGCCCGTCGGGGCGGCGTACCCCGCCGTCGGGCAGCGCGGTGGCTATCGCGTCCAGGCCCGCGCCGAGGCCGAGCGCGTGCAGCGCGCGAACCCCGTTGGGCCAGAGCACCACGGCGGTGGGTTCGGCTCGAACCCGGTCAGACCGTTCCAGCAGGGTGACCTGCCAGCCGGAGCGGGCCAGCGCGCCGGCCGCCGCCAACCCGCCGAGCCCGGCGCCGACCACCACCGCGGTCCGCATCCCCGGCCCGCTCAGCTGTCCCGGTCGGCGGGGCGGGCGCCGGCGGAATCCGCCCGCTCGGCGACGTCGGCGGGCGACGTCTCAACGTCACCGCCGGGCCTCCCCACCGCGTCCGCGGCGGGCGACGTCTCGGCGACACCGCCGGGTCTCCCCTCGGCGACGTCGGCGGGTTGCGTCTCGGCGACACCGCCAGGTCTCCCCTCGGCGACGTCCGCGGGCGACGTCTCGGCGTCTGCGGTGGCATCGTCGGTCGCCGTGGGCGGCGCGGCTGGCTCGTCGGGGACCTCACCGGTCTCCTGGAACGTCCGGAACTGCTCCTCGCTGACCGTCCGGTACCCCTCGGGAGCGACCGCTCGCGGGCCGTTGCCGGCGCGGGAGAGGTCGACCTGGGAGACATCCCCGCCGGGCGGCGGGGCCGGAGTGGTGGCGCCAACCGGGACGAGGTATGCGCGGGGGCCGTGCACCCGCAGGAAATAGATCAGCGCGCCGACGAAGACCAGGGCGGCGGTCCACACGTTGATCCGGACGCCGAGGATGCGGTTCGCCTCGTCGGTGCGCATGATCTCGATCCAGAACCGGCCGGCGGTGTAGCCCATCACGTACAACGCGAACGCCCGGCCCTTGCCCAACTTGAGCCTGCGGTCCAGGACGAACACCAGGGCGGCGACGCCCACGTTCCAGATCGCCTCGTAGAGGAAGGTCGGGTGGTAGAGCCCGGGCAGCAGGATCGGCTGTCCGGCCTCGTCGCGCAGCGCGTGCCCGGGGTGGGCTGGGTCCATCCTGTGAATCTCCAGGCCCCAGGGCAGCGTGGTCCGGCCGCCGTAGAGCTCGTTGTTGAACCAGTTGCCGATCCGGCCGATGGCCTGCGCCAACGGCAGGCCGGGGGCGAGCGCGTCGGCCACCACGGTCAACGGAAGGCCCAGCTGGCGGGCGGCGATCCAGGCGCCGACCGCACCGCCGGCGACCGCGCCCCAGATGCCGAGGCCGCCCTCCCAGATGGCAAACGCCCTCAGCGGCTCGCCGTTGGCGCCGAAGTAGTTCTCCGGGGAGGTGATGACGTGGTAGATCCGGGCCCCGACGATGCCGAACGGCACAGCCCAGACCGCGATGTCGAGCACCGCGCCGGGGGCCACCCCCCGCTGGCGCAGCCGGCGCTCGGTGACCCAGCAGGCCACCACGATGCCGAGGATGATGCAGAGCGCGTACGCCCGAATCGGCACCGGCCCGAGCTGCCAGACCGCGGTGGTCGGGCTCGGCAGGGCTGCCTGCGGGATCGTCGAGGCGAGGGTCACGGCTGCACAGGCTACCGTTGCGGACCGCCTCCGCGGCACCCCGGTCCGCACCGTACCTTGCCCCAACCGGTCCGCCACCGGGCCCACGCCCGACGCCCCGCCCAAGGTCCACCGGACCCACGCCCAGCGCCTTCGCCCAAATTTGCGCTCCGACTGCGGCGCATCGCGGTGTTCCGCCTCATGGTCAACTCCGACTGCGCCGCATCGCGGTGTCCCCGGCGAGGGAGAGCACAAGCCGACGCAGACGGAGTCGATCACCGGCACGGGCAGGCCGGTCACGTGCGGCACCGACAGGTTCGATCTCGTCGGGCGCGGACCGGGCCGGCGCGGTGGTCGTCGGGCGCGGACCGGGCCGGCGCGGTGGTCGTCGGGCGCGGACCGGGCCGGCGCGGTGGTCGTCGGGCGCGGACCGGGCCGGCGCGGTGGTCGTCGGGCGCGGAGACGTGATGGGTCAGCGGGCGGGGTTGCGGACGCCCTCGGCGAGTTCGGCGCTGAGCGTGCGCAGGGAGGTCAGCCCGGCCGCCGAGTCCGAAGCGTCGAGCAGGCAGCGGATCAGGGCGCTGCCCACGATGACGCCGTCGGCGTACCCGGCGACGGCGGCGGCCTGAACGCCGGTCCCGACCCCGAGGCCGACCCCGACCGGCAGGTCGGTGACCTCACGGACCCGGGACACCAGCACCGGCGCGGCCTGCGAGGTCTGCGCCCGTGCCCCGGTCACCCCCATGATCGCGGTGGCGTAGACGAACCCCCGGCAGTGCGCGGCGGTCATCCTCACCCGGGCGTCGGTCGACGACGGTGAGACCAGGAACGTGCGGTCCAGGCCGTACGCGTCCGAGGCCGCCAACCACTCGCCGGCCTCCTCCGGGATGAGGTCGGGGGTGATCAGACCGGTGCCACCGGCGGCGGCCAGGTCGCGGGCGAACGCGTCGACGCCGTACTGCTCGATCGGGTTCCAGTAGGTCATGATGACCACCGGGGCGCCAGTGGCCGCGACCGCCTCGACGATGCGCAGGGTGTCGGCGGTGCGGACCCCGCCGGCCAGGGCGATGTCGCTGGCCCTCTGGATCACCGGACCGTCCATCACCGGGTCGGAGTACGGGATCTCCACCTCGATGACGTCCACGCCCGACTCCACCATGGCGGTCATCGCGGCGATGCTGCCCTCGACGGTCGGGAAACCGGCCGGCATGCAGCCGACCAGCAGGGCCCGTCCGTCGGCGCGGGCCTTGTCGAAGGCCACCCCGATCCGGCTCACGATCGTCACTCCTTGTCGAGGATGCCGAAGTACTCGCCGGCGGTGTGCACGTCCTTGTCGCCCCGCCCGGAGAGGTTGACCACGATGACCGGCTCCCGGCCCAGCTCGGCGGCGAGCCGCGGGGCGACCTTCAGGACGCCGGCGAGCGCGTGCGAGCTCTCGATCGCCGGGATGATCCCCTCGGTGCGGCAGAGCAGCTCGAACGCGGCCATCGCCTCGGCGTCGGTCACCGGCAGGTAGGTGGCCCGGCCGCTGTCGTGCAGCCAGGCGTGCTCCGGGCCGACACCCGGGTAGTCCAGGCCGGCCGAGATGGAGTGCGACTCGATCGTCTGGCCGTCGGAATTCTGCAGCACGTACGTGCGGGTGCCGTGCAGCACCCCCGAGCTGCCGCCGGTGATGCTGGCCGCGTGCCGCCCGCTCTCCACCCCCTCACCGCCGGCCTCGAAGCCGTACAGCCGCACACCGGCGTCGGGGACGAAGGCGTGGAAGATGCCCAGCGCGTTCGAGCCGCCGCCGACGCACGCCGCGACCGCGTCCGGCAGCGCGCCGGTCAGGTCGAGGCACTGCTGGCGGGCCTCGACGCCGATGCCCCGGACAAAGTCGCGGACCATCTCCGGGAACGGGTGCGGACCGGCGGCCGTGCCGATCAGGTAGTGGGTGTCGTCGACGTTGGCGACCCAGTCCCGCATCGCCTCGTTCATCGCGTCCTTGAGGGTCCGCGAGCCGGTGGTCACCGGGATCACCGTGGCGCCCAGCATCCGCATCCGGGCCACGTTGAGTGCCTGCCGCCGGGTGTCGACCTCGCCCATGTAGACGACGCACTCGAAGTCGAACAGGGCGGCGGCGGTGGCGGTGGCCACGCCGTGCTGCCCGGCGCCGGTCTCGGCGATCACGCGCTTCTTGCCCATCCGCTTAGTGAGCAACGCCTGGCCCAGCACGTTGCGCACCTTGTGTGCGCCGGTGTGGTTGAGATCCTCCCGCTTGAGCAGGATCCGCGCGCCGGCCTCCGCCGAGAACCGCCGCGCGGGGTAGAGCAGCGACGGGCCGCCGGCGTAGTCGCGCAGCAGGGCGTCGAACTCGCCGAGGAAGTCCTCGTCGGTCATCGCCTTGCGGTACGCCGCGTCCAGCTCGTCCAGCGCCGCGACCAGCGCCTCCGGCACGAACCGGCCGCCGAACCGACCGAAGTGACCGGCGGCGTCGGGAACCTCGCCGGACGGGTTCGAGGTGTCGGTGCTCATCGCGGTGTCCTCTCGCTGCGGGAACTGTGGACGGCTCAGCGCACCGGGCGCGGCGTCGCCGGGTGGTTCCCGGCGTTGACCAGCTCGGCGACCGCCTCCCGCGGGCTCTTCTGGGTGACCAGGCCCTCCCCGACCAGGACGGCGTCGGCGCCGGCCGAGGCGTACCGGATCAGATCGTGCGGGCCGCGCACACCCGACTCGGCGATCTTGACCACGCTGCTGGGCAGGCCGGGCGCGATCCGTTCGAAGACGGCCCGGTCGACCTCCAGGGTACGCAGGTCACGGGCGTTGACCCCGATCACCTGCGCGCCGGCCTCCAGGGCCCGGTCGGCCTCCTCCTCGGTGTGCACCTCGACCAGCGCGCACATGCCGAGCGACTCGATCCGCTCCAGCAGCCCGACCAGCGCGTTCTGCTCCAGCGCCGCGACGATCAGCAGCACCAGGTCCGCGCCGTGCGCGCGGGCCTCGTGCACCTGGTAGCTGGAGACGACGAAGTCCTTGCGCAGCACCGGCACCTGCACGGCGGCCCGGACGGCGGCCAGGTCGTCGAGTGAGCCGCCGAACCAGCGCCCTTCGGTCAGCACGCTGATCGCCCGGGCACCGCCGGCGGCGTACTGGCCGGCGAGGTCGGCCGGGTCGGCGATCTCGGCCAACCGGCCCTTGGACGGCGAGGAGCGCTTGACCTCGGCAATCACCGCCACGCCGGGCTTGCGCAGGGCGGCGTACGCGTCCAGCGGCGGCGGCGCGGCGGCGGCCAGTTCGCGGATCCGCTCCAGCGGAACCTGCTCCTGTCGCCGCGCCACCTCCTCGCGGACGCCGGCCAGGATCTCGTCGAGCACGTTTCCGGACGCTGCCGGACCGGGCCCGTCCCCTTCCGCGTGCGCATGGTCTGCAGTCACCAACGGACTCCCCTCTCCGGGTGTCATGGGCCGATGCTAGGTGGCGCCACCTGGCAGCACGTGCCGGGGGTATGGCGCCCCTCACGGAATGGGCTGTGGCATGATGACCGACCTCCGGTGAACGCCATGTCACGCAGCGCCACCGCAGCGATCGACGGGGGTCACCCGGCGAGCCTTGACCGCCCCCGCCACCTGATCGACCGGAACCGATGAACAATGACAACACGAGGTTCCGGTTTCCCGCAGCACCGCGACGCCGGTCGATGGTGTGACCAAGCTCAAGGACGAACGGACCTACCGGGGACGACCGCGCCGATGGACAGTTGATCCGCCCGTCACCACGGCGAAACGTGAGCCGGGCAGCCTGGATGCGGGCAGCCTCGTGAGGCGGGCCTGCCGAACGTCGGACTTCTCGTGCGGAGTGACCATGAGCACTACGGGACCGGACTCCTCGACCATCGGCTTCACGACCATCTCCCGGTCTGTCGCCTCCCTCGCCGTCGGTGTGGTGCACACCCTCGAACGCGCCGTGGTCGGCGACGGCCGGGTGCGTACCGCTCGGGGCAACGCCTGGGAGGCCGTCTGCGCCGACCGGGCCCGAGCCGATCAGCGCGCCGAACTCGACCGGCTCGTCGCCGAGTTGGCCGCCGCCCGCGCCGCCGCACGGGACCGCCACGAGCTGCGGCAGCCGGTCAACTGACCGTCGGGTCCTCACCCCGGTCGAGCGCGTCCCACGCCTCCCGGGTGCCCCGCTGCGCGGCCGGCCGCCCGTCGAACGTCGTCCCGGCGCGGGGCCGGCGCTCGTAGCGGGCACCCATCGCCGGCCAGCGGTCGCCACGCCGGGCGGCCAGTGCGCCGCCGGCCGCCGCGAGCAGCCCGCCGAGCAGGCAGAGCGCCGGCCACTGCCGGCTGACCTCTCCGGCGAAACCGGCGGTCAGCCCGTAGCCACCACCGGCCGCCACGGCCAGGCCGAGCAGGGCCAGCAGCCCGCCGAGCAGCCGCCGGAGCCGGCCTCGGGTGGCCAGCACCGCCCCGCCGCCGGCCAGCACGACCAGAGCGAGCGCCGACAGCCAGGGCAGCAGTTGCGCCCCGGAACGGTCGTGGCGGGTCGGCGGCAGCGCGCCCCGGGCGGTCACCTCCACCGCCCAGGTGCGGGTGGCCGCCCAGACGGCCAGGCCCGCGCCGGCCAGGCAGAGCAGCACCGCGTACGCCAACTCGCGCCGGCCCCGGTCGGCCGGTGCGCCGGTCGGGGCGGGTGTCGCGGCGTCTCCGGGTGCGGTCACCGGGCAGGCCGCAGGGTTTCGGCCGCGGCGATGGCGGCGAGCACCGCGGCGGCCTTGTTCCGGGTCTCCTGGTCCTCCGCGGCCGGATCGGAATCGGCCACCACCCCAGCCCCGGCCTGCACGTACGCCCTCCCGTCACGGATCAGCGCGGTGCGGATGGCGATCGCCATGTCGAGGTCGCCGCCGAAGCCGAAGTAGCCCACGGTGCCGCCGTAGAGGCCACGCCGGACCGGCTCCAGCTCCTCGATGATCTCCATGGCGCGCACCTTCGGGGCACCGGAGAGGGTGCCGGCGGGGAAGGTGGCCGCGAGGGCGTCGAAGGCCGTACGGTCCTGGCGCAGCGTGCCCACCACCGTGGAGACGATGTGCATGACGTGGCTGTACCGCTCGATGGTGGCGAACTCCGGCACCTGCACCGTCCCGGGCCGGCAGACCCGGCCCAGGTCGTTGCGACCCAGGTCGACCAGCATCACGTGCTCGGCGCGCTCCTTCGGGTCGGCCAGCAACTCGGCGGCGAGCCGGGCGTCGGCATCCGGTGTGACGCCGCGTGGCCGGGTGCCGGCGATCGGGTGCAGCAGGGCCCGGCGCTCGCCGTCCGCCCCGGCGCTCACCTTGAGGTGCGCCTCGGGGGACGAGCCGACGATGTCGAAGCCGTCGAAGCGCAGCAGGTACATGTACGGGCTGGGGTTGGTGGTGCGCAACACCCGGTAGACGTCCAGCGGGTCGGCGTGGGTGTCCCGCTCGAACCGCTGAGCCAGCACGATCTGGAAGCACTCGCCGGCCCGGATCGCCTCCTTGGCCTCCTCGACCGCCTTCGGGTAGCCGCCGGCCGGGGTCCGGCTGACCACCGCCCCCGCGGGCGGACGGTCAACCGTGGAGATCATGGGCGGAATCGGTCGGGACAGCGCGGTGGTCATCGCGTCCAGCCGCCCCACCGCGTGGTGGTACGCCGCCGCGACCTGGGCAGCCCGGTCGGGGGCGTCCGCCGGGGGCAGCACCGCGTTGGCGACCAGGATCGCCGAGCCGTCGTAGTGGTCCAGCACCACCAGGTCGGTGGCGAGCATCATGCCCAGTTCCGGCACCCCAATGTCGTCCTCGGTCAGCTCGGGCAGCCGCTCGAAGCGCCGGATGAGGTCGTAGCCGAGGTAGCCGACCATGCCGCCGGTCAGCGGCGGCAGGTCGCCGGCCGGGTCCTGGGCCGGGCCGGCGAGCGCCGCGACGGTCTCGCGCAACACCGTCACCGGATCGCCGGAGGCTGGCACGCCGGCCGGCGGGTGGCCGGTCCAGACGGCGACCCCGTCCCGCTCGACCAGGGTGGCGCTGCTGCGCACTCCGATGAAGGAGTACCGGGACCAGGCCGCGCCGGCCGAACCGACGCCCTGTTCGGCGGATTCCAGCAGGAACGTCCCGGGACCGCCGGCGAGCTTGCGGTAGACACCGACCGGGGTCTCCGCGTCGGCCAGCAGCCGGCGGGTCACCGGCACCACCCGCCAGCGGGCGGCCAACTCGACGAAGGCGCCCAGGTCGGGGTGGAGTGTGCCGTCGGTCATGAGGAGACTCCTTCGGCGGTGACCGGCAGTTCGGTGAAGAAGCAGGTGCGGTTGCCGGTGTGGCAGGCCGCGCCGACCTGGTCGACGCTGACCAGCAGGGCGTCGCCGTCGCAGTCCAGGGCGACCGAGCGGACGTACTGGTGGTGGCCGGAGGTCGCGCCCTTGACCCAGTACTCCTGGCGGCTGCGCGACCAGTAGGTGGCCCGGCCGGTGGTCAGCGTGCGGTGCAGCGCCTCGTCGTCCATCCAGGCGACCATCAGCACCTCGCCGGTGTCGTGCTGGCGGACCACCGCGGCCACCAGGCCGTCGGGGGTGCGCCGCAGCCGGGCGGCGACGGCCGGGTCGAGGCGGGAGGGGCGGGCCGCGCCGGCGGGAGGGCCGCCGGTCACGGGAGACTCGGGTGCGGGCACAGTCAGCCATTCTCCCGCACGGGGTACGGGCACCTGCGGCCCGTCCCCGCCACGGCGGGCCGCACGACCGAGCTGGGCGACGTAGCGGTCCAGCCGTCCGTCGGCGAGCGCGGCGGCCAGGTCCCCGCCGGCGACCTCGGCGATCCGGTCGGCGTACGGGCGGACCAGCGGGACGACCCCCGCGACCAGGCGGGCGGCGGCGGTGGCGAGCTGGCCGGTGGCGCCGGGGCGCAGCCCGAGACAGCGCAGCATGTCGTCGCGGTAGCCGGGCGGGGCGACCGGCAGCGTTAGGGCGGCGGCGAAGGCGGCCCGGCGGGAGACCACCCGGATGCTCGGGTTGGCCAGCCGCAGCACCGAGGGGCAGAGCCGGGCCAGGTCGGCGGCGGCCAGCCGGACGCCGAGCGGGTCCGCGGCGGCCCGGGCGGAGGCCACCTTGCCGAGGGTCGCGACCAGTTCCTCCAGCCGGGGCTGGTCGGCCGGCTGGCAGAGCACCGGCAGGTCGATCCGGGGCCGCCAGTCGTCCTCGGCCCAGAGCAGCCGGGCGGGGGCGGCGACCGGCAGGCCGAACGCCCAGTCGGCCGGCTCGCCGAGCCGGTCGACCCAGGAGCGGACATCCCGGGCGGTGACCGAGACGTGCACGATCCGGCCGCCCACCTCGGCGAGGTACGCCTGCCGGGTGGCGTACGGCGGGTCGGCCCGCCACGCCGGGTC
>NZ_SMKN01000216.1 GCF_004348675.1 Micromonospora sp. KC606 | reverse complement strand
GGGGTCGGGGGGAGCGGCCGGGGCACTCCCCGGCCGGGTGTCGGCGGCCGGATCGGTCATCCGGTTAGTTGATGGCAGCTCCACCGCCGTGTCAAGGCGGGATTTCCGCCCGGGACATGGCCGGGAAACAGGGGCGAAATGGTCAACCGGCAGGCTGGTGCCCAGCCTGCCGGCCGCCACGGCTGGCCCGCCGAGCGGAGGGACTGACATGTTGCTGAGAGTTCGGGTGACCCTGCCGGACCGACCCGGCACCCTCGGCCAGGTGGCCCGCACGCTCGGCGTGTCCGGCGCCGACATCGTCCAGGTCGTGGTCCTGGAACGGCTCGGCGGACGGGCCGTGGACGACTTCACCGTGGTGTGGCCGGGCGCCGCCCGGGTGGAACGGCTGCTGGCCGGCCTGGCGGCCATCCCCGGGGTGCGCGTCGACGGTGTGTGGCGGGCCATCGGCGCCCCCACCACCACCGGTCAGGACGCCGAGCTGCTCGCCCAGATCGCCGCGAACCCCGCCGACGGGGTGGCCACCCTGGTCGACGCGGTGCCCGGGCTGCTCGCCGCCGACTGGGCGGTGGCCGCGGTGGTCCCGATGGACTGGGCGTCGCGTGCCGGCGGCACGGCGGCGTCCGTGGGGCAGGCCAGCTGGCGGGCGCCCCAGCCGCCGCGGCTGCCCGAGATCACCCCGCTGCGCGCCCGGGCGCTTACCGGTGCCGACGGCAACCACTTCGCGGCCGCCCCGTTCGGCCGGGCCGGGCTGGTGCTGGTCGTCGCGCGGGACCGCACCGAGCCGCTCACCGCCGCCGGGTTCCACGCCACCGAGGTGGACCGACTGGCCCAACTTGTCCGGGCCAGCGCGGTGATCCTCGGCGACCGGCTGGACCTGGTCGGCCCGCCGCCAGTGACCAACCTCACCTGAGCTGGGGAGACAGTTCCCGCGGTGTCACCGCCGGGCAACGCCCCGGCAACAGCGGCCCGGCAGTGTCGTGGTGGGGAAGGGAGTGGACATGGCGTTGTGGCGGATCCGAGCGACGGTGAACGACCGGCCCGGCTACCTGTCGGTGCTCACGGCCAGCCTCGCGTTGCGGGGGGTCAACATCCTCACCGTGCAGGTGCACACCACGGAGGCTGGGGCGGTCGACGACTTCCTCGTCGACGCGCCGGACACGCTCGGCGAGGCGGACCTGCTCGCCGCCGTGGAGCGGGGCCGGGGGCGGGACTGCTGGGTGGCGCGCAGCGAGGCGCGTGGCCTGGTGGACCAGCCGACCCGGGTGCTCGGGTTGGCGGCCCGGCTGGCGCGGGATCCGGAAACCACCGGTGAGGCGCTGCGGATGCTGATCGGCGCGGACGAGGTGACCTGGCGGCCGGCGTCGGCCCACCCGCACGGCGGAGTCGGCGCGTCGAGCATGCTGCTCGCCGACCCGACCGGCGGCTCGTACGAGCTACGCCGGCGGGAGCCGAGCTTCACTCCTGCCGAGTACGCGCGGGCACAGGCGCTGGTCGAGCTGGCGGCGACGGTCGTCCGCCGGGACGCCGACCGGGTGACCCTGGTGCTGCCCGACTCCGCCGAGGTGGTTGTCCGGCCGGCGGGCCCGGACGACCTGGCGGGCGTGGTCGAGCTGCACGAGGCGTCCTCGGCGCGGACCCGGCAGCGGCGCTACCTCAGCGGCGCGACGATGCCGTCGCCGGGCCGGTTGCGCCGGCTGCTGGACCCGGCGCGGGGGACCACCCTGCTGGCGACGATCGGCTCCGGCGGGGCGGCGGAGTCGATCGTCGCCATGGCCAACCTGCTCGGCGAGGGCGACGAGGCCGAGGTGGCCCTGCTGGTGCGGGACGACTGGCAGCGGCGCGGCCTCGGCACGGCCCTGCTGCGCCGCCTGCTCGGACACGCCGAGCGCGCCGGGTACGCAGTCGTGCTGCTGCACGTGCAGACGGAGAACGCCGCGATGCTGCGGGCCGTACGCCGGCTGGGCCGCCCGGCCCCGGTCGAGCGCGACGGCTCCCTGTTGACGGTGACGGTGCCGCTGGCCCCCCGGGTCGCGGCGGACCAGGCGGTCGCGCCGCCGGTCGCGGTTCCCGCCCGGACGGACCGGGCGGACTGAGGACGACGGTCACGACCGGACGCGTCCCGTCGGTGCGACGGGACGGGGGCGACGACGGTACGCGACCACACCGGCGCCGGGTGATGGATTACCCGGTGCCACCGGCCGACCTCCGGTGCGGAGGACGGTACGACGGCAGGGCCCCCGGTTCGGGGGCCCTGCCCGTGTCAACGCGCGTGCTGCGCCGGGGCACAACGGCGCTGGCGGGGGTCGGTGCGGGGGCGTGGGCCGGTCAGCCGGAGAAGTAGCCGGTTGGCCGGTGCCCGGAGAGGCAAGACCGGAACTGGTGGGCGCTGGTGGCCAGCTTGCGCGTCCCGCGGGAGGTGTCGTACGTCTCGGGGCGGCCGCTCCGGGGACGTCTCCGATCCCGAGGGCAACCGCTGGGAGATCGCGTGGGCGCCGACGGCGGTCTCGACGAGCACGACGGTCTCGTTTCCTTTGGCTGAGCCCAGCGGCCGGGCGCGGTGCCGGAGCTGGCGGTCGTCAGGCGTACGTGGACAGCCGCCGAACGGCAAGTCGCCAAGATTCTGCGGCTGCGCCGGCGTGTGGCGGAGAAGGCCCGCGCCAGGTCGCCGGTGCGCGACGAACGCGGGCCGACGGTGCTGCCCGCCGGGTGGGCAGGGCCCACCCGGCGGAGGCCGGCACGGACGCGACCGGCCGCCGGACGTGTCGCCCGGCGGCCGGTGTGCTCCGCTACGGGAGCGTCAGCTGGTGAAGGTGATCCGGTCCCGGCGACGCCGCAGCACGGTCAGGGCGACACCGCCGCCGATCAGCGCGAGGCCGAACAGCGCGACGCTCGTCGCCGCCACGCCGGTGAGCGGCAGCTCGCCGTCGTCCTGCCCGCCACCGCCACCGCCGGTGCTCTGCGAGGCCGAGGGCGACCCGCTCGGGGAGGGCGACTCGCTCGGGGAGGTCGACTCCGACGGGGACGCCGAGGTCGACGGGGAGGTCGACTCGGAGGGGGAGGCCGACGGCGTCGGCGACCCGGTGGTCGACGGCGACGGGCTCGGGGAGGTTGTGGGGACGGTGCCCGCGCAGGTGTGGCTCAGGTTGAACCTGTCGTCCTTGCCGCTGATCGTCGCGGTGCCGTCCACCAGCGTCCAGCCCGCCGGCGTGAAGACGTAGGCGTGCTTGACCTGGCCGTTGCCGGCGGCGGAGAGGAAGTCCGGGTAGGCGTCCGAGTCGTCCGGCACCTTCACCGTGACCGTCTGGGCGCCGTTGGCGAAGGTGAGGGTCAGGCTCTCGAAGTCGCCGGCGGCCTTCTTGCCGCCCGGCAGGACGAAGTGCCAGCCGTCATGGTCGGCGGGAAGCTTCTCGAACTTGTCGTCGCCGCACCCCTGCTTCTGCGCGGTCGACCCCTTGTGGGCCGGGTGCAGCGGGATGACGCTCGACGCCCACGCCGGGGTGGCGAAGGCGAGGAGGGCCGTGGCAGCGGTCGCGGTGAGGGCCATGCGCGGCACGTGCCGACGCTGGAGCATGAGATTCCTCCGGGCTTGGTGAAGAGGGCGGCTCATGGTGTCCTCACATCATGGCTGTTCCATATCGGGCGTTCGTCCGGAGCTGGGCCGACGTGCTGCGCAGGAATCGGGAAACCGGTTGGTTGTGCCTTCCGGGCGGCGTGTCGGTGTGACGTGGATGGAAAGCCTGACGCTGCACCGTGAGGTGACGGCCTTCACAAAGCGGCCATGGCCGGATTACATTGTCGAACATCCATGGGAGCGCTCCCGACCCCTGGGCCCCACCCTGCCATCCCAGTCTCCGGCGGCGGCGCCACCCGACCCGTCCCGTCGGGCCGCCGCCGGAGCCGCCCGCGACAGGAGTTCGCCATGCGCCACCCGATCCGGCCGCCGCTGCCTGGCAGACCCTGGCTGCACCGTGTCCTCGCCGCCGGGGTCGCGTTCACCGGCTCCCTGGCCCTCGCCGCCAGCGTTGCCGTCCCGGCGGCTGCCAGCCCGGCCGCCGGCCGCCCCGCCACGGACCGCGCGGTCGCCGCCCCCGCCTTCAACTACGCGGAGGCGCTACAGAAGTCGATGTTCTTCTACGAGGCGCAGCAGTCCGGCAAGAAGCCGGCCTGGAACCGGGTCTCCTGGCGCGGCGACTCCGCGCTCACCGACGGCGCCGACGTCGGCCTTGACCTCTCCGGCGGTTGGTACGACGCCGGCGACCACGTCAAGTTCGGCTTCCCGATGGCGTTCAGCGCCACCATGCTCGCCTGGGGCGCGGTCGAGTACCGCGACGGCTATGTCGCCGCCGGCCAACTGCCACACCTGCTCAACAACCTGCGCTTCGTCAACGACTACTTCATCAGGGCACACCCCGCGCCGAACGTCCTCTACGGACAGGTCGGCAAGGGCGACGACGACCACAAGTGGTGGGGCCCGGCCGAGGTGATGCCGATGGCGCGGCCCGCGTACAAGATCGATGCGAGCTGCGGCGGCGCGGACCTGGCGGGGGAGACGGCGGCGGCGATGGCCGCCTCGTCGATGGTCTTCCGGCCCACCGACGCCGCCTACGCCGACAAACTGCTGACCCACGCCCGGCAGCTCTACACCTTCGCCGACACGGTGCGCAAGAACTACCACGAGTGCATCACCGACGCGACCAACTTCTACCGGTCGTGGAGCGGCTGGCAGGACGAACTGGTCTGGGGCGCGATCTGGTTGCACCGGGCCACCGGCGACGCCGCCCACCTGGCCAAGGCGGAGAGCGAGTACGACCGGCTCAACACCGAGAACCAGAGCGCCACCCGCTCCTACAAGTGGACGATCGCCTGGGACAACAAGCAGTTCGGGGCGTACGTGCTGCTGGCCAACCTGACCGGCAAGCAGAAGTACGTCGATGACGCCAACCGGTGGCTGGACTACTGGACGGTCGGCGTCAACGGGGAGAAGGTCCGCTACTCGCCCGGCGGCATGGCCGTGCTCGACACCTGGGGCGCGCTGCGGTACGCCGCGAACACCGCCTTCGCCGCGCTGGTCTACAGCGACCGGACAACGGACGCCACCCGTAAGGCGCGGTACCACGACTTCGCCGTCCGGCAGATCAACTACGCCCTCGGCGACAACCCGCGCAAATCCAGCTATGTCGTCGGTTTCGGGGCCAACCCGCCGAAGAACCCGCACCACCGCACCGCGCACGGCTCCTGGTGGGACAGCAGCAAGGTGCCGGCCGAGACCCGGCACGTGCTCTACGGCGCGCTCGTCGGCGGCCCGTCGTCGCCGGACGACGCGTACACCGACAACCGCGACGACTACGTGATGAACGAGGTCGCCACCGACTACAACGCCGGCTTCACCTCCGCCCTCGCGCGGCTCACCAGCCAGTACGGCGGCAACCCGCTCGCCGGATTCCCCACCCCGGAGACGCCGGACATCGACGAGCTGACCGTCGAGACCACGGTGACGCAGGCCGAGCCCCGGGCCACCGGGCTCAAGGCGATCGTCTACAACAGGTCCGCGTTCCCGGCCCGCGCGCTGACCACCGCCCGGTTCCGGTACTACTTCCGCCCCGACGGCACCGGGCCCGTCCAGGTGACCCCCGGCTACACCCAGGGCTGCCCGTCGCCGTCGACCGCCCGGCAACACAGCGACGACCTCTGGTACGTCGAGGTCGACTGCACCGGGCACACCATCGCCCCCACCGGGCAGTCGCCGCACCGGATGGAGGTCCAGTTCAAGATCGGTGTGCCGGAGGGCGGCACCTGGGACCCGACCAACGACCCGTCGTACCAGGCCGCCGCCGGACCGAACCGGAAAGTCCCGCTCTACTCCGGCGGGGTGCGGGTGTGGGGCGAGGAGCCCGGACCGGCCACCCCCGACACCATCGCACCGACCGCGCCGGGCACCCCGACCGCCTCGGCGGTCACCGCGACCGGGCTCACCCTGAGCTGGCCCGCCGCCAGCGACAACGTCCGCGTCACCGGCTACCGCGTCTACCGGGAGGCCGGCGCGACCGACGTGCTGGTCGGCTCGCCCACCGGCACGACGCTCGCGATCGGCGGCCTGTCCGCCGCGACCACCTACACCTTCTACGTCGTCGCGGTGGACGCGGCCGGCAACGTCTCCGCGGCCTCCGCCCCGGTCACCGTCACCACCGGGGAACCGTCGACCGGAGGTGCCTGCAGGGTGGCGTACACGACCAGCGGCTGGAGCACCGGCTTCACCGCGAACATCACCGTCACCAACACCGGCGCCACCGCGATCAACGGCTGGCGGCTCGCCTTCACCTTCCCCCATGCCGGGCAGCAGGTCGGCCAGGGCTGGTCGGCGACGTACGCCCAGGCCGGCGCGGCGGTCACCGCCACCAACCTGTCCTACAACGGAACGCTCGCGCCGGGCGCGTCCACCAGCTTCGGCTTCAACGGCACCCACACCGGCGCCAACCCGAAGCCGACCATCTTCACCCTCAACGGCGCCGCCTGCACCGTGGCCTGACCCGACGACAAAGATCTTGGACAGTTACGGTTCGCGTCGAACGGTAACTGTCCAAGATTCACTTTTTCGGACGCCAGCCTGCGGCGGTGAGGGCGCGGTGGAGGGTTTCCGCCACCTCGTGGGGGCGGGCGCGGATCAGCCAGGCGGGGAAGCGGAGGACGACGCACCACCGGCGACGTCGGCCACGGTCTGCCGGATCAGCATCCGACGCAGCACGGGCGTGCGGTGTACCACGACCGCGGCCATGTCGAGCGGGAGGCGGCGCAGCACACCGCACCGTCCTGCGATCCGCCGGCACGAGCACGTGCAGAGGCTCGCGCCGCAGTCCCCGTACGCCGGCCTCGGCGGCGGCTGTCGACCCGGCCAGCACCGCCCGCGGGCCGGCGGCCGGCACGGCGACCCACACCTGCTGGTCACGGGTCAGCCGGCCGGTGCCGGTGAGCAGGACGCCGCGGCAGACCGACCGCCAGCGACCCGACGTCCGGCGGTACCCGGCCAGCCGGGCCAATCCCGACGTCCGCCGGGAGGAGATCGAGCGCTGGCTGCCGGAGGTGGGCATCGACTACCGCGGGTGGCGCTGCCACACCGGCCGGTCAGCTCAAATCAGTCGCTCAGGTCCTCGGCGAGCAGGTCCATCAGCAGGCCGTCCTGCCAGGTGCCGTCCTCGGCGCGTTCGTAGCGGCGCAGCACGCCCACCGGGCGGAAGCCGACCTTGGCGTACGCCCGGATCGCCGCCGTGTTCGCCGCCGCCGGATCGATGACGAGCCGGTGGAAGCCGTGCGCGTCGATCAGGTGCCGGGCCAGGGTGCGGATCGCGTCCCCACCCAGCCCCGCCCCGCGCGCCTCGGGGTCGAGGAAGAGATCCATCCCGGCGTGCCGGTACTCCGGGTCGGGCTCGGCGTACCACTGGATCGCGCCGACCACCCGGCCGTCGTGCTCGATCGCGTACACGGTCAGGTCCTCGGCGGCCAGATCGGCGCGGACCGCGGCGGCCAGGTCGTCGCCGCCGCGCCACCATCGGCGCACCTCCGGGCTGGCCCGGATGGCAGCCAGGGCGGGCACGTCGGCGTCCGTCGCCGGACGCAACGTCACCGACCGGCCCCGTAGCACCGGCTCAGCCCCGGATCTCGCCGTGCTCGACGCAGACCGCCGACCAGCCGACCGGCAGCACCTGCACCTTCATCCGGCGTCGGCAACGGGCGCAGTAGCGCGGCGGCTCCAGGACGCGGGCCGCCACGCACGCGGAGTGCGCACCGGTGGCCGCCTCATCCCCGCACCGGTCGCACCAGCGCGGCGCGTTGGCGCCGGCCCGGTCCGCCGGCGCCACGGGCTCGACAAGCTCGGTCACCGTCGGCCTCACAGGGTGGCGGAGAGCGCCTTGACCGGCATCTTGAGGTCGTCGAGCAGCTTCAGGTCGTCGGTCGCCGGCCGGCCCAGGGTGGTCAGGTAGTTGCCGACGATAACGGCGTTGATGCCGCCCAACAGACCCTCGCGGGTGCCCAGGTCACCGAGGGTGATCTCTCTGCCGCCCGCGTACCGCAGGATGGTGCGCGGCATGGCCAGCCGGAACGCGGCGATGGCGCGCAGTGCGTCCTTGCCCTCCACCACCGGACGGTCACCGAGCGGAGTGCCCGGACGCGGGTTGAGGAAGTTCAGCGGCACCTCGTGCGGGTCCAGCTCGGCCAGCTGCGCGGCGAACTCGGCGCGCTGCTCCACCGTCTCGCCCAGACCGAGGATGCCGCCGCAGCAGACCTCCATGCCGGACTCGCGGACCATCCGCAGCGTCTCCCAACGCTCCTCCCACGAGTGCGTGGTGACCACGTTCGGGAAGTAGGAGCGGCAGGTCTCCAGGTTGTGGTTGTAGCGGTGTACGCCCATCTCCACCAGCTCGTCGACCTGCTCCTGGGTGAGCATTCCCAGCGACGCGGCGACCTGGATGTCGACCTCGGCCCTGATCGCCGCCACACCCTCGCGCATCTGCTTCATCAGCCGGGCGTCCGGGCCCCGCACGGCGGCCACGATGCAGAACTCGGTCGCCCCCGTCTTCGCGGTCTGCTTCGCCGCCTCGACCAGCGAGGGGATGTCCAACCACACCGAGCGCACCGGCGAGGTGAACAACCCCGACTGCGAGCAGAAGTGGCAGTCCTCCGGACAACCGCCGGTCTTCAGCGACACGATGCCCTCGACCTCGACCTCCGGGCCACACCAGCGCATCCGCACCTCGTGGGCGAGCTGGAGGGCGGCGGGAAGGTGCTCGTCGGGCAGGTTGAGCACGGCGAGGACACCGGCCTCGTCGAGGCCGACACCGTCACCCAGCACCTGGGCCCGGGCCTGGTCGAGGATCTCTGGCATGGCTCGTACCCTACAAGGCCACCCCGGGCCGGTGAAACGGCCGAACCGGCGCGGTGATGACGCCCGACCGAATTCGGTACGCCCCGCCCGTCGACCCGGTGACCAGCGACCCGGCGCGGTGCGGCGGCCCACGCCACGCCGGGCGCGACCGCGCCGGGTGGTAACTTCGCCCCGCGGGCGCGCCGGGTGGATGCCCGACGCGCACCCGACGAGGCCGTGCGGGAGAGGGGGCGGAGACGGTGGCGGACTGGCTGGCGGCGCTTGACCGCCGTGCCGACCTGCGCGCCCGAGCGGGGCTGACCCGGGTGCTGCGACCCCGGGCCGCCGGCGACGCCGTGGTCGACCTCGCCGGCAACGACTACCTCGGCCTGGCCACCCACCCCGAGGTCACCGCCGCCGCCGCACGGGCCTTGTCGGCGTACGGGCTGGGAGCCACCGGGTCGCGGCTGGTCCGCGGCTCCACCGACGCCCACCACGCCCTGGAGGACGCCCTCGCCGGCTGGCTCGGCGTCGACCGCGCGCTGGTCTTCTCCTCCGGCTACCTGGCCAACGTCGCCGCCGTCCGGGGCCTGACGCAGCCGCGTACGCTGCTGGTCTCCGACGCCCACAACCACGCCTCGCTGATCGACGGCTGCCGGATCTCCGGCGCCGAGACCGTGGTCACCGCACACGCCGACGTCGACGCGGTGGCCGCCGCGCTCGCCGCCGCGCCCGGCCGCCCCGCCGTGGTGGTGACCGAGTCGGTCTTCTCCGTCGACGGTGACCTCGCCCCACTGGCGGCGCTGCACGCCGTCGCCCGCCGGCACGGCGCGCTGCTGCTGGTCGACGACGCGCACGCGCTCGGGGTCACCGGGCCGGGCGGCGCGGGCGGGGTGGCCGCGGCGGGCCTCGCCGGCGAGCCCGACGTGGTGGTCACCGCCACCCTCTCCAAGTCGCTCGGCGGGG
>NZ_SMKN01000215.1 GCF_004348675.1 Micromonospora sp. KC606 | reverse complement strand
CTCCCCCACCCGCCCGCGCAGCTTCGAAAGGCTGAACAAGGTCTCGGCCATGGGGGCCAGCGTTGGTGCCACCCGCACCCGCGCCAGGTCGGCGGCAGTGAAGTGAATCCTGCGCATCGCATCCCCCAGGTGCGCGTCGGCATCGCAGTCGGGCATGCCGCCTAGCGGTCGCACGAGGCGCTGAGCGGCACGGTTAAGCCAGGACTTACAACCCTCGCAGCATGCGATCTGTTCCTGCGACAGTGAGCGGCATCGAGTTCCGAAGAGAAAGGACGCCTATGCCGGGTTTTCGAAGTTAGGCGGGGTTGAGTTGTCCGCGCGGCGACGTCGGGTGGTGGCGTGTCCAGAATGTGTGTCCCGAGCAGCCGTTCCTAGCGCAGATCGCCCCACGAACCGCCGCAACTCCTCGCGATCGTCCACGAACAGTAACCCCTGGAAAACGAGCTGTCTCAGCTCGGCGCGGGAGAAATGGTCCTCACCGCGAAAGCGCGGTGAAAACGAAGTGAAAGAGCCCCATCAGCTGGGGCTCCTCGTAACGGCCTAACGGAAGGTTCACGTGAGAATTCAAAATCAAATCCGCACCGCGCTGATGAGCATGGCTGTCATGGCCATCGCAGCCGTCGGTACCGGTCTGGCGCCCACGCCAGCAAGTGCCGCAGCCGACGCGCCGATCACCGTGGCATCGACCTCCCAGGCAACATTGGCCGAGTCCGGCTTCACCATGGAGCCAGCGAACGTCGGAGCCCAGGCTACGGGCTACATCAGGAACAAGGCCACGAACCGATGCCTGGAGAACGCGTACGGCGGCACTGTGGGGCACGTCTTCACGGCCCCCTGCCACTACGGGTCCACCCAGACCTGGACTTGGCACACTAACCCCATATGTTGTGACACAACGTGGAAAACGATTGTCAACTTGTGGAGCCAGGAATGCCTCGACGGCAACGATAGCAACGACAGCGTCTACACACTCAGCTGCAATGGCGGCACCTACCAGAAGTGGCGGCAGGGGTCCGATGGTCGTATCGAACACGCACTGGTCTCGGGTTGGCAGTATCACAGCCTCGACAGCAACGGGGCAGGCTCGGTTTACCTGCAGCCGAACAACAGTGGCAACTACCAGAAGTGGCACTACTGAACTTCTGCTACAGTAGCGGGCGCTGAGAATCCCTACTACCCGAAAGCACAAGCGGCACCGGGTAACTGCAGGTCATCGCCGATGCTCCCGGCCGGCTCGTCTGAGCCTCACCGGCCCTGCCCGCCAGTGTCCACAATTCAACTATCGCCCGTACCCACGGCCTCATCGACGCTCTGACCAACGGCAGCGTGATGACCTTCGGCGACGAGGGCTGTCAGGGCGCCCGCAGCAGCGTGCGGACCGTTCAAGCTAGGGCGCTACGCGTACCTGACCAAGTGACCGGGCGGAGCGCCGGTAACGGATGTTGGGGATCTCGAACGGGTGAGGACCTCCCGAGCAGGTTCAAGCTGCCAGACAGCAACCTGCTCAGGGAGGTCCTCGCGCGCCCGACAGGCGAACGTTCACGCCCACAAAACGCCCGCGCGCACGACCTTCTGACTCTCGACTTGTCGTGCCCCTTCCGTGAGGGGTTCCACGGGGGTTCGTCGTCCGGGCGTCGGCGAGCAACCGCTGGCGGGTCCGCGGCGGCCGAGTCCGTCGACCGTCCGCAACGCCCCCGTCGTTAGCCCCGCGACCTGCACCGACGCGGCCCCGACCAGCGCGGCGGTTTCGAAATCGGCCCGGGCCCGCCAAGGCCGTCATCCATGCCGACAGTGCCTACCCATGCAGCGGGTCGATAGCCTCGGTTGTCTCGGTGAGTCACCCGGCCGGCTACGCCGTCGGGCCCCGTAGCGGCCCGTCGCCGTCTCGGTAGGTCGTTGCTGCGCCGCTGCTGATGTAGTAGGCGGTAGTGGCGCGTAGATGGCTCGGTCAGGCGGCTCAGGCGACGACGCCGAACCCGCCCGTCCAGGAGACCTTCTCACCGACGGCGAGGGTCAGCTGCAGGAAGCCGATCGCTTCGAGCTCGCGTGCCCGGCGCAGTCCTCCGGCGTCGATGGCGCGCAGACCGCCGGCGGTGACCACGTCGGCCAGCTGCGCCTTGGCGTCGGCGTCATCACCGGCGATCAGCACCGTGGTCGGCAGCGGGCCCACGGTACCGGCGGCGAGGGTGGCGGCGAAGGTCGTGTTGAACGCCTTGAGCACGCGTGATTGTGGCAGGGCGACGGCGAGCTCCGCAGCGGCGGAACCGTCGGCGGCGACGGTCAGCGAGTCGAACGTCTCGAAGTTGAGAGGGTTGGAAATGTCCACGACGATCTTGCCCGCGAGCTGATCCGCACGCTGGGCCACGATGTCGGCTACAGCCGCGTACGGCACGGCCAGGACCACGATGTCGCCGGTGACCGGCTTGCCGGCGTCCGAGTCGCCGAACTCCTCAACGGTGTTGCCCCCAGCGGTAACGATGCCGGCGATGGCGCGCCCCATGTTGCCGGTCCCGATGATGCTGACGTGTGCCACGGCGATCTCCTCACAGACGTTCACTGAAGATTGGTTGTACCTACAACTAAGACCATACAGGAGATCAGTTGTAGGTGCAACAATTTTGCCGGATGATGGTGCCATGGATGGGAAGTCGCTGAGTCAACAGGAGCTGGCAGCGTGGGTACGGCTCGCCACGGTACTGGAACTCCTACCCGGAGTGCTCGACTCGCAGCTGCGCAGCGACGCCGGGCTGACGCACTTCCAGTACATAGTGCTCTCGACGCTGTCTGAGGCGCCGCAGCACACCATGCGGATGACTGCGCTGGCAGCACAGACTCACGCGACACTGCCGCGCCTCTCCCACGTGGCCCAACGACTGCAAGATCTCAACCTGGTGGAGCGGTTCCCCTGCCCCGAAGACGCCCGCGCCACCAACATTCGGCTCACGGCCGCCGGCCTACAGAAGGTCCATGACAGCGCTCCGGGACACGCCGCGACCGTCCGCCACCACGTCATCGACGCCCTGACCGCCGAACAGGTACACCAACTGACCGACATCGCCACCGCTGTGCTGCGCAGGCTCGGCCCCCATGGCGCGACAGCCGCGTCGTACACCCGCTACGACCTGCCGGCCACACCCCCCCGCTGATGAACTCACTGAGCCGGCCGAGAAGCGGTGAGGTCAGCAACCCAGCACGAGCCAGAAGCGTTACTCCGGTCGCAACCGAGGACCTTGTAACGGCGCACGAGCCTGATCCGTCACGAAACTCGCCTGCTCAGCCACCTGGCACAGCGCCTGATTGCCGACGGCCTCGCCGCCGACAGTCGCCCGGTCAGGCAGTAGACGCCCTCACCGCCGCAGCCCGCTATTTTGGTGGCGTAGTTGGTTTCCCAGTTTTCGAAGCGGCGGGCGTCCGGGCGGATCTCGTACCGGTCGTCGTCGGTCCACGTCGCGGCATGCAGGTCGAGGAACGGCGGATCCAGTTGGTCGATAAGCCGGTCGGAGACGTAGAGGAAGCCGGCGCGACCAGCCCCGGCGTGCCCGCCCAGTACACCGCCGCCTACGCCGACTACCGGGCCGCCCTGGACCGTGCCGGCATGTCCGAGCACACCCGCCGCGCCTACGCCTCCCGGGTAGCCGGGTACCTACGCTGGCTGGCCGACGCCGACCTCGCCGACGGCCAGGCCGTCGGCGACCCCACCGGCGCCGACCCGCTCGCCAACGCCTGGGCCCGCGACTTCGCCGTCCGCGACTACCGGGTCTGGCTGCTGACCGTGGCCAAGAAGGCACCCAACACCGTCAACGCGCATCTGACCGCCGGCCTGCCGCCGATCCACACCGCCTCCGGCGGCGACCAGACCGGGTGACAATGGCCAGTCGCCATCCTCAGTAACACGGTCGTGGGGGGCCCTGCTATTTCGGGCGGCTGGGTGTCCATCCGTGCTGGTGCAGTCGCGCCAGTCCGTCCAGGAGGAGATCGAGCGCGAACTCGAACTCGAACTGGTCGTCGCAGCCTTGGCCGACGAGCGATCCCTCGTCGTGGGTGGCAGCCGCGGCGATTTCGGCGATGTAGGGATACCTGCCGGCCAGCTCACGCAGCATGACCGCCCGCGCCTGCGGGTCGGGGGCCGGCGCGGCGGAGAACAGTTCCTGGGTGAATCCCCACATCCGGCTCCCCAGCGCGTGCATCGCGTGGTGCACGAGATCGACGGAGAGCCCACCAGCGCGGAACATTCCGGCGAGCGAGTTCATGTAGTCGAGAACGACTGGCGTCGGGCTGGCCCGTGACTCGATGACCCGCGAGGCCCACGGGTGACGCAGGAGCACCCGGCGCGCCGAGAGGATCCGCTGCCGGACCGCGGCCTGCCAGTCGGCGCCGGTGACCGGCGGGTCGATCTCGCCGGCGACGACGTCGACCATGCCGTCGAGCAACTGCTCCTTGTTGGCCACGTGCTTGTAGAGCGCCATCGGCACCACGCCCAGCTCGTCAGCGAGCCTGCGCATGCTCAACGCGTCGATGCCGCAGTGATCGGCGAGCGCCACAGCGGCGCGCAGCACCCGGCCCCGGTTCAGCGGTGACCGACGGGGGGCGTCCATCGGCTGAGTCATCTCGCCACCTCCCGACAATCGGCCGCCGGCCGGACCGCGCTTGACCCGTGTACGCCGTACACCTTACCCTGACCGCCTGGTATACGGCGTACACCAGGCTGCGGGCTGTCGACGTGCCGGCCCTGCGGCTTCAGAGGAAGAAGGGCCCCACCGTGACCTCCTCTACACGACGAGAATGGCTCGCGCCCGCCGCGCTGCTGACGCTCAGTATCGTTCCGGTCGTTGCCGGGACCGTCCGGCTGACCGAGCTGGCCGGCAGCGCGCCGGTCGAGCCGGAGAACGCCCGGTTCTTCGCCACGCCCGAGCCCGCGGTGGTGCACATCGTGGCCGCCAGCGTCTACTGCCTGCTGGGGGCCTTCCAGTTCGCGCCCGGCCTACGTCGCCGGCGGCCCGGCTGGCACCGCGCCGCCGGGCTGGCGCTGATCCCGTGCGGAATCGCCGCGGCGCTGTCGGGTCTCTGGATGACCGTGTCCTATCCGCAGCCGCCGGGCGACGGCCCGCTCCTGACCGGATTCCGGCTGATGTTCGGGTCCGCCATGACCGGGTCCATCGCCCTCGGCTTCGCCGCGGTGCGGCGCCGGGACATCGCCAGGCACCGTGCCTGGATGATCCGCGGCTACGCGATCGGCCTGGGCGCCGGCACCCAGGCACTGACGCTCGCGCCGTGGATCCTGGCGTTCGGCGAGACCGGCGAGCTCAGCCGCGCCCTGCTGATGCTCGCCGGCTGGCTGATCAACCTTGCCGTGGCCGAACACGTCATCCGGCGGCAGAAGAGCAGGACCCGCCGGACCGCCCAACGCGCCAGGGACGTTCGGGTGAGCGCGTGAGCCGGCTGCGGCAGCGACGAAGGCACGCGGGCCCCGATTCGGCCCCGACGCGTGCACTCAGTGCGGAGTGAGCAGGTAGTCGTCGGCGTCGGCGTTCCAGGCCAGGTCGACCACCCCCGCCGTGGCCGCGGCCTTGCAGAATTGCAGGAAGCTGCGGTATCCGAGCTTCTGCTCGCTGAAGTCGGGCCGGGCCCGACGCAGCTGGTTCTTCAGACCGGAAAGCGCGACCGGGCCACCGGTCGCGGCCAGCTCCGCCACCACGGTCCGCAACAACCCGAAGGCCACCTCCCGGTCGCCGTGCTCGGGCAGCGACACCTCGGGGTCGCCCTTGGCCGGCCCCTCGGCCAACTCGACGACGTTGTGCGCGGCGAGGTGGCGTAGCAGCTCCCCGAAGGTGCGGAACCCGTAGTCGGACTCGCTGAAGGTCGGGTCCTTGCGCAACAGGGTGACCTTGAGACGGGACGCGGTGACCGCGCCGCCCGCGCCGCCCTGCAGTCCGGCCACGGTCTGCGCGACGACCACCGCGAGGGCGTCCACGTCGCGGACCCGCTCCTCCTCGGCGGCCGGTGCCCGCTCCAACTCCTGCTCGGGCTGCACGGCGGAGTCCGGCAGCCGGGCCGGCCGGCCCCGCCGGCCACGAGCCGGCGGAAGGTCGACCCCTTCGAGCCGGTCGTAGTAGAGGAACTCGTCGCACGCGGGCGGCAGCAGCGCCGAGGTGGACTTCTCCACGCCGACCCCGATCACCCGCTTGTTGAGTTCGCGGAGCTTGTGCACCAGCGGGGTGAAGTCGCTGTCGCCGGTGCAGATGACGAAGGTGGAGATGTAGCCGCGTTCGAAGGCCAACTCCACCGCGTCGACCGCCATCTTGATGTCGGCGGCGTTCTTGCGGGAGGCCCCCATCCGCTGCGGAATCTCGATCAGCTCGACATGGGAGCGGGTGAGCATCCGGCGGTCCTCGTCGAAGTACGACCAGTCCGCGTACGCCCGCCGCACCACCACCCGTCCGCGCTCGGCGAGGGCGTCGGCGATCGGGCGGAAGTCGAAGGGCCTTCCGCCGTGATGGTCGCGCGCCCCGAGGGCCAGGTTTTCGTAGTCGAGAAACAGAGCGATGCGGTCTTCTTGATCCACCTGGTCAGCGTACGCCCGACCGCGCGGCCACCGGGGTGGCGCGCGCATCGGGTCGGGGAGGGTGGTTCGGCCACCCGGAACCGGTCACGTCCCGCAGGCGATGCCGGCGCAGGTGGCATCCGTCCGGCAGGTCCTGCGGTAGGCGGTCGGGCTCAGGCCATGGATCCGCTTGAAGGCGGCGCTGAAGCCGAACGCGTCGGCGTAGCCGACCTCGTGGGCGACCGTGCCGACGGGCGTGGCGGTCCCGGTGAGCAGGTCGGCGGCCATGCTCATCCGCCACTGGGTGAGGTAGGTCAGTGGCGGCTCCCCGACCAGCCGGCCGAACCGGTCGGCCAGCGTGGTACGCGACACCCGCGCCTCGCGGGCCAGGGTGGCCAACGTCCACGATCTGCCGGGTGCGGCGTGCATCGCCCGCAGCACCGGGCCGACGACCTCGTCGTCGAACCCGCGGACCCAGCCGGGCACTCTGGCCTCCGGCTGGTCGAACCACTCCCGCAGCGTGCACACCATCAGCCAGTCGACGAGGCGGTCCCGGACGACCTGCCGCCCCGGCGGGCACGCGCCGGCCTGCGTGTCCAGGAACTCCCGCATCGACGCGCAGCCGTCGCTGTCGGGTACCACCAGCACGGGTGGCAGCACGTCGAGCAACCGCTGGGCCACGGCGGAGCGCACGTGGTACGTGCCGGTCAGCAGGATCGTGCGCTCCGCCGGGCCGGTGACCGGGGCCGACGGGGACTGGTCGGCGAGGACGACCGGTCCCGGCCCTCGCACGATCGCGGTGTCTCCCGCCCGCAGCAGCCGTGGCGGAGCGTCGCCCGCGGTGAGCCAGCCGCCGCCGCGCAGCGGCGCGCACAGCGTCAGGGACACCTCCTCGGCGAACCGCAGCGACCACGGCGGCGACAGTTCCTTGCGATCGAAGTCGGCGCCGCTCGCGCGGACGCCCCGGAGCACGTCGTCGATCGGGTCCACGCCGTTCACGATAGCGACCCGGACGATCACACATGACGGACGGACGGCGGGCCATGTGCTCCCCGGGCCGCCGCCTGTTGACTGGTCGCCATGACGGCACATGTGGATCCGATTGTGGTTCTGGGAGCGACGGGCAAGACCGGACGCCGACTGGTGCGTACCCTGCGGATGGCGGGCAGGCCCGTGCGGGCCGCGTCGCGCACCGGCGAGGTGCGTTTCGACTGGGCCGACGAGGGCTCCTGGGCGGCCGTGCTGGAGGGGGCATCGGCGCTCTATCTCATCGCGCCCGAGGACCCGACGCTGGCCCGCCCCTTCGTCCAGCGGGCCGGCGCGGCGGGAGTCCGGCGGATCGTGGCGCTGTCCGGGCGCGGGATGGACCGGATTCCCGCGGGGTTCTTCGAGGGCATGTCCGCCACCGAGCAGGCCGTGCGCGAATCGGACGTGGAGTGGACGATCATCCGCCCCAACAACTTCTGCCAGAACTTCGACGAGGATCATTGGCACACTGCGGTGCGGGCCGGCCGGTTGGCTCTGCCGATCGGGGCCGTACCCGAGCCGTTCATCGACGCCCAGGACATCGCCGACGTCGCCGCGGCACTGCTGACGACCGACGGCCACCACGGGCAGGTGTACGAGCTGTCCGGGCCTCGGGCGGTGACCTTCGGGGAGGCGGTCGCGACGATCGCGGCGGCTGCCGGCCGGCCGGTGCGGTACGAGGAACTCACCCCGCAGGCGTACCGGTCCGAGCTCCTGGCCGAGGGCGTGCCTGCGGACATCGCGGCGGATCTCGAATCGATGTTCGCCAACATGCGCGCGGGGCACATCGCCGAGCCCGTCGACGGGGTGCGTCGGCTGCTCGGCCGCGAGCCGGTCGACTTCGACCGTTACGCCGCGCGGGCGGCGGCCGCCGGCGCATGGCGGTAGGGCCAGGGTGCCGCGACGCCCCAGGCGGCCACCATCATCTTCTCAAGGATCGGGATTTTACTCCTGAATGTTGAGAAGCGGGCGGTAGCGTCACCGGCATGACGACCGCTGGGAACCGGTACACGCACGGCCATCACGAGTCCGTCCTGCGCTCGCACCGCTGGCGGACGGCGGAGAACTCGGCCGCATACCTCCTGCCGTACCTCACCGCCGGAATGTCCCTGCTCGACATCGGCAGCGGCCCCGGCACGCTGACCGCCGATCTCGCCGGCCGCGTGGCCCCGGGTCGGGTGACCGCGGCGGAACCGGACGCGGCGGTTCTCGACCTGGCGCGGCAGGAGGTGGCACGCCGACAGGTGACGACCGTGGACTTCGTCGTGGGTGACGTCCACGACCTGCGCCTGCCCGACGCCACGTTCGACGCCGTCCACGCCCACCAGGTTCTGCAACACGTCGCGGACCCGGTGCGGGCGCTGCGGGAGATGCGGCGGGTGTGCCGCCCCGGGGGCGTGGTGGCGGCCCGCGACAGCGACTACTCCGCCTTCACCTGGTTTCCGGCGGTGCCGGCCCTCGACGACTGGTTGACGCTGTACCGGCGGGTGGCCCAGGCCAACGGCGGCGAGCCCGATGCCGGACGCCGACTCCTGTCGTGGGCCCGCGCCGCCGGATTCACCGACATCACCGCCACTGCCAGCACCTGGTGCTTCGCGACACCGGCGGACCGGCAGTGGTGGGCCGGCATGTGGGCACAGCGGATCCGGGAGTCCGACATGGCGCGCCAGGCGCGGGAAACGGGCGCGGCCACGCGGGCCGACCTGGAGCGGATCGCGGACGGCTGGCTGCGGTGGGCCGACGCCGACGACGGCTGGCTGGCGATCCTGCACGGCGAGATCCTCTGCCGCGCCTGACCCGGACGAGGCGACGACGCCCCGGGCGCGTCACCCGCGTCGCTGCTCCGGTGGACCCTGGACCGGCGGGCGGTCGAGACGCCTCGCCAGCACCAGCAGCAACTCGAAGCGGACCGCCGGGTCGTCCAGGTCCGCACCGTACAGGTCGCGGAGCCGCTTGAGCCGGTAACTTACCGTCTGCGGGTGGACGAACAGCTCCGCCGAAACCTCCGCGCGCGAACCCCAGTGCCGCAACCAGCCGTACAGGGTCACCAGCAGGCTGTCCCGCTGGGCCGCGCGCAGGTGCGCCAGCGGCGCCAGTCGCCGGGCGGTCAGCACCGCCAGCGCGCCGGTCTCCCCGCGCAGGGTCAGGGTGATCAGGTGGTCGTCGACGAAGACCGGCCCCGGGTCGGGGTCGACCAGCCCGGCGGTCAGCTCGGCCAGCCGCACCGCCGCCGGCACCTGGGCCCACCCCAGCGTCGGCCCCACCAC
>NZ_SMKN01000214.1 GCF_004348675.1 Micromonospora sp. KC606 | reverse complement strand
GGGAGAATGCCCGAATGAACGAGCTCGCGATCACTGTCATCGGCCGGGACCGGCCCGGCATCGTGGCCGACGTCGCCGAGGTGCTCGCCCGGCTCGGCGCGAACCTCACCGACTCCACCATGACCCGGCTGCGGGGCCACTTCGCGATGACCCTGATATGCGTCGGCCCGGCCGCCGCCGAGGTGGAGGCCGCCCTGGCTCCGCTGGCCGCCGACGGCCACCTGCTGGCCACCGTACGGGCGGTAAGCCCCGACGGCGAGGCGGTGCCGGCCGGTGAGCCGTACGTGATGGCGGTGCACGGCGCGGACCGGATGGGCATCGTGGCGGCGATGACCCGGGTGCTCGCCGAGGCCGGCGGTAACGTCACGGACCTGAGCACCCGGCTCACCGGGTCGCTCTACGTGGTGGTGGCCGAGGTGGACCTGCCGCCGGGTGTCGCCGACGCGCTGGCCCGCCGGCTCGCCGTGACCGCCGCCGACCTGGGCGTCGAGGTCACGCTGCGTCCCGCCGACCCGGATCTGCTGTGAGCGAGCAGTACGCCGGCCTCGGCGACTGGTGCCCCGAGGCGCTCGCCCTACCGGGCGTGGTGCGTCCGGTGGTCACCGCGCCGAACCCGGTGCTGAGCCGTCCCGGCGTCGCGGTGGACCCCACCGTTGAGGAGACCGTCCAGCTCGCCGCGGACCTGATCGCCACCATGCGGGTGTCGCCCGGCTGCGTCGGGCTGGCCGCCCCGCAGGTCGGGGTGGGCGTCCAGGTCTTCGCGGTGGACGTCACCGGGCATCCGAAGGCGGTGACCGTGCACGGCACCTTCGTGCTCTGCAACGCGCGGGTGGTGGAGGCGACCCGGTGGAAGGCGGGCCGGGAGGGCTGCATGTCGGTGCCGGACCTGACCGGTGACGTGAAGCGGGCCAGCCGGCTGGTCGTGGAGGGAGAGTTGCCCGGCACCGGCGAGGCGGTTCGGCTGGTCACCGACGGCTTCGAGGCGCGTGCCCTGCAGCACGAGATCGACCACTGCACGGGACTGCTCTTCCTCGACCGGGTGGCGGGCGCGCACGCCGTCTACCAGCGAAAGGTCTACCAGTGACCGGCGCCGGTCCGTCGTGAGTGGAATGCCGATCCGGTGAGGACGCTGCGGCCCGGCGCGTCGCGACGGTCCCCCAAGGGGTGCGCCGTTACGGTGGGGGCATCATGCGTCTGACGGTCGGTCCCCTGCCATCCGCCGTGTACTGGCGGCGTCGTGCCGTCGTACTCGGAGCTGCGTTCCTCTTCCTCATCGTCGTGCTCTACTCGTGCAACGGGTCGGAGGACGCGGCGAAGACACCGGGGGCGAATTCCACGCCGTCGTCCCCGGTTGGCTCGCCGTCGGCGACAGGCGCGGCGCCGAACCCGGATGCCGCGTCCCCGTCGGCCGGGCCGGACGCGCCGGTCTCGCCGGGCGGTCCGGGTGCCTCGGGCGCGCCCGCCAACCCGCCGGTCGCGCCGGTCGGGGGCACCGGCACCGGTAGCGGCAGCGACGATGGCACCTGCACCGACGCCGAGATCACCGTGACGCCGGTGGCGAGGCCCTCCGTCGTCCAGCCCGGGGCGTTGGTCGACCTGCAACTGCGGGTGAAGAACAAGTCCCAGCGCACGTGCAGCCGCGACGTGGGCGCCGACCGCCAGGAGTTGTTCATCAAGTCCGGCGCGGAGACGGTCTGGTCGTCGGACACCTGCGGCACCGGCAGGGGCTCGGACGTGCAGTCGTTCACCCCCGGCTTCGAGCGGTTCTACCAGCTCACCTGGAACGGCCGGGACGCCACCAAGTGTGCCGGTGGCGTGGCGGCCGGCCCGACCCCACCCCCCGGGGCGTACCAGGTCTTCGCCCGGGTGGGCACGAAGCTCAGCGAGCCGGTGAAGCTCACCATCGCCGCCAACTGACCGGAAGCGGTCAGACGTACCGCTCCAGGATGGACGCCTCGGCGAGCCGGGACAGCCCTTCGCGTACGCCCCGGGCGCGGGCGTCGCCGACGCCCTCGACGGCCTGGAGGTCCTCCACGGTCGCGCCGAGCAGCCGCTGGAGGCTGCCGAAGTGCATGACCAGCCGGTCGACGATCGCGACGGGCAGGCGCGGCACCTTGGCCAGAAGCCGGAAGCCGCGTGGGCTGACCGCCGCGTCCAGGGCGTCGGAGGCGGCCGGGTAGCCGATCGCCTTGGCCACCGCGACCAGGTCGATCAGCTCGGTGGCGCCGAGCAGGTCCAGCTCGACCAGTGCCTCGTCCAGGGTGCGCGACTTGCGGCCGGCGGGGAGGTAGTCGCGGATGACCAGGGTGCGGTCCGCGTCGACGCCGGCCATCAGCTCGTCGAGCTGGAGGGCGAGCAGCCGGCCGTCGGTGCCCAGCTCCACCACGTACCCGGCGATCTCGTCGGCGATCCGGCGGACCATCTCCAGCCGCTGCACCACGGCCACCGCGTCCCGTACGGTGACCAGGTCCTCGATCTCCAGCGCCGAGAGGGTGCCGGAAACCTCGTCCAGGCGCAGCTTGTAGCGCTCGAGGGTGGCCAGGGCCTGGTTGGCGCGGGAGAGGATCGCTGCCGAGTCGTCCAGGACGTGCCGCTGGCCGTTGACGTAGAGGCTGATGATCCGCATCGACTGACTGACCGAGATGACCGGATAGCCGGTCTGCCGGGCCACCCGTTCCGCGGTGCGGTGCCGGGTGCCGGACTCCTCGGTGGGGATCGACGGGTCGGGCATCAGGTGCACCGCCGCGCGGACGATCCGGGTGCCGTCGCTGGAGAGCACCACGGCGCCGTCCATCTTGCACAGCTCACGGACCCGGGTGGCGGAGAACTCGACGTCCAGCGGGAAGCCGCCGGTGCAGATCTGCTCGACGACCTTGTCGTAGCCGAGCACGATCAGTGCGCCGGTCCGGCCGCGCAGGATCCGCTCCAGCCCGTCCCGCAGCGCCGTGCCGGGTGCCATCAGGGCAAGGTTGGCCCGCAACGGGTCACCGGCGCTTCCGGTCCCGCCGGTGACGCTCACGCTGATCGGACGGGCGGGCGAGCCCACGGCACCGGTGCGGGCGTGGGGTGTCGCGCCGGCAGGCTTGGTGGTGTCGCGGTCGATCGGCACGCGCACAGTCTACGGACTGCCCTGCGGTGGGTGCTGTCGTGGTTACTGTGATGTGTCACAGCGTCGGTTTCCTCCGGCTTGCCGGGCCTGCCAAGGCTTGTCCGGGATTGCCGGGCCGGCCGCCCGGTGGTGGCCACCGTCGGTCACTCGGCGGATGCGCGGGCGACAGCCTGGAGCGCGGAGCGGACGTCAGTGACCTCCGTCACCCGCATGTTCTCCGGGGAAACGCCGGTGCTGCCGGGCCCGCAGCCAGGCGGCACGAGCGCCACCCGGAAACCGAGCCGGGCCGCCTCGGCCAGCCGGCGGGGCACCGCCCCGACGCGGCGTACCTCGCCGGTCAACCCGACCTCACCGATCGCCACCAGGTTCGGCGCGATGGCCAGGTTCAGCCCGCCGGAGGCCACCGCCAGGGCGACGGCCAGGTCGGCGGCCGGCTCGACCACCCGGATCCCGCCGACGGTGGCCGCGAAGACCTCCCGGTCGTGCAGGGTTAGCCGCTCGGTGCGGCGCTGGAGCACCGCGAGCACCATGGCCAGCCGGGCGCCGTCCAGGCCGGAGACCGTCCGCCGGGGTGACCCGGCGACCGTCGCGCCGATCAGCGCCTGGACCTCGGTGACCAGGGCCCGCCGCCCCTCCATCGCCACCGTCACGCAGGTGCCCGGGACCGGCTCGGAGTAGCGGGTGAGGAAGAGCCCGGACGGGTCGGCGAGGCTGCTGATGCCGCCCTCGTGCATCTCGAAGCAGCCGACCTCGTCGGCCGCGCCGAAGCGGTTCTTGACGCCCCGGACCAGCCGCAACGAGGAGTGCTTGTCGCCCTCGAAGTGCAGCACCACGTCGACCAGGTGCTCCAGCACCCGAGGGCCGGCGACCTGGCCGTCCTTGGTGACGTGGCCGACCAGCACGGTGGCGATGCCGCGCTCCTTGGCGACGGCGACCAGGGCGGCGGTGACCGCCCGGACCTGGGTGACCCCGCCGGGCACCCCGTCGGTGCCGGTGGTGGAGATGGTCTGCACCGAGTCGAGCACGAGCAGGCCGGGCTTGACCGCGTCGAGGTGCCCGAGCACCGCGCCGAGGTCGCTCTCGGCGGCCAGGTAGAGCTGGTCGTGCAGGGTGCCCATCCGCTCGGCGCGCAACCGGACCTGGCTGACCGACTCCTCACCGCTGACCACCAACGAGGGGCTGCCGGCGCCGACGGCCCACTGCTGGGCGACGTCGAGCAGCAGGGTGGACTTGCCCACGCCGGGCTCGCCGGCCAGCAGCACCACCGCGCCGGGGACCAGACCGCCGCCGAGGACCCGGTCGAGCTCGCTGACCCCGGTGGGCCGGGCCCGGGCCGGGGCGGCGCTGATGGTGGCGATCGGGCGGGCCGGCTCAGCCGGCATCCGTGAGCTCACCACCCGACCGGAGACTGTCGGGCCGGTGACGGTGCACTCGACCACGGAGCCCCACTCGCCGCACTCCGGGCAGCGCCCCACCCACTTGGGGGGCTGGTGGCCGCAGGCGTCGCACTCGTAGGCGGGGCGGGGCTCGCGGGCCGCCCGGCCGCGGGAGGCGCCGGCCGCGCCGCCGCGCGTCGATGTCGATCGGGAGGTGGTCACCCCCAGGACGCTAACCCTCTCCTGTGACGAAAACACCGCCGGCGTGGTGGTCACCACGCCGGCGGTGTGCGGCAGTTCGCGGGCGGCGGATCAGCCGTGACCCGATCCACCCTCCTCCTGGCCCTCGTAGCCGCCGTGGCGCTCGATGATCGGCGACGGCGGGGCGGCCGGCGTCAGCGGCACGCCGATCGGGGCCGGGGTGCTGATGATCCGGCCGTTGCCGAAGTCGAAGGTCAGGTTGACCTGCTGGCCGGCGAGCAGCTTCTCGTTCAGCCCGATGAGTTCGAGGTAACGGCCGCCCTGCACGGTCAGCTGGAGGTAGCCCAGGGCCGGGATCTCGAACCGGGCCGGCTGGCCGGCCGGCGCGGAGGGGCTCGGCGAGGCGCTCTCCGACGGGCTGGCGGAGGCGGAGCCGCTCGGGGAGGCGTTCGCCGACGGCGACGCGCTGCCGGAGGGGGAGGCGCTGCCCGAGGGCGACGATCCGGGCGACACCGCAGCGGTCGGGCTCGGCGAGCCGGCCGCACCGGTGAGCACGACCTCCCGCGCGCTGTCCGTGGTGACGGTCACCGTGACCGACTCCGGGCTGTCGTTGTAGACCACCGCGTTGACCGGGGCGTTCCCGCCGGCCCGGTAGCCCTCGATGCCCGGGTATTCCACGTAGAGGCCGCGCACCTTGTAGTCGTTGTCCGGAGTCTGGATGTTGACGCCCTGGATCGACGGCTCCTTGTTGGCGGTCTCGGCCACCTGGCCGGCACCGCAACCGGTGGCCAGCAGGGCGGTCGCCGCCGCCACGCCGGACAGCAGCAGGGCCGTCCGCCGGGAACCCCTGATCGAGCGCGTCACGTCGGTCCTCCTCGTCACGATCCCCACCCGGCCGTACCCCGGGCGCGGGGGTGGTCATACCCGCGCAGACCGCGCTCCAGGGTAGTTGGGGCTGATCGACGGCCGCACGCGGACCCGGTATCGCCACCTGGCCGGGCGGCGGTCACACCACCCGGCCGCTCGCCACCAGAAGCACCACATCGATGAGGGCCACCACCATCACCGCCCGGAAGGCGGCCACCGGGCGGCGGCCGGCCCGGGTGGCGGCGCGTGCCGCGTACCAGCCGAGGGGCGGCACCACGACGGCGGCGGCGACCGCCGACAGGCCCAGCCAGGACGGCGGCCCGGGCGGGCCCGCGACCAGGGCGACGGTCGCGGCGAGCAGTAGTCCCGCGGCGGCCACCCGGCTGCCGGCCGGACCGAGCCGGTGCGGCAGCCCGCGGACCCCGGTGCGGGCGTCGTCGGCGAGGTCGGGCAGCACGTTGGCGAAGTGCGCCCCGGCGCCCAGCAGCGCCGCGGCGGCGACCAGCCAGACCGGTGGGGCCGGCGCTCCGGGCAGCGCCAGGACCACGAAGGCGGGCAGCGACCCGAAGGAGACCGCGTACGGTAGCGCCGAGAACGGCGTCGACTTCAACGGCCGGTTGTAGAGCAGCGCCGAGACCAGGCCGAGCGTCGCCCAGAGCGCCGCCGTCGGGTTCGTGGTCAGCGCCAGCGGCGGGGTGACGGTCGCGGCCACGGCGGCGGCCACCGCCACCGTGCGGCGGCGTACCACCCCCGCCGCGACCGGTTTGTCGGTACGTCCGACCGTGGCGTCGCGCCCCGCGTCCAGCACGTCGTTGCTCCAGCCCACCGCGAGCTGGCTGGTCAGCACGGTGCCGACCACCGGGGCCAGGCCGGCGAGGGAGTGCCCGACCCCCCACGCGAGCAGTCCGGCGACCACGGTGACCGCGACCGTCGGTTCCGGATGGCTCGCTCTGACCAGCCCTAACACCGTCGACGACATAAGGGAAGTCTGGTCGTTACCCGGGAGTCGTGCCACGCTCGGTCCATGCGGAACGGTCCGGTGCCAATACCGCCCCGCCTCCTGCCCCGCAACGATCCCCGCCAGTACGACGACCTGGCCGGTGAGTGGTGGCGACCGGACGGCGCGTTCGCCATGCTGCACTGGCTGGCCCGGGCCCGGGCCGCCCTGGTGCCGCCCGCGTCCCGCCCCGGCGCCATCCTGGTCGACCTGGGCTGCGGCGCCGGGCTGATGGCCCCGCACCTGGCCGGCAAGGGCTACCGGCACGTCGGGGTCGACCTCACCCGTTCCGCACTCGACCAGGCCGCCGACCACGGGGTGACCGTGATCGTCGGGGACGCCACCGCGGTGCCGCTGGCCGACGGCTGCGCCGACGTGGTGGCCGCCGGCGAGCTGCTGGAACACGTACCGGACTGGCGGGGCGCGGTCGCCGAGGCGTGCCGGCTGCTGCGCCCCGGTGGGCTGCTGGTGCTGGACACCCTCAACGACACCGTGCTGGCCCGGCTGGTCGCGGTGGAGGTGGGGGAGCGGCTGCCCACGGTGCCCCGCGGTATCCACGATCCACGGTTGTTCGTGGACGCCCGGCAGTTGGTCGTCGAGGCGGCCCGGCACGGCGTCCACCTGCGCGTACGCGGTATCCGGCCGAGCCTGTCCGGCACGGCGGTCTGGCTGTTGCGGCGGCTGCGCGGCAGCGCGGCCGGGCGGCTCGACCGGGAGCCCCGGATCAAGCCGACCTGGTCCACCGCCGTGCTCTACCAGGGGCGCGGCGTCCGGCACGGGTGACCGGGCCAGGACGAGGGTAGAGGGGAAGCCACAGAGAGAGGGGCTACATGACTGTGCACGCGCTGGAGGCGGCCCGCCGGTTGGCGCCGCGGTTCGCCGCGCGGGCGGCCCGGCACGACGAGGACGGCTCGTTCCCGATGGAGGATTTCGCCGACCTGCGCGAGGCTGGGCTCTTCGGCCTCATGGTCCCGCGCGGGCTCGGCGGCGCGGGCGCGACGTTCGCCGAGTACGCGGCGGTCGCCACCGAACTGGCCCGGGGCAACGGCGCGACCGCACTGGTGTTCAACATGCACGCCTCGGTGACCGGGGCGCTGGGCGCGGTCACCGAGGAACTGGCCGAGGCGCTGGGCGTACCGCAGGAGGCGTTGGCCGCCCGGGACCGGCTGCTCCGCGCGGCGGCCGAGGGCTCCTGGTACGCGGTCGCGATGAGCGAGCGCGGCGCGGGCGCCCGGCTGTCGCAGCTCAGCACCGTGTACGAGCCGGTCGACGGCGGCTGGCACCTCAAGGGCGCGAAGACCTTCTGCTCCGGCGCGGGGCACGCCGACGGCTATCTGGTGGCCGCCCGCAGCACCACCGACCAGTCGGTGGTCTCCCAGTTCCTCGTGCCGGCCGGTGTCGGGCTGACCGTCGAGCCGACCTGGGACTCGCTCGGCATGCGCGCCACCGCCTCGCACGACCTGCACCTGGACGTGACCGTGCCGGCCGACCGGCTGCTCGGCGGGGTGGAGGGGTTGGCCCTGGTGGTCGCCCAGCTGATGCCGCACTGGCTGGTGGCGAGCTACGCCGCCGTCTACGTGGGAGTGGCCCGGGCGGCGGTCGACGCGGCTGCCGAGCACCTGAACGCCCGCGGCCTGGCCGGCCTGCCGGCGGTCCGGGCCCGGCTGGGCCGGGCCGACGCGGCGGTGGCCGCGGCCCAACTGGTTGTCGCGGAGGCGGCCCGCCGGGTCGACGAGGCCCCCGGCGACGCCGAGACCAACCGTTGGGTGTGGCGGGCCAAGCTGCTGGCCGGCACGACGGCGGCCGACGTGGCCGCGTCGGTGCTGGAGGCGGCGGGCACCTCGGCGACCCGCCGGGGTCACCCACTGGAACGGCTCTACCGGGATGCCCGTTGTGGCTCGCTGCATCCGGCCACCTCGGACGTGTGCGCCGACTGGCTCGGCGTCGCGGTGCTCGGCGGCGACCCGGACCGGGACGGATCGGCACCTCGTTGGTAGGTCGGGCAGGCAGAACCGGACGAGAGGTGGGGACATGGCCGTGCCAGTGATCGCGGGTCTCGGTACGGCGCAACCGCCGGCCGCCGCGCAGAACGAGTTGTGGGAGGGCTTCTTCTCCCGGCACTTCTCGGGCCCCACCCGCGCGCTGGCCGAACGGATCTTCGCCAACTCCGGGGTGGACCGGCGGCAGGCGGCGGTGAACCCCCTGCTGGAGGACGTCTCCGACTGGCCGACCGAGCGCCGGATGCGGCGCTACCAAGTGGAGGCCCTGCCACTGGGGAAGGAGGCGGTGGGGAGGGCGTTGACCGCCGCCGGTCTCGACGCGGGTGACGTGGGGCTGTTCGTGGTCTGCTCCTGCACCGGGTACGCCACCCCGGGCCTGGACATCCTGCTCGCCCGGGACCTGTGCATGGCTCCGGACACGCAGCGGATGTTCGTGGGCCACATGGGCTGTTACGCGGCGCTGCCCGGGCTGGGCGCGGCGGGTGACTTCGTCACCGCTCGGGGCCGGCCGGCGCTGCTGCTCTGCGCGGAGCTGACCAGTCTGCACATCCAGCCGGCCTCGGCCAGGATGGACACCCAGCAGATCGTCTCGCACGCCCTCTTCTCCGACGCCGCGGTCGCCGTGGTGCTGGTGCCAGGCGCGTCGCCCGCTAATGCGTTGTCCACGGTCGGGCCGGTCGGTGGGGGCTGGCAGGTCCGGGAGGTCACCTCGATCACCGACACCTCCACCGCCGATCACATGACCTGGGACGTCACCGACACCGGCTTCCGGATGGGACTGTCACCGAAGGTCCCGCAGGTGCTCTCCACGCATGTCCGGGCTCTGGTGGACGACCTGCTGGCCCGGCACGGCGCGAGCGTCGCGGAGGTCGACGGCTGGGCTGTCCACCCGGGCGGCCCGCGCATCCTCAACGTGGTGGAGCGCGAACTGGCCCTGCCTCCGGCGGCGTTGGCGGCCTCCCGGGGGGTGCTGGCCGAGCACGGGAACTGCTCGTCCCCGACGGTGCTGCTGATCCTGGACCGGTTGCTGCGCGCCGCCGTGCCGCCACGGCGGATCGTGATGCTCGCCTTCGGGCCGGGCCTGACCCTCTATGCCGCCCTGCTCGACCGCATCTGATGGCCTAGTCGCGACGTTGCTCCGGCAGGTCGGGGCGGGGCCGGGCGACAGGCGACCGCTCGGCCGCCCTGACGGCATCGAAGATCGGGTCGCGTCCCCGCTGCCCCGTGTCTTGACGGGCACCGTAACCCGATCTTAAAGGAGAGTGGTCAGTCGGCGAGGCGGGCGAGGTCGGCGCGGTAGTCGTCGGCGGCACGCAGGTCGGGCAGGACCCGGGTGACCGTGCCGGTCCGGTCGACCAGCAGCGCGGGGGCGGTGCCGGGG
>NZ_SMKN01000213.1 GCF_004348675.1 Micromonospora sp. KC606 | reverse complement strand
GTGTCCCGGCCCGCCCCGTGTCCCGGCCTGGTCTGGCCCAGCCCGTCCTGGCCCGCTCACCGAATGCCGCAGGTTGTGCTGACCGCCCGCCCGGAAGGCACGGAATGGCGCAAGTGGCGATGCCCACCGGCCGGAAGGCACGAATCGCGGCTACCTATTGACTGGTGGTACCCCCCGATGGTGCGAGATGGCGCGGCAGCGGTCAGGACTGGGGGTCGTCCCGGCGGAACGACTGGGTCTGGTCGTTGTCCTCGCCGCCCTGCGTGGCCGGCGGAGCGCCCGCCTCACCCGGCTGCCGGGGGATGGCCTGGGTCGGGTCGGCCGACGGCGGCTGCCCGAAGGGCGGCGCGGTGTTCGGCCCGGAAAATGGCGGCGCGGACTGCGGCGCGGCCCCGAACGACGGCGCGGACGGCGAGCCGAACGGCGGGACGGTGCCGGACGGCGAGCCGAACGGCGGGACGGTGCCGGACGGCGAGCCGAACGGCGGCGCGGACGGCGAGCCGTAAGGGCCACCCGCCGCCGGGTAACCGGACTGACCCGGGGGCGGGTAGCCGGCGGTGGGAAAGGTGCCCGGGGCCGGCTGCTGCGGCCAGCCCGGCTGCGGCTGCCCGTACATGCCGGGCTGCGGCTGAGGCTTGGGGGTGTGGAAGAACGTGCGCCAGATCCGGTACACGACAAAGGCGGCGACCCCGAAGACCGCGAACCAGGCCGCCCGGGTCAACATGCCGAGCAGGGCCCGCAGCAACTCCACCTCGGCGAGCCGGCCGACCAGCCAGATCAGGAGGGCCAGCGCGCCGAGCAGTGCGCTGACGGCGTACTCGGCGACGGCGACCTGGGTGATCTGCTTCGCCCGACGGACGACCGGCGACACGTGGGTGGCGAGCAGCACCGCCAGCAGCGGCAGGGCGATCGCCTCGATGCCGACGAAGGTGAAGAAACCGCTCCCCGCCCGGCCCGGGAAGGTGCTGTACTCGTTGGCCGGCGTCAGCAGGTCGACGAAGCCGACGAAGAGCAGCACGGCGTTCGCGCCGAGCAGCACCAGCGCCGCCAGTTCACGCAACGGCCGGGTGAGTTGACGGACCTGCGCGGCGTCGTGCGGCGCCGGCTCGGCGGGGCTGGTCACGGGTTCTCCCTCGGTCCAGACGGGCAGTTGCCGACGTGAGCCTAGTCTCTCGGACCACCGATGAGCCGGAGGTGTCGGGTACGCGAGGATGGACGTCATGCGCATCGTGGTTCTGGCCGGCGGGATCGGGGGCGCCCGGTTCCTGCTCGGTGTCCGGGCGTACGCCCGGGAGGTGGGCGCCGAGGTGACCGCCGTGGTGAACGTCGGGGACGACCTGCTCCTGCACGGCCTGAAGATCTGCCCCGACCTGGACAGCGTCATGTACACCCTGGGCGGCGGAGCCGACCCGGAACGGGGCTGGGGGCGGGCCGGCGAAAGCTGGACGGTCAAGGCGGAACTGGCCGCGTACGGGGCCGAGCCGAGCTGGTTCGGGCTCGGCGACAAGGACGTCGCCACCCACCTGGTACGGACCACCATGCTCCACGCCGGTTACCCGTTGTCGCAGGTCACCGAGGCACTGGCGACCCGCTGGCAGCCCGGCGTACGACTGCTGCCGGCCACCGACGACCGCCTGGAGACCCACGTGGTGGTCGACCTCGACGGCGGCCGGCGGGCGATCCACTTCCAGGAGTGGTGGATCCGCCACCGGGCGGACATCCCCACCCACCGGTTCGTCTTCGTCGGCGCGGAGAACGCCACGCCGGCCCCCGGTGTGCGGGAGGCCGTCGCCGAGGCGGACGTCGTGCTGGTCGCCCCGAGCAACCCGGTGGTGAGCGTCGCCCCGGTGCTGGCCGTGCCGGGCCTGCGGGAGGCGGTCGCCGGGGGGTCCGCGCCGGTCGTCGGCGTTTCGCCGATCATCGGTGGCGCCCCGGTCCGCGGGATGGCCGACCGCTGCCTGTCGGTGCTGGGCGTGGAGTGCAGCGCGGCCGGCGTTGGCCGGATGTACGGCGGGCGGGGCGAGGGGGGCCTGCTCGACGGCTGGCTGGTCGCGCCGGAGGACGAGGGCACGGCGGTGCCCGGAGTGACGGTTCGGTCCGCGCCGCTGCGGATGACCGACGAAGCGGCGACGGCGGACATGGTACGGGCCGCGTTGGAGCTGGTGTGAGGCTGGAGATCCTGCCGGTGCCGGGCATCGGCGACGTGACCGAAGGTGACGATCTCGCGGCGCTGATCGCCACCGCCGCGCCGTGGCTACGCGACGGGGACGTGCTGGTCGTCACCAGCAAGATCGTGTCGAAGGCGGAGGGACGGCTGGTCGACGTGCCGGCGGACGGGCCGCAGCGGCTCGCGGCGCGGGACGAGGTGCTGGCGGCCGAGACCGCCCGGATGGTGGCCAGCCGGGGCGCGACGCGAATCGTGCAGACCCACCACGGTTTCGTGATGGCCTCCGCCGGCATCGACGCGTCCAATGTCGACAAGACCCGGCTGGTGCTGCTCCCCAAGGATCCGGACGCGTCGGCGCGGGCGCTGCGCGTGGCGCTGCGGCAGCGTTACGAACTGGACGTCGCGGTCATCATCAGCGACACGATGGGCCGGCCGTGGCGCAACGGGCTGACCGATGTCGCGCTCGGCGTGGCCGGAATGTCCGCGATCCGGGACCATCGCGGCGAGATCGACCCGTACGGCAACGAGCTGCAGCTGACCCAGATGGCCGTGGTGGACGAGCTGGCCGGCGCCGGCGAGCTGATCAAGGGCAAGTGCGACCAGGTTCCGGTCGCGGTGGTCCGGGGCTACCTGGGCGCCACCCGAGGCGACGACGGGGCCGGCGCGGCGGCCCTGGTCCGTGACGCCTCGATGGACCTTTTCTCCCTTGGCACCGCCGAGGCGAAGGTGGTCGGGCTGCGGGAGGCCGCCATCCTTCCCGACGGGCCCGGTGAGGAGCCGGCCGACCTCTCGGTGGTGGCCCGGGCGATCGCCGCGGTGGCCGACGTGGTCGCGCCCGGCACGGTCTTCACCCACGTCACCGACGACGAGGAACGCGCCGGACTGGTCGGGAAGGTTGCCGGGTGGCCGGAGCGGGCCAGCGGGCTCGTCCTCGGTGTGGCGCCGGCCCCGGTCGGCCGGGCCGATCTGGTGCGCTTCGGCGCCGACGTGCAGCGGCTACGGACCGCGCTGGCCGCCGAGGGCGTGCCGTCGGCGCTGCTGCCGCCGCCGGAAGGGAGCGCCGCCAGCGCCTGCCTGGCGCTCTGACCCGGGTCGCCATCCTGACTGCCCCCGGGCGCCCTCCCCGACCCGCCGAATATGGCGGTGTCTGATCTCTCGGACGCCGCCATCCGGCGCAGACAGGTCGACCACCGGCCCGGTCCAGGCCAAGCCGGGCCGGGGCAGGCCGGGGCAGGCCAGGGCAGGCCAGGGCAGGGCGGCCTGACCCGGGCGGGGCGAGAGCGGCCTGACCCGGGCGGGGCGAGGGCGGCCCGGACCGGATCGGGCCGGGGCGGCGGCCGGCGACGCCGGGTGGGTGAGTGAGGGTTGTCAGGCGTCGAGCATGGCCCGGCCGAGGGGGGTGAGGGTGTGCAGCACCCGGTTGCGGTCCCGCTGGCTCACCAGCAACCCTGCCTTGCGCAGCACGGCGGTGTGCTGGCTGGCGGCAGCCGCCGAGATGGCCAGCCGGCGGGACATCTCACCGGTGGTGCAGCCGTCGTCGCTGGCCTCCAGGACGGCGGCCCGGGTACGACCGATGAGCGCGGCGAGCGCCTCCCGGCCGGCTTCCTCGCCGACCGGCCCGATGCTGCCCGCGCCGGCAGTGGGGGCCAGTCCGCCCAGCCGGTCCACCGGATACACCAGCACCGGGGGCAGCGCCGGGTCGAGCAGGGCCACCGGGGTGCGCGCGCAGAAGAACGAGGGCACCAGCAGCAGCCCTCGATCGTTCAGGCGCAACTCCCGGCTGGTCGGGTAGTCGTGGATCTCCAGCCGGTCGGACTCCCAACGGACGGTCGGGTGCAGGCTGGTCAGCAGCCCCTCCATGCCGCCGTCGAGCAGGACCCGGGCCCGGCGGGTGCGGTCCGCCTCCACGGCCGCCCGAATCCGGCCCCAGAACGGTTCGAGCGCCACCGACCGGTAGTGGGCCATCGAGTCGGTCAGGTGCCGCAGCACCTCCGGCTCGCCCCGGGCCAGCGCGGCGGCGGACGACGGCAGGGCGTTCGCTCCGGCCAGGACGGTCAGGTCCTGGTGCAGCCGTGCCGCCGGGGTCGACCGGACGGCCGCCAGGCCCGCCTCGAACCCCTCGACACTGTCGTACGGGGTCAGGAAATCGGGGAAGTATCCGCGCGGCGGGCTGAGGGCGAGCAGCAGGCGTAAGCGTTCGGAGGCGACGTCGCGGCGCAGCTCCCGGGCGACGCCCTGGCGCCAGTGCGCCAACAACGGGTCGCCACCGCGTCCTCGCAGCAGGTGCAGGCTGAGGACCAGCTCCCAGACCGGATCCGCCGTGGGGGCGATGCGGGTCCGGAGAATGTCGTGGCGGGAGAAGTGGATCGTCAGCATGTGGGGGCGCTCCTGGGGCTGGCAGGGGAGGCTCGCCGACCCCTGCACTGTACAGAGTGGCATTTACCTGCGCCTTTAAGCAGAAGCTAAAACTCCTCGACGCTCCGGCTGTCGCTTGACATGCTCCTACTGCCCGGAACGGCGCTACCCGCCGGTCCATCGCACACCGGGCGACCGGGACGACCGGCGCCGGGCGGCACCACGAGGGTCCGCGGCTTCAGCTCCGCGGAGGTGTCACCCGGGCGCCGGCGTCCGAGCCGTCAACCGACCCACAGCGCCACCCGGTGGTCCTCGTCGGTGACGTAGAAGCAGGCCCCGTCGCACTCGGCCAGACCCTCCACGTGGTGGAAGGGTGCCAGGTCGGCCACGACCTCCCCGGGGATCAGATGGTCGTCGGTGGCCGGATCCCAACGGAACCGGACGTGCCGGGAGGTCACCTCGCCGCCGGTCGGATGGTCGTCCAGCAGCACCGAGCCCTTGCCGAGCGCGTCGATCGACCCGACCACCGCCGCGTACCCGCCATCGGGCGTGGGAGTGACGGCCCGGAAGCCGACCAGCGCGCCGGGCGGGGTCACCCCGGTCAACGCGTACGCCCGGCCGGCGCGGGGCCAGTCGGCATTGGTGAACATCTCCGGCACCCCGGCCAGCTCCACCAGAATCGGCTCCCCGGCGGCGGTCACCGGGAACCGGAGCCCGAGCAGCGCCGTGCCGTCCGGGGCGAAGGCGGCGGCCTCCACATTGAGCGGCAGATCGTCCTCGGCCAGCCGGGTCACCCAACTCTTGGCCCGCGCGGTGCCCCGGGCCAGTGTCTCGACGATGAACCGGCTCCGCACCCGGGCGCCGGGCGGCAGCGGGGCGAACGGCGCCTTCGCCAGCGCGTCGTTGACCGCCCGGTGCAGCCGGAACCGGTTGCGTACCACCTGCACCGGCAGGGTGCCGATGGCCGCATCGTCCTCACGGAACCGGGCCACGAAGGCACGGCGGGGGCGCAGCGGGCCGCCCTTCGACCCGAAGTGCGAGCCGAAGACGTACACCCAACCGTCGTGGTGGGCCAGCGCCTCGCCGTCCTCGGTACGGCCGTTCTCCGGTCCCGCGTCGGCCGGCACGTGGTGGGCGACCCACCCGCCGTCGGCGCGTTCCAGCAGCAGGGCCAGGCAGCGCTCGACCGGGCCCTCGTCCAGCACCGTCCAGAAGCCACGCCGGGCCCCGTGGGCGCGCAGCAGCGCCGGCGAACGGACCGGCAGCAGGTCGCTGGCCTCGTTTCCGGCCACGACGAATTCGACGAGTCGCAGGGTCACCGGGCCAGGGTACGGAACCGGTGCTCGTACAGTGTCGGGATGTCCGACGCCTTCCCCGCCACCGCTGATGCCGCCCCGTCCGCTTTCCGCCGCGGGCCTGCGGCCCGTGCCGACGGCCCGCCGGGACCCGACGGGCGGCGGGCGCTGCACGCCGACGCGGTCACGGTGTTGACCGGCTGGACGGCGACCAGCCCGGCCGCCGCCGAGGCGCGGGACCGGACGCTGGAGCTGCTGTCCGCCGGCCCGGTGGCCACGGACCGCGACCATCTGCCGGGCCACGTCACCGCCAGCGCGCTGGTGCTCGACACCAGCGGGTCCCGGGTGCTGCTCTGCCTGCACGGCAAGTTCCGCAGGTGGGTGCAGCTCGGCGGGCACTGCGAGGGCGACGACCGGACGCTCGCCGCCGCCGCGCTGCGCGAGGCGACCGAGGAGTCGGGCATCCCCGGTCTGGTGGTCGACCCGGTGCCGATCGACGTCGACGTCCACCCGGTCGCCTGCCAGGGCGGGTCGCTGCACCACGACGTTCGCTTCGCGGTCTTCGCCCCGCCGGGCGCGGTGGAGCGGGTCAGCGACGAGTCCGAGGCGCTGGGCTGGTTTCCGCCGGACCGGCTGCCCGAGCCGCTGGCCGGCGGGACGGCTCGGCTGGTGGCGCCGGCCCTGGCCGCCCGGGCCCGCCGCACGGGCTGACCGCCGGCGGTCCCACCGGGCCGCCTCCCGCCGGCCGGCACCCCACCGGGCCACCACCCGCCAGCCGGCAGCGGACGGGCCGGCGCCGAGCCCCGGTCAGACCAGGCCCACCTCGCCGCGCTCCTTGAGCTCGTCGACCAGCGCCTTGACGTCCTGGGCCCGCTGACGAGGGCAGACCAGCACCGCGTCGGGGGTGTCCACCACGATCAGGTCCCGCACGCCGAGCACGGCGACCAGCCGACCGGAGTGCGGCACCACCACCACGTCGTGGGCGTCGTGCAGCAGCACCCCGGGTTTGGCGTCGGTGCCGAGCACGACGTTGCCGGCGGCGTCGGCGGGAAGCACCTCGCCGAGGGTGTGGAAGTCGCCGACGTCGTTCCAACCGAAGTCACCCGGGACCGTCGCCACCCGGCCGGCGGTCGCCGCACCCTCCATCACCGCGTAGTCGACGGAGATCTTCGGCAGGGTGGGCCATACCGTGCCGAGGATGTCGTCCTGCTTCGGAGTGCCCCAGGCGGCGGCGATGGCGGTGACCCCGGCGTGCAGCACCGGCTGCTGCCGGGCCAGCTCGGCGAGGAAGACGTCCACCCGCCAGACGAACATGCTGGCGTTCCAGAGGTGCCGCCCGGAGCGCAGGTACGCCTCGGCGACCGGGGCGGCCGGTTTCTCCTTGAACTCGGCCACCCGACGCAGCGGACCGTCGCCGACCGGCTCGCCGGTCTCCAGGTAGCCGTAGCCGGTTTCGGCCCGGGTCGGAGTGATGCCCACCGTCATCAGCAGCCCCTGCTCCGCGCCTCGCACCGCCGCGCGGACCGTCCGTACCCAGGCGTCGGCGTCGCGGATCAGGTGGTCGGCCGCGAAGGAGCCCATCACCGCTGTCGGGTCGCGGTGCGCGATCACCGCCGCGGCCAGCGCGATCGCCGCGCAGGAATCCCGGGGCGAGGGCTCCACCAGGATGTTCTCCTCGGGCAGCCCGCTCAGCTGCCGGGCGACCGCCGCCGCGTGCGCGGCCCCGGTGACGACCAGGATCCGCTCCGGTGTGGCCAGTGGCCCCAGCCTGTTCACCGTCGCCTGGAGCAGGGACGCACTGGTGCCGGTGAGCGGATGGAGGAACTTGGGATGCCCCGCGCGGGACAGCGGCCACAATCTCGTGCCGCTGCCACCCGCCGGGATGACGGCGTAGAGCATCAGCACATCATGCCCGAACCAACCCAGGTGGTAAGCCAGGTCGGCGGCGGGGTGAGACCGTTCAGCCCCGGGCCCGACTCCACGCGGCGATGTGCACCTCCGCACTGGACTCCCAGGTGAACTCCTTGGCCCGGTCGAAGCCCGCCTTGGCCAGCGCGAGCCGGCGCGGCTCGTCGTCGAGGAGGGCGGCCAGGTCGGCGGCGATCTGGTCCGGATCCTCGCTGGTGTAGGCGACCGCGTCCCCGCCCACCTCCGGCAGGGACAGGCGCGGGGTGGTGAGCACCGGGGCGGCGCAGGCCATCGCCTCCAGGATCGGCAGCCCGAAACCCTCACCGTACGACGGGTAGGCCGCGACCAGCGCCCCGCCCAGGAAGCCGGGCAGGTCGGCGTAGCGCAGGTAGCCCGGGCGCAACAGCCGCAGGTGCGACGGGACGTCCGCCACCGCGCGGTCAATGTCGTCGTCGTGCCCCTGGCCGCCGGCGACCACCAGCGCCGGCGGGTTCTCCCGGTCGGCCACCGCCCGCGCCCAGCCGCGGATCAGGTTGGGCACGTTCTTGCGCGGCTCCTTCGCGCCGAGGAAGGCGACATAGCTGCTGCCGCCCAGGCCCAGCCGGGCGCGGACGCGGGCCTTCTCCTCATCGCCGGGAGCGTGGAAGGCCGCGTGGTCGACCCCGTGGTAGGCGACGTCGATCCGGGTCGGGTCGGCGTCGAGAAGCCGGATCAGCTCGTCCCGGGTGGCCTTGCTCGGCACGATGACGCGGTCCGCGCGGCGCAGCGAGGTCTTGATCGCGCTGCGGAAGAACGTACGGCGGGACTTGTCGTAGTGCTCGGGCTCGGTGAAGAAGGTCGCATCGTGCACGGTGACCGTGACCGGGCAGCCGGCTCTCAGCGGGCAGGTGTAGAAGGGCGAGTGCAGCACCTCGGCGCCGACCTGCTGGGCGAGCAGCGGCAGGCCGGTCTGCTCCCAGGCTAGCCGGGCGGGGCGGTGCGCGACGGCCGCCGGGGCGGGCACGACCTCCGCGCCCGGCAGCATGCGGGTGTAGCGCTCGAGATCGGTGCGGAGGCTGACGACCACCAGGTCGACCGCGGAACCGCAGACTCTGCCGAGCGCGCCGAGCAGGCCGTCGACGTATCTACCGACGCCGCCACGGTCGGCGGGGACACTCGTGGCGTCGATGAGCACGCGGGGCGGGCGACCGGCGGTCACGGGGCGACTCCTTGAACTGGCGGGTCTGTGGGGAACAACACTCCGGGCAAGCCTACGCCGGTGCCCGGCGCGGACGCTGCCTGCGACCCGACCGTATGCCGACTTGTCATCGTCATCGAGTACGGGCACGGAGCGCGTATCGTTCGCGCCGATGGCCGACAACATTGCCCGGGTTTTCGCCGACGCGATCGCGACCGACCCCACCCGACCCCTGCTGACCTGGTACGACGACGCCACCGGCGAACGCACCGAGCTCTCCGGCGCGACGCTGGCGAACTGGGTGGCCAAGACGGCCAACCTGCTCGTCGACGAGCTGGCCCGCCAGCCCGGCGACACCGCCGGGGTGCTGCTGCCGCCGCACTGGCAGACCGCCGCGGTGCTGCTGGGCTGCTGGTCGGCGAAGCTGACGGTGACCGCCACGCCGGGCGAGGTGGACGTGCTCTTCGCCGCCGCCGGCCGGGTCGCCGAGGCGGACGCCTGGTCGGCCGGGGACCGCTACGCCCTCGCGCTCGACCCGTTCGCCCTGCCGATGCGGCAGGTGCCGGCCGGTTTCGTCGACTTCGTCGCCGAGGTACGCGGACACGGCGACCACTTCACGCCGTACCCGCGGGGCGGCCCGGGCGACGCGGAGCTGCTGGCCCGGGCGGCGGCCCGGGCGACCGAGCTGGGGCTGGGCCCCGGTGACCGGTTGCTGGTCGACGCCGACCGGCATCCCGACCCGGTCGACTGGCTGCTCGCCCCGCTGACGGCCGGCGCGAGCGTGGTGCCCTGCGGCAGCCTCGACCCGGCCCGGTTGGAGTCCCGCGTCGCCACCGAGCGGGTCACCCAGGTACTCCACTAGGCCGCACCCTGGCCAACCAACCCGTCACCGCCTGGGCCTCTCTTGGCCCCTGCCCCCTGGGGCCGCCCTGGTTCCCCCTGGCTCCCTCCGGGCGCGAGCCATGATCGAGTTGATACGCGGCACGTCGCGGTGTCCCTGTCCGCCGACACCCCAATACGCCGCAAACGACGCGGATCACCGGCCGAGACAGAACCGGACCGACGCGAAGCGGGTGGGGCGGGGGCGCGGCGGACCGTGG
>NZ_SMKN01000212.1 GCF_004348675.1 Micromonospora sp. KC606 | reverse complement strand
GCCCCGACCCCCGCCAGCCCGACCGCCGGCGCCGGCCATGGCGCCCCCGGTCACGGGCACGACTGACAGGAGGTGCCGCGATGACATCTACCTCGAAGTCACTGCCGGTCGCCCCGAACCTGATCGAGCTGACAATCGGCGGCATGACCTGCGCATCCTGCGCCGCCCGGATCGAGAAGAAGCTCAACCGGATGGAAGGCGTCGAGGCCACGGTCAACTACGCCACCGAGAAGGCCACCGTCCGGTATGCCGACGAGGTCACCCCGGACGACCTGATCGCCACGGTGGAGAAGACCGGCTACGCCGCCCACCTGCCGCCACCGCCCACCCCGGCGAGCGCGGTCGAGCCGGCCGCCGAGCCGGTGAACGAGCTGCGCGGCCCGCGTACCCGGCTGTGGACGTCGGTGGCGCTCACCGTGCCGGTGGTCCTGCTGGCGATGGTGCCGGCCTGGCAGTTCACCTACTGGCAGTGGCTGTCGCTGACCCTGGCCGCCCCGGTGGTCGTCTACTGCGGGCTGCCGTTCCACCGGGCCGCGCTGGTCAACCTGCGGCACGGCGCGGCCACCATGGACACTCTGGTATCGCTCGGCACCCTGGCCGCGTTCGGCTGGTCGGTCTGGGCGCTGTTCCTCGGCGACGCCGGAACGCCCGGGATGATCCACCCGTTCAGCTTCGACATCAGTCGCGGCGGCGGCGCGGGCAACATCTACCTGGAGGCCGCCGCCGGGGTGACCACCTTCATTCTCGCCGGCCGCTACTTCGAGGCCCGCGCCAAGCGGACCGCCGGCGCGGCCCTGCGCGCCCTGCTGGAGTTGGGCGCCAAGGACGTCGTGGTGCTGCGTGGCGGCCGGGAGATACGGCTCCCGGTCGACCAGCTCGCGGTGGGGGACCGGTTCGTGGTGCGCCCCGGCGAGAAGATCGCCGCCGACGGCGTGGTCGACGAGGGCACCTCCGCCGTGGACGCCAGCATGCTCACCGGTGAGTCGGTGCCGGTCGAGGTCGGCCCGGGCGACGCCGTCGTCGGCGGATGCGTCAACGCGGGGGGCCGGCTGGTGCTCACCGCCACCAGGGTCGGCGCGGACACCCAGCTCGCTCAGATGGCGAGGCTGGTCGAGCAGGCGCAGACCGGCAAGGCGGCCGTGCAGCGGCTCGCCGACCGAATCTCCGGGGTGTTCGTACCGATCGTGATCGCCCTCGCCGCCGGCACCCTCGGCTGGTGGCTCGGCACCGGGGCGGGGGCCGCTGCCGCCTTCACCGCCGCGGTGGCCGTCCTGATCATCGCATGCCCGTGCGCCCTGGGTCTGGCCACACCGACGGCGCTGCTGGTCGGCACCGGGCGGGGCGCGCAGCTCGGCATCCTGATCAAGGGGCCAGAGGTGCTGGAGTCCACCCGGCAGGTCGACACCGTCCTGCTGGACAAGACCGGCACGGTCACCACCGGCCGGATGAGCCTGGTCGACGTGCTCCCTGCCGCCGGCGTCGACCGCGCCGAGCTGCTCCGGCTCGCCGGCGCGCTGGAGGCCGGCTCCGAGCACCCGATCGCCCGGGCGGTCGCGGCCGGCGCCGCCGAGGCCGGGGCGCTGCCCCCGGTCACCAACTTCGCCAACACCGAAGGGCTCGGCGTGACCGGCACGGTGGATGGCCGAGAGGTGGTCGTCGGCCGGCTCCGGCTGCTGCGTGAGCGGGGTTTCGACGTACCGGAGGAGCTCGTGCGGGCGGCGACCGACGCGCAGGCCGCCGGCCGGACGGCGGTGCTGGCCGGCTGGGACGGTCGGGCCCGCGGCGTCCTCGCGGTCGCCGACGTGGTCAAGCCCTCCAGCCGAGCGGCTGTCGACGGCCTGCGCGGCCTCGGGCTGACCCCGGTGCTGCTCACCGGCGACAACGCCACGGTCGCGAAGGCGGTGGCCGCCGAGGTCGGCATCGACGAGGTGATCGCCGAGGTGCTGCCCGTCGGCAAGGTCGACGTGGTCAAGCGTCTGCAGGCCGAGGGGAAGACGGTCGCCATGGTCGGCGACGGGGTCAACGATGCCGCCGCGCTGGCCCAGGCCGACCTGGGGCTGGCCATGGGCACCGGCACCGACGTGGCGATCGAGGCGTCCGACCTGACCCTGGTCCGCGGTGACCTGACCACGGCGGTGGACGCGATTCGGCTGTCCCGCCGGACCCTCGCCACCATCAAGGGCAACCTGTTCTGGGCCTTCGCCTACAACGTGGCCGCCCTGCCGCTGGCCGCCGCCGGGCTGCTCAACCCGATGATCGCCGGGGCCGCGATGGCCTTCTCGTCGGTGTTCGTGGTCGCCAACAGCCTGCGACTGCGGCGGTTCCGTCCGGTCGTCTGATCGACGTCCCGCGCCGCCGGTTCGCACGGACCGGCGGCACGGCGTCGGCTGTGGACGGCGCGGCCCGAGCCACGACCGTGGGCTCCGTCACGTTCCGTGGTCATCGCCGGGGTGGGGACGTTTCCCCGCCGGTCGGCGGGGTATCTGGTCGATGTCGACAAAACATGACGAGGAGGCTCACATGGGATTCGACGAGAAGGCCGGCAACGCGACCGAGAACACCGCCGGCAAGGTGAAGGAGGGCGTCGGCCGGGCCACCGACAACGAGCGCCTTGAGGCCGAGGGCCGTTCCGAGCAGGCCGGCGCCAACCTGAAGCAGGCCGCCGAAAAGATCAAGGACGCGTTCAAGAGCTGACGTACGCGTCGCACGCCGGGTCGACCCGTGGGTCGGCCCGGCCTTTGCGTGCACGGGGCTTCACCACGTACGGGAAATGCCACAAACCCGCCCGTCCCGGCGACACCGGCCCGACGCCGGGCCCGGCGTCGGGCCGGTGGAGGTCGCTCAGCGGCCGGGCAGCGGGCGGCTTGGCGTGCCAGCGCCGAGCCGGGCCCGGTCAGCGGCGGAGGTGCCCGAGTGCCAGCCCTCCGCGTCCCGGACCGTCAGCCGGGACCGGGTCACGCCGGGGAACAGGGCCGTCATCCGCTCGCGGACCGCGTCCGAGCGGGCGGCCAGCACCGGCAGCAGCCGTTCCGGGCCGGCGGCCTCGGCGGCCTGCCGGTCGGCCGCCTCGCTGGCCGCCCGAAGCCGCTCGCCGATGCGCAGCGCGAACGCGTGCAGGAACGCCTCGTCGTACGCCTTCGTCCGGCGGCCCCCACCCCTGCGCTCGCCGCGCCCGCGCAGCATCGCGGCGGTCGCCTGCACCAGCAGCGAGGTGTACAGCAGCTCCACCGCCTCCAGGTCGGCCGGGAAACCGAGCACGGTGGCGAACCCGAGGTCGTCGGACCAGACCGACTCGCACCGGTTCGCCGCCGCCACCTCCTGCACCAGCAGCGCCTTCGCGCCCGCGTACGGGGCCTCGGTGCCCAGCCGCACCCCGCCCGGCTGGTCGGCGCGCTCGGCGGTCGTCTCGACCAGCGCCCGGTCCAGGCTGTGCCGGGCGATGAGTTCCTGTGCCTTGCCGGTCAACGCCTCCGCCTCGGCCGGGAAGGTGGTGGACTCCGCCTTGGCCAGCAACGCGCGGACCCGGTCGAGCATCGGGGAACCGCTGCGCCCGGCCGCGGTCCGGCGGATCGCGGCCGGCGTGCCGCCGCCCGGCGGCGAACGTAGCACCGCGACGGGCGGCAGCCCGTCCAGCAGCGCCAGCACCTCCACGGCGTCCCGCAGCGCGGTGATCCGGTCCTCGCCCTCCCGGCGGGCCCAGCCGGTCAGCCAGCCGGCGTCGTCGTGCCACCAAACCTGGGCGGCGAGGCCGGCGAGCTGGTCGTCCCACCAGGACGGGACGTGACCGGGCTCGGCGCGCCGCTGGGCGGCGAGCCCGTCGACCAGCAGCCGCGCCGGGCGCGGACCGAGCCGCCGGGTGACGATCCGGGCCACGTCGACCGGCTGCCACCCGCGCGGCCAGAGCCGGGCCAGCGCGCCCACCAGGCGGCCGAGCAGGGCCACGTCGACCGCGGCGCCGCCGCCGACCACCAGCCGGTCCAGCTTCCGCTCCGCGTCGCGTACGTCGGCACGGCGCAGCGCGGTGACCGCGTCGGCGATCAGGGTGTCGGCGTCCGGCACGATGCTCCTTCCTGTGATGGGGTGAGGCCGGTGGGGTGCTCCGGCGATGGAGCGGCTCCAGGAGCTGTCCGGATCGCCGGGAGTGTCGGCTCGACAACGGTACCGGGTGTGAATTCGTCGCCCGGACGACTCATCCGGCTGCCGCTTCTCCGCGTACTTCCTCACGGAGCGGACCGACGGGGACGGAGGCCGAGGGTGGGAAGCCTGACGGTGAGTGGCACGGCCGGAGCGACCGACCGGCGTCGACACCGGCGGCGACGCTCGCGCACGAACCGGACCGGCGTGGTGGCGGTGCTGCTGGTGCTGGCGGTGGGCGCGGGCGGGGGCGCGGTGGCCGCGCAGCGGGCCGGGGTCAACCTCGGCGACGTGATCGGCGACATTCGGCAGGGGCCGGCCGGACCTGCCCCGGCGGTGGCCGCTGCCCCGGCTCCGGCCGGGTCGCGTCCGGCCGCGACGGCGACGCCGGCGACGCCGGAGCCCCTTCGCGCCCTGCGCTACCCCGAACGGGGTACGGGCCGATTTCGTACCGCCACCGTCACCGGCCGGGTGGCCGGGCGCGGCGGGGAGCTGATGCGCTACCGGGTGGCGGTCGAGGGCGGCATCGACGAGGTGGACGTGGAGCGGTTCGGCCGGGACGTCGCCGCGGTGCTCGCCGACCCGAGAGGCTGGACGGCAGACGGCCGGTGGCGGCTGCAACGGGTCGGCCCGGACAGCCCGGCTGACTTCACCGTCCTGCTCTCCAGCCCGATCACCCGCGGCCAACTCTGCGGCGACCTGTACGACCGCTACACCTCCTGCCGAAACGGCGACCGGGTAGTGATCAACGTGGCCCGCTGGGCGCGCGGTGTGCCCCACTTCGAGGGCGATCTGACCAGCTACCGGGCCTACCTGCTCAACCACGAGGTCGGTCACCGGTTGGGCGAGGGGCACCAGCTCTGCCCCCGGCGGGGCGGCCCGGCCCCGGTCATGCAGCAGCAGACGCTGGGCCTGCACGGCTGCACCCCGAACGCCTGGCCGCAGGTGAATGGCGAGCGGTTCAGCGGCCCACCCGGCGAGTACGACGACCCGATCCCCACCGACGACTGACCGCGACCGTCGCCCGCCAGCGGTCAGTGCCGGGGGAACGACGCCCAGATGTTCTTCGTGTCCCGGGTGGCGTACCAGCCGACGTCCAGGGAGAGCGCCTGGGCGATCTGGAGGCCACGACCTCCGGCCCCGAGCGGGCGAATGTCGGACAGCTCTGGGATGGTGCTCAGGTCATGGTCGGCTACGTCCAGGACGAACCGGTCGTCGGCCAGCAGCAGCCGTACGATCGTGGGTGGCCTGCCGTGCCGCAGAGCGTTGGTCGCCAGCTCGCTGGCGACCAGGGCGACCAACTCGGGGACCTCGTCCAGCCGCTCACCGGCGAGCAGTTCCTCGCCGGTGAGCGCCGCGTGCAGGGACGCGCGCAGTCCGCGCAGGTCGACCGGGTCGACCAGCTCCCAGCACCGCAGCTCGGTGGCCTGCGGCGGCGGAGGGGAGGTGCGCAGCTGTCCCATGAGCTCGGTTTACCCCCCGTATCCAGGTCCTAAGCCGTGTACGGGCAGGTAGCGGATGCGGTCCGAGCGGCTGGTGCGGCATGCTCCAGATCTCCTCCCCGGCGGTCCCTGCGGACCTCGCGACACCCGTGACAATCGGCCACTCACAATGCCGGTACCGTGCCGGGGTTGGGTGATCGCGTGGAGTCCGCAACCTGGACGGGCCGCATGCGGTGAGCCTGTGGGACCGGCTTCGGAGGGCGGCGAAACAGCGGGTTCCGCCGCTGGTCGGGGCACAGGTCCGCCGCTAGGTCGACGGTGGGCGCGGGCGGGCGTCACGTTTGGCGCCAGTCCCGGCCTGGTCCTCTGGACGGTTGGTGGGACACCGGCGGCCCGGTAGGCGAACCCGCGCCGGGTGACCGGGTCAGCGGTGCGGTCGGATCCCGGGCAGTCGCAGGGCGTTGCAGACGTCGAGGACACCCGCCACGTTCCAGGCCACCGCCGCGGCGGCCTGCCGGGCGTGCGGGTCGCTGACGATCCCGGCGAGGATCACCACCTGGTTCTGCACGCTGACGGTGATCTGCTGGCGGCGCGTGGTCCAGTCGCTGGCGAGCCGCTGGGCGACCGCCGCGGCGATCCGGGCGTCGTCGTCGGCCGGGGTGGGACGGGAGGCCCCGGCGGTCCAGCCGTGGTCCTCGGGGAACAGCCAGGGCGTGGCCACGGTGGCTCCTCTCGGGTCGGGTGCGGGCGGCTGCGCTCAGTCGACGACAGAGTTGGCCGCCACCAAGGGTGTGCCGGAGGCGAGCCGGGCAAGGGCCTCGTCGCGGCTGTCGAAGACCGGGAAGACCGCATCCAGCCGCATGGTGTGCAGCACGGTGCGGACGAACCGGGAGGGCGCGGCGAGGCAGAGCGTGGCGTCGCGCTCGCGGGCCTCGCGGTGGGCGCGGACGAGCAGGCCGAGGCCGGTGGAGTCGATGACGTGCACCCGGGCCAGGTCGACAACGATGTGCCCGCCCATGTCGGCGGCGTGGCGTAGCGCGGCGCGCAGGGTGTCCCCGCTGCCGAGGTCGATGTCGCCGGTGGCGGTGACGACGGTGGCGTCGTCGAGGTGGTCGATGCCCAGGATGCCGCCCGGTCCGTGGTCGTCGCAGGGGACGTGCCCGCCGCCGGAGGCCGGCTGCAGGCTGCAGTGGGGGCAGCGGTGCGGGCCGACGGCGAACGGCGAGCCGCTCCATCCGTGCTCCGAGACCAGGGTCCAGACCACCTCGGCGTCGGGGAGCACACAGGACGCGCCGGTGACGGTGTCACCGCAGCTGTCGCAGATCAGTGTCATCAGATGGTCGTCCGGGACGACGGTCATCCTGCTGTCCTTCCTACGTCCGGAGCCGCGCCGGGTGCCGGCGGGCCTGCGTCCGGAGCCGCGCCGGCACTGGCGGGCCTGGCGTCGCCGCTCGGAGCCGGAGTCATGGTCAGTTCCCGCGCGGCGGTGTGACAGGTGTCGGCCGGGGCCGCCGGCTCAGTTTCGGGCGGGGACCGGCGCTCGACCCGAGGCCGCCGGGGCGGGGCGGCCGAGGGGAATCTCGCCCGTGGCCGCCGAGTCGGCCGTGCCCGTCGCCGGGGTGGCCGGGTCGGGACCGACCAGCGGCAGGACCTGGTCCAGGCGGGCGGTCGCCAGGATGCGCCGGATTCGGGGATTCGGGTCGCGGAGCATCAGCACCCCTCCGGCCCGGGTCAGCCGCCGGTGCAGGTCCAACAGCAGCCCGATGGCGGCCGCGTCGATGTGGCGGCAGCCGGAAAGATCGGCCACGACCTGTGCGGGATGCAGGCTCAGCAGCCGGTCGAAGACGGCCCCGGTCTGCGGAAGGCTGGTCAGGTCGAACTCGGTGAGACGGACCTCCACCAGGGGCACCGTGCACCGTGCGGGCGCCAGTGGCGACGTCATCGTCCTACCTCTTCCTCCCGGGAACCTGTCGTCCACCACGGTGTCGGGTGAGGTTGGCGGTCACCTCGCGGATCCGTGACAGTTGCGTGACAAATCTCCGTGGTGGTTTCGGCATCGTTCCCAGTTGGGCAGAGAAGCGCGGACGGAACATGACTGGAAGGGACGGCCCCCGTGGAAGTGACGGGTTTCTTCACCGCCATCATCATTGGTCTGATCATCGGTGCGCTCGGCCGGCTGGTGGTGCCCGGCAAACAGAACATCCCGATCTGGCTGACCTTGGTCATCGGCGTGGTCGCCGCGATCCTCGGCACCCTGGTCGCTGGTGCCCTCGGTGTGGACGACACCGCCGGCATCGACTGGATCGAGTTGTTCATTCAGGTGATCTTCGCGGCGCTCGGGGTCTGGCTGGCTGCCGGAGCGTACGGTCGCCGGCGGCACTGACCGCGCCGCCGCCGGCCCGTCCCGACCGGGGGCGGGCCGACGGCGGGTTTCGCGCTCCGACGGCTCCCGCCCACCGGCGGGGCCCGCGACCCGCCGGTCCCGCGCGGCAGGGCCGGAGTACGGTCCGGGCGTGGCCGTACTCCGCTCGTTGCTGCTGTTCGCCCTGGCCGCCCTCGCCGAGATCGGCGGCGCATGGTTGGTCTGGCAGGGCTGGCGGGAGCATCGTGGCCTGTGGTGGATCGCCGCCGGGCTGGTCGCCCTTGGCACCTACGGGTTCGTCGCCACCTTCCAGCCCGACCCGAACTTCGGCCGTGTCCTCGCCGCGTACGGCGGGGTGTTCGTCGCCGGTTCGCTGGCCTGGGGCGTGCTGGTGGACGACTTCCGCCCCGACCGGTGGGACCTCACCGGCGCGGCCATCTGCCTGCTCGGCGTCGCCGTCATCATGTATGCGCCGCGCGACACCTGACCATCCCGGCGGCGGTGCCCGCCGGCAGCGCAGCCGACGCCGGTCGGGCTGCTCCCGCCCGCGGACCGCGCGGCCGCCTCAACGCCACGACGGGTCAGCGCGGGCGTAGCGGCTGCGACAGGCAGTAGATGTCGCCGGAGTTGGCGGCGTGCGGCAGGGCGCGCAGATCCTCGGCGACGTCCGCCGCCGACGACCAGGCCGGCCGGGCCATCGACATCTCGTCGCCGAGAGCGAAGGTGAAGTCGCGGAAGCCGAGGGCGGTCGCCCGGTCGAGGCACCGGGTCGCGGCCCGGCGTTCGATGGTGGTGAACTCGAAGGAGAGCGCGGGCAGCGGGCGGCTCAGCCCGGCCAGCACCTCGCCCTCGAAGCCCTCCACATCGATCTTGACGAAGGCGGGCACGCCGTACGCGTCGATGAGCGCGTCGAGTGTGGTGGCGGCGACGCTGATCTCCGTGTCCCAGTTCTGACCCTCCCATCCGGCGGCGCCGTCAGCCGCTCGCAAAAAGTCGGCGGAGGCGGTGGAGACCGTCGGGTTGGCGGAGTTGACGTGCAGCCGGAGCAGCCCGGGCTGCCCGCCGCACGCCGCCTCGACCAGCGTGACCTGGTCGTCGTCGGCGTAGATCGCTCGTAGGGCGCGCATGCAGAGCGGTTGCGGCTCCACGGCCACGACGCGGGCCCCGAGTCGGCGGAAGCAGCCTAGGCGGTCACCGACGTGCGCGCCGATGTCGACGACGAGATCCCCGGGCCGCACGAAGGGCGCGTAGAACGCGTCCATCGCCGCGTCCCGCGCCGGGTCGCCGTAGTAGGTCTTCAGCGAACGGTGGAGTGAGGACATCGTCGGATCGGCCCGGAGGGCTTCGATCACACCGGCATGGGCAGCCACGTCGCGATCCTAGACGGGGGTGCCGGGGGCCGGGTGGCGTTCCGCCACCCACGACGGCCCTGGCCCTGACCGGCAACCGGCGTTGGTGGCGGCGGGTCCGGGTGGTGAGGCGCTCCCACATAGGTTCCTGCCGATTGACAATGTTTGGATTACAAACTTAACCTCGGTTTGACCTGGGCGTCTCGCTCGCACGAGGGGGCCCGGGCGGTCCACCCCACACATCGCCACCACCATCCCCGAGGAGCATCATGACCGGGCTACGAGGCACCCTACGGAGAACACGATGGCGGCTGGGGCTGGCCGCGACCGGCGCCGCCCTACTGACGGCCGGCCTGGGCCTGACCGTTGCCAGCTCCGCGCAGGCCGCCGCGGGTTGCCGGGTCGCGTACGCGACGACCTCCCAGTGGCCAGGCGGGTTCGGCGCGAACGTCACCATCACCAACCTCGGCGACCCGGTCAACGGCTGGAACCTTGCCTGGACGTTCCCGTCCGGGCAGCGGGTTACCCAGGCATGGAACGCCGTCGTCAGCTCCTCGGGTGACCAGGTGACGGCCCGCAACGTCAGCTACAACGCCAGCATCCCCACCAATGGGTCGGTGTCGTTCGGGTTCAACGGCTCGTGGTCCAGCGCCAACACCGCGCCCACCACCTTCGCTCTCAACGGGGTCACCTGCACCGGCTCCGTCGGTGGCACGCCGCCCCCCACCACGCCGCCCCCCAC
>NZ_SMKN01000211.1 GCF_004348675.1 Micromonospora sp. KC606 | reverse complement strand
GGCGAGCAGGACGATCCCGAGCCCTGCGCCGAGGTAGGTGCCGACCGCGTGCGGGACCTCGTCCGGGCGGGGCGGGGCCGGCGTGTCCGCCCACCGCGCCAGCTGTGCGTCCAGGCCGGCGGCGAGCACCAGCGCGGCGGCCCCGCCGGCGAGCGGACCGGCCGACGCCCGGGGCAGGGTCGCGGCCAGCGTCACCGCCGCCAGCAGCGCCAGTTGCAGGGTGAGCGAGGTGACCGGGGCGCCGAGTTCGGGCTCCAACCGGCTCCACCACCGCGCCGCCAGCGCGTCGGCGAGGCCGAAGCGGGGCAGCGCCAGCGCCAGCGGGGCGGCGGCCAGTGCCGCCCCGGCCGCGGCCACCAGCGCGGGACGGCCCGCCCGGCGCAGCGTGACCGCCAGCAGGGTGGCCACGCCCAGCGCCAGCACGGCCGCCGCCCACGGGGTGGACACGGCGGTCAGCGGCACCCGTACCGCGTCCATCGGACCGCACTCGACCAGATAGTGGGCGCACTCGTACGCCCGGCCGCGCTGCCACAGCGTGGTCTCCCAAGCCAACACCAGCACGCCGACCGTCACCGGCAGGGCCGGCAGCAACAGCAGCCGGCGGCCGGCCGAGGTGGTCGGGGCGGTTCGTTCCACCAGCCCGGCCAGCCACCGGCTCAGCAGCACCGCGCCGAGGCAGAGGAGCAGCAGACCCGCCAACGGCGTCTGCTCGGGGCGGCCCTCGTGGACCAGCCCGTCGTACGGGGCGAGGTAGGTGCCGGCGAACAGCCCGACGCCGAGGAGCAGGCCGAGCAGGCCGGGCCGGGCTGGCCGACCGGCCATCCGCCGCCCCCGCGCGTCGCGCCAGCAGCCGTCGGCCAGGAAGATCGCCGGCTGGATCGCGGCCAGCGCGAGCACCGCCAGGGCGCCCCACCCCACTCGATCGAGCTGGGGCCAGGCCAGCACGCCGGCCTCCCGTAGCAGGTCGACCAGCAGTTGCAGGTTGGCAAGCGACACCGCGGTGAACACCCCGCCGGCGAGCATCAGCCCGAGCGGGAGGGTGAGCGTGGCGGCCGGGTCGGCCAGTCCGGCGAGCCGGTTCGCCACGCTCGGGTGCCGGTCCCAGAGTCGCTGCCACGCCCGCGCCCACCGCACGTCCGATGCGCGGCTGCTGCGTTCGGAGCCGGGGGTGCGTGGGCCGGCAGCCGCGCCGCCGTGCAGCGCGGCCCGGACGCCCTCCGGGTCCACCCCGGCGGCGCGGGCGTCGGCCTGCTGCTCCCGCAGCCGCAGGAAGGCCCGGGTGACCAGCTCGGCGATGACGGCGAGCAGGGCGGCCCGCAGCACGACGCCGAGGACCGTGCCGGCGGCGGGCGGCGGGGACTCCCAGGCGAGCTGGGCGAGCAGCAGCAGCGCGGTGGCCGCCGCGGTGACCCGGGTGCTGATCCGCAGCACGGTGGCGAACCGCAGCCGCAGCAGGTCGTGATTCTGCACATGGGCCAACTCGTGCCGGAGCACCGCCTCGAACACCACGCGGCCCTGCGGCCCCTTGGCCGGCAGGGCCAGCAGCTCCGGCCCGAGCGCGACGTACGGCTTGTGGTCGGTGCCGCCGGTGAACGCGCGCCGCCCCAGCCGGGGGCCGAGCAGCACCGGGGTGTCGCGGGTCAGCTCCACCGAGGCGAGCACCTCGCCGATCACCCGCTCGGCGGCGCCGAACACCTCCGGTGGGATCGGCTGGGTGCGCCGCCGGTGCAGCCGGGTCTGCCAGGCGAAGACCGCCGCGCCGGGCACCGCCATGAGGTTGAAGAAGTTCGACATCCGCACGAACATCTCGCTGCACGGGTGGTCGAGGACGTCACCGAGATCGCAGCCGGGCCGGGCGAGTACCGAAAGCCCGAACTCGACCGCGAGCAGCACCGCCGCGCTGAACACCAGGGCGGCCAGCGGCAGCAGCAGGAAACCGGTCTCGTCCGGTCGTCCCCGCCACACCGGCGGCGGTTCCGGTCGTCCCCGCCACACCGGCGGCGGTCCGCTCACCGTTCCGGCTCCCCGTCGAGCAGCAGCGCCCCCACCACGGCGTCGGCGATGGTGGCGGCCAGCGGGGGTGCGACGCCGAGCGCGGCGGCGCGGGCGGTGGCCACCTCCCGCACCCGGACAAGCTGCTCCCGGCTGAACTCGACCGGCGCCGGCGGGGCCGGCTCGCGGCGGCGGCGCAGGGCCCCGAACAGGCCCCGGGTCGCTTGCCCGCCGAGCTGTTCGAGCTCACCCTCCGCGCCGCGCAGCAGCGCGGCGGTGACCGACGCGCTGACCAGCGTGACCACCGGCGTGACGGTGGCGATGGCCTCCAGTACCCCGAACTCCAGCCGGCCGCCGTCGATGGAGGCGTCCGCGCCGGTGAGGTAGGGCGCGGCGAGTATGTCGAAGGCGGGCAGTTCCTCGGGAGCGAGCCGGGCGACGACGGTACGGGCGAGCGCGGCGGTCCGCGCCACGTCCGCCGGTGGGCGTGACATGTGTCCTTGGTACCGACCCACCGCCACCGGTGCCACCGGTGTGGCTGTCCGTTATCCGTCGGCGGGCTCCAGGGCGCGCCGGTGGACGACCAGATCGTCCACCTCCAGCCGGCCGATGCGCAGGTCGCGGATCACGGCGCGGCGTACGGCCAGCCGGCCGACCGCAAGCGCGCCGAGCGCCGCCGCTCCGCCGGCCAGCGCGGAGACCGCCAGCGCCCCGGTCGCTGCGGCACCGATGGCGCGGGCGCCGGTCGCCACGGCGGAGACGGCTCGGGGCGGGCAGACGGCCGGTGGCCGGCGGCGGGACAGGCGCATGGATCGATCCTCCGTCAGTTCCGCCAGCACCATGGCTCGGCGGGCCACCGTCCACCCGGCCGGGTGACCGCCGGCGGGGCCGGCCGGCACGGTCACGGGGCCAGCGGTCCCGGGATCGTCGGTGGGGATGCGTATCCTCCGGCGGTGATCCCCGACCTGCGCCTGCGTCCGGTACGCGACGACGACCTGCCTCATTTCTTCGCCCACGAGCAGGATCCGGAAGCCACCTGGATGGCCGCCTTCGGCCCGGCCGACCCGGCCGACCGGCTGGCCTTCGACGCGCACTGGGCCCGGATCCGGGCCGACCCGCGCATCGTGTCGCGCACGGTCGTCGTCGATCGCGAGGTGGTCGGCCGCGTGAGCGCCTTCCCGGTCGACGAGCGCACCGAGGTCAGCTACTGGATCGACCCGCGACGCTGGGGCCGGGGGTATGCCACCGCCGCGCTGGGCGCGCTGCTGCGCGAGCTGCCGCAGCGGCCGGTGTACGCCCGCGCCGCGAAGGACAACCGCGCCTCCCTGGCGGTGTTGCGCAAGTGCGGCTTCGTGGTGGTCGGCGAGGACGCGGGCTTCGCCCACGGCCGCCGGGCCGAGGTCGAGGAGTGGGTGCTCCGGCTGCCCGCCGAGCCGGCTGACCAGGGTAAGCGCTAGTCTCCCCGGAGTGAATTGGCTGGAACTCGTCGGCTGGGTCGGCTCCGCGCTGCTGGTCTGGTCCCTGTCGCAGACGCGCATCCTGCGGCTGCGCGCGCTCAACCTGGTCGGCTGCCTGATCCTGGTCGGCTACAACGCCGCGGTGGCGGTCTGGCCCATGGTCGGCCTCAACGTGGTGCTCGCGGTGATCAACGTGTGGTACCTGCGGAAGATGCTGACCACCCGGCACGACGAGCAGACCTACCAGGCGGTGGAGGTAGGTGTCGACGACCGGTTCCTGGCGCACACCCTGAGGGTGCACGCCACCGACATCGCCCGGTTCAATCCGGACTTCCGCTGGGCGTCGCACGGCTCGCGGCGTTCCGCGTTCCTGGTGCTCAAGGGGGACGAGGTGGTCGGGGTGGTGTTGTCGCACGCCGAGGCCGACGGGATCGCCCAGATCGACCTCGACTACGTCACCCCACGGTTTCGCGACTTCACCCCCGGCGAGTTCGTGTACCGGCGCAGCAGCCTCTTCACCGAGCGCGGCTTCCGCCGGGTGGTGAGCCCGCCCGGCATGGTCGCCCCCTACTACCACCGGCTCGGCTTCCGCCCGGAGGGCGACGCGTACGTGCTGGACCTTCCCGCGTCCGCGCCGGCCTGACCCCGGCCGCCCCGGAGGATTCACCGGCCGTCACATCGGGCACACAGGGCCCTACGCCGGGCGGGTTCGCCGCCCGGCGGGCGCCGGCCGTCCGGCCGGCGCCCGCGGCGGCGAGGGAGAGAGCTGGGCGTGCAGAGCTACTGGAGCCAACTGGCCCTGGTCGGAGTCCTGGTCGTTCTGAACGCGATCTTCGCGGGTAGTGAGATGGCGCTGGTGTCGCTGCGGGACAGCCAGATCCAGCGCCTGGAACGCACCAGCCGGGCCGGGCGGGTGCTCGCCCGGCTGGCCAAGGACCCCAACCGGTTCCTCGCCACCATCCAGATCGGCATCACCCTGGCCGGCTTCCTGGCCTCGGCCGCCGCCGCGGTCTCCCTGGCCCAACCGCTGGTGCCGCTGTTGGGTTTCCTCGGCGGCGCGGCCGGGACGCTCGCCATCGTGGCGGTCACCCTCGTGCTGACGTTCGTCACCCTGGTCTTCGGCGAGCTGGCTCCGAAGCGGATCGCCATGCAGTCCGCCGAGCGCTGGGCGCTGCTGGTGGCCCGCCCGCTGGACCTGCTGGCCACCGTCACCCGCCCCGCTGTCTGGGCCCTTGGCGCCACCAGCGACCTGGTGGTACGCCTCTGCGGATTGAACCCGAAGCACGAGCCCGACGAGATCGGTCCGGACGAGTTGCGGGACATCGTCGCCGGCAACCACGGGTTCACCAAGGAGCAGCGCACCATCATCGCCGGCGCGGTGGAGATCGCCGACCGGCAACTCAAGGCGGTGCTCGTGCCCCGGTTGCAGGTCTTCACCCTCGACAGCGGGACCAGCGCGGAGGCGGCCCGGCTGCTGCTCGCCGCCACCGGTCACTCCCGGGCCCCGGTGGTCCGCCACGGCGGCCTGGACGACGCCGTCGGCGTAATCCACCTGCGCGACCTGGTCGGCGTTCCCGACGAGCGCCCCGTCGACGAGATCGCCCGTCCGCCGATGCTGCTGCCCGACTCGCTGCCCGTGGTGGACGCGTTGCGGCAGTTCAAAGCCGAACGCCAACACATCGCCCTGGTGGTCGACGAGCGCGGCGCGGTCGACGGCATCGTCACCCTGGAGGACATCCTGGAGGAGATCGTCGGCGAGATCTACGACGAGACGGACCGGGACGTCCGCGGCGTACGCACCGAGGCCGACGGGGCGTTGCTGCTGCCCGGCACGGTCCCCGTGCACGACCTGCCCGACCTCGGAGTCGAGGTGCCCGGCCGTCCGGCCGGCGACTACACCACCGTCGCCGGGATGCTGCTGAGCTGCCTCGGGCACATCCCCACGGTGGCGGGGGAGAAGGTCACCGTCGACGGTTGGGAGGTGGAGGTTGCCGCCATCGACCACCGGGCCATCACCCAGGTTCGGCTGCGCCGCGCCGTCCCGGTCGAGGACGCTCCCGACGCGGAACCGGTCCTCGACGAGGCCCGCCGTTGACCGGTGCCCGGTGGTCCGCCCCGCTCAGCCACCCTGGTGGTCCGCCCCGCTCAGCCACCCTGGTGGTCCGCCCCGCTCAGCCGCCGGTCCGCCCCGCTCAGCCGCCCGGCTGGCCGAACGGGAAGTCGGGCACCGGTGGCAGCAGCTGCACCTGGTCGGCGGGGAGCTGCCGGGTGCTGCGGATCAACGCCCGGGCCACCAGGCGGATCACCCACGGACCCGACGGGTGACGCTCCGCCCCGATCAGCCGCCCCACCATGCGGCCCCACCAGTGCCCGGTGATGATCACATCGGTCAGCCGCAACCGGCCGTCCGGGTAGCCGCCCCGCACCACCACGTCCACCACCCGGCCGAGCCGCCTCCCGTGCAGGTCGTACGCGGCCCGGCCGAGCAGTTCACCCGCCCGCACGGCCGGCTCCCGGGATGCGGTCGATCAGATGGCGGCGCAGCCACGCCTCCACCGGCGGAGGCGGCAACCCGTCGGCGCGGCAGCGCAGCCACACGGCGCTGTCCACCCGCACCACCAGGGTCATCGGAAGGCACAGCGGCGGCACCGGCGGGTTCTCACTGAGCCGGTCCGCGACCGCCACGAGCAGCCGGCCGACCGGCCCGCCGATCCGCAGTCCAAGCGCGCTCTGCCCGCTGATCAGGTTCGCGACGTACGGGTAGCCGTCGTCGTCGACGGCGAACTCGACATCGTCGACCTTGCCGACCAGCCGCCCGTCGACGTCGACGATCTGCCGGTCCAGCAGATGCCGGCCGAGCTGAAGCCTCATCGCCCCATCCCCGTCGTCACCGCCAGCGGGATCGCGGCCACCGAGGCGGCCACGATCACCACCAGGTAGACCGCGCCGAGCAGGTTGGCCGTCCGCCCGTTGACCCGGTCGCCCAGGTACGTCCGGTCGTTGGCCACGATCAGGATCGGCAGGTACGTCAGCGGCAGCACCACCGCGCTGGCCACCAGCATGTGCTCGGTGAGCCGTACCGGATCGACGGTGGTGCACAGCACCAGCATCCCGATCAGCACGCTGACCAGCAGCACCGTGTGGAACCGTGCCGCCTCGCGGGGGCTGACCCGCTTGCCCCACTGCCAGCCGAAGTACTGCGCCGCCGCGTACGCCGCTGACAGTCCCGTCTCCAGGGCGGCGCCGAACGTCACGGCGAAGAACGCCAGCGCCGCTATCGCCAGCCCCACCCCGCCGAACGCCAACACCACCGGCGCGGCGACCTCGTCGAGCGTCGACACCGACGCGCCCGTCGGGTGCAGCACCACCGCCGCCGTCGCCACCAGCGACAGCGCGAGGAACCCACCGACCGGGAATCCCACCAGCACGCTGGACCGGGCGTCGGCCAGGTCGGCGGCGCTCCACTTCTCCTCCACCCCGCCGGATGAGAAGAAGAACACCTCGTACGGGCTGACCGTGGAGGCGAACAACGCCACCGCCACGAACCAGTACGCCCCCCAGCCCTGCCCGTACGCCTCCGGGCGCAGGGCCCCGCGAGCCAGGGCCGCCCAGTCGGTGGGCAGCCAGAACAGCGCCACCGCGAAGATCACCAAGGTCAGCCCGGCCAGCCCGAACACCCGCTCCATCAGCTGGAACCGCATCCGCCACAACACCAGCCACGCCGCGAACGCGGCCACCGGCACCCACAGCAGGTAGCTCACCCGGGAGGCCAGTTGCAGAGCCAGCGCGACGCCGCCCAGTTCCGCCGCCAGGGTGAGCACCGTGACCAGGTACGAGGCGGCCAGGTTCAGCAGCGCCAGCCGGGGCCCGAGCCGTTCCCGGACCAGGTCGAACACCGCCCGGCCGCTCACCGCCGCGATCCGGCCGGCCATCTCCGCGTACGCGCAGATGCCGACCACCCCGAGCACCAGCACCCAGACGTGTCCCATGCCGAAGCGAGCGCCGGCCTGGCTCGCCGCCACCAGGTCGCCGATGTCGACGAAGCCCCCGACGGCCGAGAGCACGCCGAGCGTGGCGACGAGGAGCCTTCTCACGCGGGGTACGGGTCGACCGGTCTCATCGACGCGACCATATCCGCGCCACCCGGGTGTTTTCCGGCAAACCCGGCATGCGGTGCCTTCGCCGGCCGCCGCGCGATCGTCCCCCGCCGGCGGGCCGGGCGGGTCAGCCGTCCGAGAGGTTCTGCAACCGCACCTGGCCCCGGGAGACCAGCCGCCCCGCGGCGTCGGTGATCTCCACCTGCCACAGCTGCTGGCTGCGACCCCGGTGCACGGGCGTCCCGACGGCGGTCAGCTCCCCGTCGCGGACCGCCCGCAGGAAGTCCGTCTGGTTGGAGACGCCCACGACCCGCCCGCGCCCGCCGAGCCAGATCGACCCGCCGACGCTGGCAGCGGTCTCCACCACCGCGCAGTACACCCCGCCGTGCTGGATACCGAACGGCTGGTGCAGCTCGGGGCGTACCGTCCAGCGGATCACCACCCGGTCGGCGCCGACCTCGTCGAACGTCAGCCCGAGCAGCCCGACCAGGCCGCCCGTGATGGCCGGCATCTCCATGACCCGTTCCTCCTCGCCTCGCCGAGGTCGCAGCCTAGCCGGCGCGGACTCGGCCAAACCCGCTACGGCCCGACGTGCGGCATGGGGGAGAATCGGTGACCGTGACCGACAGCAACCTCCCGCACGCGCGGGACTCCCTGACCGACGACCTGCGGTGGCGGGGCCTGATCCAGGACTCGACCGGCCTCGACGAGCTGCGTGACCTGCTCGACGGCGGGAGCGCCACCTTCTACGTGGGCTTCGATCCGACCGCGCCCAGTCTGCACGTCGGCCACCTCATGCAGGTCACCACGGCCCGCCGGCTCCAGCTCGCCGGGCATCGGCCGCTGCTGCTCGTCGGCGGCGCCACCGGCCAGATCGGCGACCCGAAGGAGAGCGCCGAGCGCACCCTCAACCCGCCGGAGGTCGTCGCCGGCTGGGTGCGGCGCATCCGCGACCAGCTCGCGCCGTTCGTGTCGTACACCGGCGAGAACGCCGCGCAACTGGTGAACAACCTGGACTGGACCGGCGAGATGTCTGTGGTCGAGTTCCTGCGGGACGTCGGCAAGCACTTCCCGGTGAACAAGATGCTGGCCCGCGAGGTGGTCCGGGCCCGGCTGGAGACGGGCATCAGCTTCACCGAGTTCAGCTACCAGTTGCTCCAGGCCAACGACTTCTTCGAGCTGCACCGCCGCCACGGCTGCCAGCTCCAGTACGGCGGCTCCGACCAGTGGGGCAACATCACCGCCGGCGTCGACTACATCCGCCGCCGTGGCTCCGGCCCGGTCGAGGCGTTCACCACCCCGCTGGTCACCAGATCCGACGGCACCAAGTTCGGCAAGACCGAGGGCGGCGCGGTCTGGCTCGACCCCGAGATGACCAGCCCGTACGCTTTCTACCAGTTCTGGGTCAACGCCGACGACCGGGACGTGGTCCGCTACCTGCGCTACTTCAGTTTCCGCTCCCGTGAGGAGATCGAGGCGCTGGAGAAGGAGGCGGCCGAGCGGCCGGCTGCCCGGGCCGCGCAACGGGCGCTCGCGGAGGAGCTGACCACCCTGGTGCACGGCGAGCGGGAGATGGCCCAGGCCGTCGCCGCGAGCCAGGCGCTCTTCGGTCGCGGCTCACTCGACGACCTCTCGCCGGAGACCCTGCGGGCGGCGTTGACCGAGGCCGGCCTCGTCCACCTCGACCAACTGCCGGACGTGGCGGGGTTACTCAAGGAGTCGGGCCTGGTGCCGAGCATGAAGGAGGCCCGCCGGGTGATCGCCGAGGGTGGCGCCTACGTCAACAACGCCCGGGTGAACGAGGTGGACGCCGTCGTCGCCCCGGAGGCCCTGTTGCACGGCCGCTACCTGGTCCTGCGCCGAGGCAAGCGGTCTTTCGCCGGGGTCGCGCTGCGCGGGTAGCGGCACGACCGGGGTGTGACACGGGACGCCCCCGGCGGATTTGACGATCAACTTGTGGGGGGCGTAACTTTTGTCTGTCAGCGCGGTACGGACGAGACAGGGCGAAAGTCTTGGCCGCCGGAGCGCGGGAATGACCTCCGGGTCTGGGTGGTTGATCCCACCAGGACCTGGACCGGGCGGTGCCCCAAATCCACCACCAGGTGGATTTGGCGAGGCGGAACCGACCGGGTAAGGTTGACGACCGGCAGGGACGCGGACGAGCATGCGGGAGACCGTATCGGCCGTCCTGCCGAGAATCCATGACGGGTCCGGCGCGAGTCGGTCGCATTGTGGTGCCCGGCGAGTTGGTTGGAAGCGTTGACAAACCGGAAACATCGGTTTGACGCGGCGGTAACTGCCGGGTAAAGTGGTAAAAGTGCTCGGCGCGGTTGTGTCGGGTGTGTGGGGATAGGCCCTGCTGGGGGTTCCACGGTGTGGGGCTTTCTGGTGGTGTGTGGTTGTTCTTTGAGAACTCAACAGGGTGCTTGATAAGCCAGTGCCAAATTGTTTGATACCCCGTGCTGGCTGGGTCTGCCTTTTGGGT
>NZ_SMKN01000210.1 GCF_004348675.1 Micromonospora sp. KC606 | reverse complement strand
AAGAGACAGGGTACGAGTTCGACACCGGCCCCACCGTGCTCACCATGCCCGACCTGATCGCCGAGGCCCTCGGCGCGGTCGGCGAGGAGCTGGAGGACTGGCTGGACCTCGTCCCGCTCGACCCGGCGTACCGGACGCACTTCCCGGACGGCTCGACGCTGGACGTCATCACCGACACCACCCGGATGGCCACCGAGATATCCCGGGTCTGCGGCCCCCGCGAGGCCGACGGCTACCTGCGGTTCGTCGACTACGCCCGCAACCTGTGGCGCTGGGAGCGGGCCGACTTCATCGACCGCAACCTGGACGGGCCGACCGACCTGCTCACCGCCAACCTGGTGCGGCTGCTGACCAACGGCGCGTTCCGCCGGCTCCAGACGAAGATCAACCAGTTCTTCGCCGACCCGCGCACCCGACGGATCTTCTCCTTCCAGGCCATGTACGCCGGCCTCGCGCCGCACGACGCGCTGGCCATCTACAGCGTCATCGCGTACCTCGACTCGGTGGCCGGGGTGTACTTCCCGCGCGGCGGCATCCACGCGGTCTCCCGCGGGATGGCCGGCGCCGCCGAGAAGCACGGCGTCCGGTTCCGGTACGGCACCACGGTGGCCCGGGTCGAAACCGCCAACGGCCGGGCCACCGGTGTGGTGACCGCCGACGGCGAGCTGATCCCGGCCGACGTGGTGGTGCTCAACCCGGATCTGCCGGTCGCCTACCGCGACCTGCTGCCCGAGGGTCGGCAGCGCCGGCTGACCTACTCACCGTCCTGCGTGGTCCTGCACGTCGGATCGGCGCAGGGGTATGGCAGCATCGCCCACCACAACATCCACTTCGGACGGGCCTGGAAGGGCACCTTCGACGAGGTGATCCGGCGTGGCGAACTGATGACCGACCCGTCGCTCCTGGTGACCAACCCCAGCCGGACCGACCCCACGGTCGCCCCGGCGGGTCGGCACACCTACTACGTGCTCGCACCGGTACCCAACCTGGAACGCGCCCCGTTCGACTGGCGCGGGGAGCTCGGCCGCCGCTACGCCGACCAACTCGTCGCAACGCTGGAGAGGCGCGGGTACGTCGGATTCGCCGACGGTATCGAGGTGTCACGGACGATCACCCCCGCCCAGTGGGAGGAGCAGGGCATGGCCGCCGGCACACCGTTCGCCGCCGCGCACACCTTCTTCCAGACCGGCCCCTTCCGCCCGTCGAACCTGCACCGGAGCCTGTCCAACGTGGTCTTCACCGGATCCGGCACCCAGCCAGGGGTCGGCGTGCCGATGGTGCTCATCTCCGGCAAGCTCGCCGCCGGCCGCATCACCGGAGCCGCCGGGGCCACGGTCTCCGGCGTGCGGCGGGCACCGGTGCGGGGGTGGCGTCGGTGAAATCCAGGGAAGGGCACCTGGTCGAACTGGTCGACGACAGCGGTCACGCCCTGGGCGAGGCCACGGTGTCCGCGGCGCACCAGGCACCGGGCCGGCTGCACCGCGCCTTCTCCGTGCTGCTGGTCGACCCGGAGGGCCGGGTGCTGCTCCAGCGGCGGGCCGAGGTGAAGACCCGCTTCCCGCAGCGCTGGGCCAACTCCTGCTGCGGGCATCCGGGGCCGGGCGAGTCACTGACCGAGGCCGCCAACCGCCGGCTGGGCGAGGAGCTCGGCACCGGTCCGGTGGCGCTGACCGAGGTGGGAATCCACCTCTACCACGCCGAGGATCCGGCCACCGGCCGGATCGAGTTCGAGTACGACCACGTGCTGCGCGCCGACGTGCCGGCCGACGTGACGCTGCTGCCGGACCCGGACGAGGTTTCCGCGCTGCGCTGGGTCGACCCGGTACGGCTGATGGCCGAGATCGACGCCGATCCGCACGCGTACGCGCCCTGGCTGAGCGGGGTGGTGAGCCGGCTGCTGCGGGCCGACGAACCCGCCGGCCCCACCCTCCCGTCCGGCGTACCGGCGGACGACGCTCCGGAGCGGCCGGGTGGCCGATGAGGCGATGAGCGCGGGGACGGTGGCACGCCGGCTGGGTGTGGCGGTCACCACGTTGCGCACCTGGCACCGGCGCTACGGCCTCGGTCCCAGTCAGCACGTCCCGGGTCACCACCGGCGCTACACGCCGGCGGACCTCGCGCGCCTGGAGGTCATGCTGAGGCTCACCGCCGAGGGGGTCGCCCCGGCCGAGGCGGCCCGCTGGGCGAACCAGGGCCCGGCGGCCAGCTCCGGCGGGGAGTCGCGGCTGCGTACGGCCCACGACGGTGGCGGACGGGCCATTCCGGTCGGCCGCGCCGGGCCGGCGGCTCGCGGCCTCGCCCGGGCCGCCGTACGGCTGGACTCCATGGCCATCAGCGAGACGATCGAGCAGGCCCTGGGTCGGGACGGCGTGGTCGCCACCTGGGACGGACTGCTCCGGCCGGTGCTGACCGGCATCGGCGAGCGGCACGCCGCCACCGCCGGGCTGATCGAGGTGGAGCACCTGATGTCCCGGTGCGTCTCGGAGGCGTTCGCGGCGGTGGCCCGCGCCGGCAAGGCCACCGCCCCACCCCGGATCCTGCTCTCCTGCGCCGACGAGGAGCAGCACACCCTGCCGCTGGAGGCGCTGGCCGCCGCGCTGGCCGAGGCCGGGGTGTCGTACCGGATGCTGGGGGCGCGGGTGCCGGTGGCGGCGCTGGTCGAGGCGGTCAACCGGACCGGCCCGGCGGCGGCGGTGATCTGGTCGCACACCATGGCCACCGCCGACCCGGGGCAGCTCACCACGCTGCTCGCGGCACCCCGCCGGCCGCTACTGGTGCTGGCCGCCGGGCCGGGCTGGCGGGCCGACGCGCTTCCCGCCGGGGTGATCCGCCCGGTCGACCTGACCGCCGCGGTCTCCCTGGCGCTGGCCGTACGCGATTCGTGGGACCACCCCACCAGAGAGTGACCTGCCCTGCCGGGTTCGCCGTTCGTCCACTACCGTCGGGGCCGTCCTCGTACCCGAACCCCTCGGAGTGACGATGCGTGCACGTATCGTGCTGGTTGCCACCCTCGGCCTGATCCTGTTCGTCGTCGGTTGCGGCGACGGGCAACCGGCCGAGCGGGGTTCGGGGGCACCGACCCCGTCCGCCCCGGCACAGCCGTCCGCGCAGCCGGACGCGACCCCGTCGCCGGCCCGCACCAGCAGACCCAGGCCACGGTTGCGCCCGGCGCCGACCGCGCTCCCCGCCGGCCTGGAACGCGCCACTGGGGTACGGACGGTCGCCCTGACGTTCGACGACGGCCCGGACCCGACCTGGACGCCGAAGGTACTCGACCAGCTTCGGGCCGGCCGGGTGAAGGCCACGTTCTGCCTCGTCGGCACCGAGGTGCGTAAGCATCCGGAGCTGGTGCGGCGGATCGTCCGGGAGGGGCACCAGCTCTGCAACCACAGTTGGCGGCACGACTTCGATCTCGGTCGTCGGCCGGTGGCGGAGATCCGGGCCGACCTGACCCGCACCACGCAGGCGATCCGGGCGGCTGTCCCGGGCGCCAAGGTGCCCTTCTACCGGCAGCCGGGCGGCCGGTGGACCCCGGAGGTGGTGGCGGTGGCGAAGCAGCTCGGTATGCGGTCGCTGCACTGGAGCGTCGACCCGCGGGACTGGGCGAAGCCCACCGTCCCCGTGCTGCGAGAGCGGGTGGTCAGCGGGGTACGCCCCGGCGGGATCGTGCTGATGCACGACGGCGGGGGCGATCGGAGCCGCACCCTGGCCGCCTGCCCGCACCTGATCGCCGATCTGAACCGCCGCTTCGGCATCGCCCCACCCCGGTAGTAACCACCCTGAGCTGCGGTTTAGTCGGCGACTGTGCCCGTGGCCATACCGGTTTGGCCGAGCGACCGGGCATGGCATATGCTTCTCATGCCTCCGGCGGGGCCGGATGGGAGCAAGTCCGCCTGACGTTGCGAGTGTGCAATGATGGCGGGGCCGCCCTCATCGTCTAGCGGCCCAGGACGCCGCCCTTTCAAGGCGGTAGCACGGGTTCGAATCCCGTTGGGGGCACGGTCCGGCTCAGCCCGGAGGCAACATCAGCTAGGTCCTGTGGAGCAGTTGGAGTGCTCGCCGCCCTGTCAAGGCGGAGGTCGCGGGTTCAAGTCCCGTCAGGACCGCCAGCGCAGAACGCCGCGTAAACCATAGCGCGGCGTTCTGCGTATCGGAGCAGCTACCTTGTCGGCGGAGACCCCGCCTTCGGGTAGCATGGTCCGAGCACCACGGCCAGGTAGCTCAGTTGGTACGAGCGTCCGACTGAAAATCGGAAGGTCGGCGGTTCGACCCCGCCCCTGGCCACATAGCCTTTCGCCGGGCTACAGAGATCCCCACCAGCGGAAACGCCGGTGGGGATCTTGCTTTTGTGCCCTCGCTGCGTCGGTCGCCGTTGCCCTTGGTTGACCGCTCTTGACCCTTGATCACCGCTGCTCGTTGCACGTTCGCTGCACGCGTCCCCGCTTCTGCCGCCATCCCGTCGCCGCTGCCAGCTTCGGGGACTCGGCCTCGTTGTCGATCAAACGTAGACTTGCAGGCATGAAGCGCCCGCGTCTCCGGATGACGCAGCTCGCAGGGCTTCTGCTCCTGCTTGCGTCGGGTGTCGGGTTGTGGCTGGGCTGGCCCGAACAGGTCACGTCGCCACTTCTCCTCGCCGGGGGACTGGTGGGTCATGGTCCGGCTGCCATTGCCGCGTGGCGGGAGAGGGAGTCCAAGCCGCCGAAGTCTGCGGAAGAGGTCCTAAGGTGGTACCCGAAGCGGTGGGCCTGACCGCCTCCCGCTTCTGCTGCCATCCCCGTCACCCCTGGCTAAGCAGGGTTTAACGAGGTGGGCCGGAGGTACCACCATGCGAACCACACCGCCACGATCGCCGGTGACCCGCTACCACTGAAATTGCCCAGATCACGGGTGCCAGACGGTGCCCGATGACCTCGACTTGCCTGAGGTTCCGTGGGCATGGTTCACCGAAGCGACTGGCCTCGCCGTACGCGATGTCACCTGAGGCTGGCGGAGATCAGGCGATCTGACGGAGGTCGCTGCCGTAGTCGAAGATGATCCGCATCCGGGCACCGAGCGCTCGTGCGTACCGGCTGAGGGTTGCCACCTCGTTGGCGTCCAGGTCGCCGTTTTCGATCTGGCTCACCCGGCCGGGCGTGACTCCCATCAGCTCGGCCACCTGCCGCTGGGTGAGACCGAGACGCTTGCGCTCCTCGGCGAGGTGGAACGCGCTGACCCAGGCCTCGGTGCGGGCACGTTCCACATCGAGCGCGTCGTCGTCCCCATCGTGCAACTCGGCGCGGATGTCGTCCCAGTCATGGAAGTCGCTCATCAGCCCTCCCTCCGTTTCCTCTCGAACGCAAGCCAACCCTCGTATGCCACCTCGGCGATCGGGATCGCGTTCTCGTACCAGCGCGTCCAGTCTCCGGCCTTGTTGCCGGCGACCAACAGCACCGCCTGCGACCAGGGGTCAAAGACGAACAGAAGCCGGATAGCGACGTCGCGGCCGGATCTCGGCCGCAGCTCCTTGAGGTTGCTGATGCTCGAACCCCGAAGAGTATCGACCAGCGGACGCCCCAGACCCGGGCCGGTCTCGGCGAGCATGTCGATTGCCGCGTTCACCGACCGGTACGCCGCCGGGTCGGTCCGACGCAGGGCCCGTAACCAGTCACGGACTTCGCCTGTCGTCCTGATCGCCCAGCGGTTGGCCGGCCCATTGGTCACAGGCAAACTATAGCTCAAGCTATACGCACCAGGCCATGCTTCAGTCATGCGAACCATGGAGGCGCAGGTCAACAGCGAGATCATGTTACGCGGTGGGGCGGGCGGGACTCGAACCCGCGACCGAGGGATTATGAGATCAAGATGGGCGATCCGTCGACCTGGGCATATGATGGTCTAGCAGCGGAAACGCCTCTCGACATCTCTCACCACTCCCCCGCTGTCCGTCGCCCTCTTGCGGACTAGATGCGGACTGCGCCGCCTGGACTCCACCCCCCGGCGATCGTAGGCTCGTTTCGTGGTGTCAGTGATCGAGACGGTGAGGCTTGTTGTCGTTGTCGCGATCCTGCTGCCCCTCCTGGTGCTCATGGTGAGCGCTCTGTTGAAGCCCCGAAACTCCCGGTCCGACGACGGGCCCCCTGATTTGCTTCACCCTCCGCCAGACGGGGGCGCTGGCGGCGATGCAGGTGGCGGTGGGAACTAGTTTCGAGCGGCCCGCGAACGCAGATCGTCAGTTTGGAAGAGTTTGCTCAGGCCGTCGCGATGCCCGAAACGCCTGCGGGCGGCGGCCGGTCCGGTTGCGTCTCATGCCCGCTCGTGCCCGCTGCGCGCCACGGTTACTGGCCCACGGATGGCCCATGCTGGCCTTCCGGTTAGAAGAACATCAGGGATGGCTGGTCCGGCTTTGCACGCCTGGTCAGCCTGTCCGTCGTTGTCGGGCTTGGTCGGCGTCTACGGATGGCCTTGGCTGTACGGGCGGCTCTACGACCGGGCGACCTGCTGGTGTGAAGATGAAGAGACCCTAGGCTGACGCCCATGTTGCGGAGCACGCAGCGATCGACCTGGACGAGCACAATCACCAGTCGGCGAAGTCGGGTACCCCCGCCCATGACCGCCTCATGGTCAGACAGAAGGTGCCCCTGCGGCTCGTCGCCGCCTTCGTGGTCGGCGTTGTGCTTGGCGGCTTCGGTGTCAGCCAACTGCGAGACTCGCGTAATCAGCGGGAGCGGAACGCCGTGGTCGCACTCGTGGCCTTCCCTCAAACGGCCGACTCTGGAAGCGCAGCCTCCGAGGGTTCCGTCCGACTGTCCGGGTATTTGGCGTTGGCCAACGCCGGCCCTGGGCCGATCACCGTTCGTGGGGTTCATGCAGAGAGGCCGGGCGTCGTAATACACAGCATCGGATCGCCCCGGCTGTTACCCCCTGGCAGCACCGGTCAGCTCGCGGTCGAGCTGTGGTTCGAGTGCTCGGTCGCACGCCTCCAGCGAGAGCCGCTGCCGCTAGGGTTATCAGTCGAGACCGATGACAAGCAAGGCAGAAAGGTCAGCTACCCCGTCGCTCTCGTAGGAAGCGACTGGGAGCGCGATGCTCTGAGCAAGTGTTCACGCATATTCACGGTGGGCTGACGCGTAACAGACCAAGGCCAAGCGCTGAAGCGGATCTCCTCGTCGGGCAGTCGCAGACCGTCCAGCCTCCCCTGACGGGAACAAGGTGGAGCGCCCTACCGGACGAACGACCTTGGCCCCGTCAGGGGAGGCTGGTAGCCCTTGTGGTGCCCGGCGAGGTGATCTGCGGCGGCGTCTCTGAGGAGGGTCGGGGTTCGGGACGGAGCCGCGAGGTCTTCAAGGGCTTGGTCGTCCGAAGCGTGGCCGATGCCGGCCGGAGGTCGCCAGCAGGCCGGGGCCGGGCCGGCGCGGCCCGCTTGCGGGCCGCCTTGATCTGATAGAGCGGAATTCGGCAACTACACGGTCGCCTCGAAGGCCGAGCACACCGTCGGAGCTGACTGAGCGGCATTCGGGCGACGACCTGCCACTCATACATGTGCCGGTCCCGGTGCATCTCGATCAGGTCGACGTGGCTGATCGTGACGGCAGCGGGCTCAGGAGCCACGGACCGGACAGCCTGAACGTATGGCTCGGCTGGGCCATCGGCGTTCGATGGCGGGAGACGTGCGAGCGGAACCTACGGCTGCACCTGGCACCCCTGGTCGACGTGCCGCTTCGTGAGCTCTCGGCGAATCGCGTCCGGGAGTGGCACGCTGCCGCCCTGCGGGGCAAGGGCGGGCGCACCTCTATCTCTCAGTCGTACCGCTTCCTGCGCATGGTCATGAACACCGCTGTGCGTGAGGGCATCATCGCCCGGAACCCGTGCCAGATTCCGGGTGCCGGAACGGTGCGCCTCGCTGAGCGACCAGTCGCCACACCGGCTCAGGTCGTCGCCCTGGTCGACGCCATCAACCCGCGTTACCGCACCGCTGTTCTCGTCGCCGCGTGGTGCGGGCTGCGCCGTGGTGAAATCGCCGGTCTGCGCATCTCAGACGTGGACCTGACCGAGCACACAATCACGGTTCGGAAGGCACGCGTCGAACCGCTGCACGCTCCTGGTCAGGCGTTCGACAAAAATCCCAAGTCAGAGGCGGGGAAGCGCACGATCATCATTCCGCCGCACGTCGTGCCGCTGGTCCGGCTGCACCTCGAGCAGTACGCGGGCACGGATCGGCTGTTCGTGAGTCGCGATGGAACACCGCTGCGGGGCAACACCTTGTATCAGGCGTTCGTCCGGGCGCGGAAGAAGGTCGGTCTGGATGATCTGACCTTCCATGATCTGTGGCACACCGGGCAGACCCTCGCCGCGCAAACCGGCGCGACCCTGGCTGACCTGATGAAGCGACTCGGGCACTCGTCCATGGCTGCGGCTCGCCGGTACCTACACGCCGTCGACGGGCGTGATCGTGAGATCGCCCGAGCCCTGTCGGAACTCGCCGCGCACGGTGATGTTGCACGCCCCGACACATCACGATGCGGAGCTAAATGCACGTAGGTTGCACGGCGACCTCCGGCGGTGCTCTGACCTGCGGAAACGTGGGTGCCTGAAAATCGGAAGGTCGGCGGTTCGACCCCACCCCTGGCCACATAGCCTTTCGCCGGGCTACAGAGATCCCCACCAGCGGAAACGCCGGTGGGGATCTTGCTGTTGGTGGCCTATCGAGTCGATCTCTCTTGTCCGTGGTTGACCGCTCCTGGCCGGCGGTTGCCGCCACTTGTCGCACGTGGATCGCACGCCGCTTCGCGAGTCAGGTCCTCCGGAGGTCTTCCCTGGCCGATCCGAGGCGCTAGCGTGCCGTATGCCCGTTATTGACCTGGAAGTGTCGCAGCGCGCCTCGTCACCGCCGCGACGCGTACAGCCGTGGTTCGTCATCGCGGCTGGTGTGACGCTGGGCCTTAGCTGCCTCACTGGTGAGCCGCACGGATCTTCGCAGCTCCACCACCCGCAGGTTCACCCCGCCCCGGTGTGCCCTTCCCGGACGGCTCAGCCAGAACGTCCGGCGGCCACGCCGGACCTCATGTCGACCGTCACGGTGGTCATCGATGCGGGGACCGGTCGTGTTGTTTCAGTGTCCTGCCGTCTTGAATAGCTCGGTTGCCACCTGAGCCGCGTGGTGCGGCCTGCGGCGCGGCGAAATCGCGGGCCTGCGCGTCTCAGACGTTGACCTGACCGAGCACACCACGACCTACGGCACACCGGACAGACCCTCGCTGCCCAGACCGGCGCGAATCTGGCCGACCTGATGAAGCGACTCGGGTACTCGTCCATGGCGGCGGCTCGCCGGTATCTGCATGTCGTCGATGGGCGTGACCGCGAGATCGCCAGAGCCCGGTCGGAACTCGCCGCGCATACCGGGTCCGGATGTCCCCACCCCGGTGGGGATCCACCGTCTGGAAGCGGGCACAACACGAAGCTGCACACCGAGGCATCAGACGGTATGGTCCGGGCCTATGGGACAGGAGATGGCCGATGTCCGGCAGGACGTCGAGCGGTACGCGCTCCGCAGTGCGCTCCTCGCCCCAGCCACCGCAGAGCAGGCATTCGCGGTGTTCACCGGGGCGCTGACCGACTGGTGGGTGCGCGAATACACCTGGTCCGGCCCGGCGGCGCTGGCCGAACTGGGCATGGAGCCGCGGGCGGGCGGCATGCTCTACGAGATCGGGCCGTACGGTTTCCGCAGCGACTGGGGCCGGGTGCTCACCTGGGACCCGCCGAAGCGCCTGGTGTTCACCTGGCAGATAGGTCCGGACCGTGTGCCGATGCCCGACCCGGCGCAGGCCAGCGAGGTCGAGGTGCTCTTCCTGCCGGACAGTTCGGGCGGAACCAGAATCGAGGTCGAGCACCGGCACTTCGACCGGCACGGCGAAGCGGCCGAAGGGTACCGGCAGGCGCTCACCGCCGGCTGGCACGAGTTGCTGAGCCGCTACCTGCACACGCTCACCCGGTTCACCATCCCGGGCTGACCGGCCCACGGTCCACCCCGCTCCGGCCGGCAGCACCCCGGCCGCCCCGTCCCTGGCCCACCCC
>NZ_SMKN01000020.1 GCF_004348675.1 Micromonospora sp. KC606 | reverse complement strand
GGTCCCAGGTGGGTTTGCCGCCGGGGTGGCCGTGGACGCCCGGCGTTGCCGATGAGGATGCCGCCGAGGGCGCGTGCCATCGCCAGCCGCGGGCGCGGCGCATGGTGGCGGTGTCCGGGGTCGGCACTGGGCGCCCGGGAGGCCGGAGCGAGCGCAAACGATCGGTTCGACCAATCGGTCAGCCGGCGATATCGTCGGTAGATCAGCGTCCGGCGCCGATGCCAGTCGACGCCGGGTCCGATCGACAGTCACCCTGCTCGCGGTGTCGGCGTTGTGAACGGAGGCGATCACGATGATGCCTGGCTTTTCCGTGGAATCGCCCGGTGAGTGGTTGATGGCCATGCTGTTGTTTGTATGGCCGCTGGCCGGGCCGGTCGTCATGGCGGCGCTCGGCGCGGCGAGCCGCAGTTTCCGGGTCGGGCTGCGCCGGACAGCCGTGACGGTCAGCGCCCTGATTGTGCTGTTCGTCATGACGGTACTGCTGATCGCGTCCTATCCGGAGGGCATCACCACCTTCGGGGGCGACCAAAGATACCGGTCCGAAGATTTCCGTGACATGGTGATGGTCGTTGTCGGCTACGCCGGCGTGGTGACGATCCTGCCGTGGCTCGTGGCGTACCTCGTCGTAGGACGTCGACGGCGACCTGTGGTGGGAGACGCCGGTGTTCCCGACCGGCCATGACTGGCCCGACCCTTGACGCGGTATGGGCCAGGTGTTCGGCATGGACGTGGTGATCAACGATGTCCGAGTCACAGGCCTCGCGCTGACCTGGGACCTGATCCCAACGATCCGCTACCGGCGCGGCGGGGGACCGGTGCAGGTCGAGTCGCCAGCCGAGTTGGGGCGTCGGCGTGTCGGGTGTCCTGGCCATGGTCGACGCGATTGAGCGGACGGGCGGGGACATCGGCCAGCTGCGGGAGGTGTTGCTCGGCACCATCGCAGAACTCGTGCCGCACGGCTGCTGCCCGGACTGCGAGTCGGCGCTCCCCAGCTGGGAGAAGGCCCTCGCCGACCATCCGGGCAACACCCCCGCCGAGTGGACTCACGGCAAGCTGGTCGACGGATTGCGTGTGCCAGTGTGGAGTTACGACTGGGAGCCGACGAACGGAATCCACCGGATGACCGGCGACCCGGGCGGTCAGCAGCGGTTCGCCGAGCTGCTTGGCCGCTTCGATCGCCGCGGTGTGCTGCTCGCGAGCGGCCGCCAAGTTCGCTTCTGCGGCCGGCGGTGGTGAGGACGTCCTGGGCGAGTTGGAAGGTCTCTACGTGACGACGGCCGGGTGGCTGGGCGTGATCGAGCGCAGCCACGCCTGCTGGTGGTTCCAGCGCATCCCGGTTTTGTGACCGAGGGCGACGTCGTCGACGTAGAGGAGAACCTCGTGCTCGCGTCGCCGGTTCCAGAGCTGGTGTCCGGTGTAGCCGGGCGTTGGTCAGGATTGCCCGAACCGCGCTCTTGGACAGGCGACGCCTGACGGCGGTGCGTCCCTTCCGGACATGTTCGCCCGAACCCTTGACGGCGAGATCATTATACTGAGTATTATACTCGGTATGAGCATCCGACATGCCCTGTTGGCCCTGCTCAGCGAGGGCCCGAAGTACGGCCTTCAGCTGAGGCAGGAGTTTGAGTCCAGAACCGGGGAGGTGTGGCCGCTCAACGTCGGGCAGGTCTACACCACTCTCCAGCGCCTGGAGCGCGACGGTCTGGTCGAGTCGGAGGACGCCGGCGGCGCGGGGCCCCAGAACGTCTTCACGATCACGCCGACGGGCTCCGACGAGTTGAAGAAGTGGCTGCGCATGCCACCGGACGTGGTTCCACCACCGCGCGACGAACTCGTCATCAAGGTTCTGGTGGCGATGCGTGTACCAGGTGTGGATCTGCCCGAACTCCTCCAGGCGCACCGACGGCACCTTGTGCAGGTGATGCAGGAGTACACCCGTCTGAAGAGTGAAATCACCGAGGGCGAGGTGGAGGTGTCGCTCGTCGTGGATTCGGAGCTGTTCCGGATAGAAGCGATCGTCCGGTGGCTCGACACCACGGACGCCCGGCTCAAGCGCCTGCCGGCTCGCACCGCGAGCGGGGCCCCGACGTCCGCGCCACGTGTCGGCCGCAGCATCGCGGGGGTACGGCGATGAGTACGGCCGTCGAACTGCGCCACGTATCCAAGGTCTACGGATCGGGTCCCACAGAAGTGCACGCGTTGCGCGAGGTCGACCTGTCCGTTCGGAGCGGCGAGCTGGTGGCGGTGATGGGCCCGAGCGGCTCGGGCAAGAGCACCCTGCTCACGATCGCCGGAACGTTGGAGGAACCAACCAGCGGCGACGTCTTCATCGCCGGTCAGCAGTTGGCGCGACTGTCCCGCCATGACCGCGCGCGGCTGCGGCGGCGGTCGATCGGGTATGTCTTCCAGAACTACAATCTCCTCGCCGGGCTGACCGCTGTCGAGAACGTGGCGCTTCCGCTGGAGCTGGACGGCGTGAAGGCCAAGGTTGCCCGGGCAGCCGCGATGGAGGTACTCGCAAAGCTCGACCTGGCCGAGCGGGCCGCCCGCTACCCGGACGAGTTGTCCGGCGGCGAGAGCCAACGGGTGGCGATCGCGCGGGCCGTCGTCGGTGAACGGCGGTTACTGCTGGCTGACGAACCCACCGGCGCGCTCGACTCGTTGAGCGGCGAGACGGTGATGCGCATGCTTCGCCTGGCCAGCAACGATGGCGTGGCCGGCGTGGTAGTGACCCACGACGCCCAGATGGCTTCCTGGGCCGACCGCGTGGTGTTCCTGCGTGACGGCCGTATGGTCGACCAGACGGTACCGGGCTCTGGCCCGGACTCCCTCCTGACACCAGGAGCGAACGCATGAGCCGTAACGGCGGCCTGCCGGCCCGGCGCGCGGTGGTGCGTTGGGCGTGGCGGCTTTTCCGCCGCGAGTGGCGCCAGCAGGTCATGGTGCTGACGCTCCTGACCGTCGCCGTCACGGCGGCCGTCGTGGGCGTGTCGGCCGGCTACCACTCGACGCCGTCGGGCACCGCCAGGTTCGGCGACGCCAGCCAATGGTTCAAGTTGTACGCCGAGGAAGATCGGCCGCTGGATCCACGGATCGCTCAGGCGCGCGAGTGGTTCGGCACGATCGACGTGGTCGGGCACTGGTATCTGCCGGTCCCGGCTTCGGCGGAGACCATCGAGCTGCGGGCGCAGGATCCACGCGGTCCGTACAGCGGGCCGATGCTACGGCTCCTGACGGGTCGCTACCCGGCCGCACCCGGCGAGGCGGCAGTCACCGACGAGGTCGCGGCGGACCTGCGGGTCCGCGTCGGCGGTGTGCTGACGCTCGACGGACGCACCTGGACCGTTGTCGGCCTTGTCGAGAACCCCGGCGATCTACGCGCGGAGTTCGCCCTCGTCGCGCCGGCACAGCCCGAACCGCCGGAGGAGGTCACCGTGCTCACAGCCGCCGATCCGGCACGGTTCGCGGAGTACCGCGCGCAGCACGGCCAGCCGGTGTACGAGCTGCGCCCTTCATACGAGTGGGTCGAGGCGGCCGCCGGCGTGTTCAGCGTCTTCGCGGTGAGCATGCTGCTCGTCTGCCTCATCGCGGCGGCCGGCTTCGCCGTCATCGCGCAGCGCCGGCTGCGCCAGCTCGGCCTGCTCGCCGCGGTCGGGGCGACTCCACGACACCTCCGTCTCGTGTTGCTGGCCCACGGCGCCGCGGTCGGTGTCGCGGCGTCGGCGGTCGGAGCGGTCGCGGGTGTCCTGGTGTGGTTCGCCGTGACGCCACGGTTCGAGACGGCGGCGGGGCACCGCATCGACTGGCTGGACCTGCCGTGGTGGCAGATCACCGCCGCCTTGCTGCTGGCTGTCCTGGCGGCGACCGCGGCGGCGTGGCGGCCGGCGCGCGCCGCTGCCCGGGTACCGATAACGCTTGCCCTGTCTTCGCGCCCGCCACGGCCCAAGCGGGTGCGCCGGTCGGCTGCGGCCGCGGCCGTGCTCGTCGTGCTGGGCATCGTGTCGCTGCGGCTCGTGCTACGTAACGGCGCGGCAGATCGCGACGCGTTGGAGCTCGCCGACGTGGCGTTGGTCGTCGGTGGCACGCTGGCGATCGGGTTCGCCCTACTGTTCGTCGGCCCGCTGGCGATCCGGGTGCTTGCCGCCATCGGAACCCGGCTTCCCGTTGCTCCCCGGCTGGCCTTGCGTGACCTCGCCCGCCATCAGGCACGGTCGAGCGCCGCGCTAGCCGCCATCAGCGTGGCGCTCGCGATCCCGACCGCGACCGTGGTCGTGGCGAGAGTTCTCGAGCAGACCGCCGCCGAGGGCAACCTTTCCGACCGCCAGCTCCTCATCTGGATCAATTCCCCAGGCATGCGCGTTCCCGACCGCACACCGGCCCAGCTCGAGGCGATAGAGGCCCGGGTTCGGCAATACACGGCCACGCTTGCCGATCCGACCGTCATCCCGCTCGAAATCGCGATAGATCCGGACGAGACACCGCACGCGGATGCCGACGGCGTTCGGATCGGGCGGGTTCCGATCGGTGTCGGCCAGCAGACCAGCCCGGATTCGTTCACCGATCCGGAGACGGCACCGGTCGCCACGCCCGAACTGCTGCGTTACTACGGCGTCGATCCCACCAGCATCGGCCAGGCAACGGACGTGCTGACCACCCAGCCCCGCTCCGACCTACTGCTGGTTTCCGAGTCTGGCGGGACGGCGCGGTCCTTCCCACGGGCAACCACCGAGCGGCTGCCGAACCCGCAGTTCGACTCACTCCCGACGACGTTTCTCACTCCGGCTGCGCTGCGACGCAACAACTGGAAACTGTTGCGGACCGGCTGGTTGGTCGAGTCCCCCCGGCCGTTGACCGACGAGCAGCTCACCGGGGCGCGGGAATTCGCGCTCGACGCAGGGCTGGTCGTCGAGGACCGCGACAAGCGCGACGGGCTCCTGGCACTGCGCGCGACCGCGACAGCGGCCGGAGCCGTACTCGCGCTCGCGATCCTCGCCATGACCGTCGGGCTGATCCGGACCGAGGCAGCGGGCGACCTGCGCACGCTGACCGCGACTGGCGCGACGGGTCGCATCCGCCGCACGCTCACCTCGGCAACGGCCGGCGGGCTCGCGCTGCTGGGCGGGATCCTGGGCATCGGCGCCGCGTACACCGTCATCCTGGCCGGCTCATCCCGCGACCAGTTCAGCGAGCTGGCGCGCGTGCCGGTCGTGGATCTACTCGTGATCGCTGTTGGCGTCCCGTTGACCGCCGCGGCTCTTGGCTGGCTGCTCGCCGGGCGGGAGCCGCGGTCCCTGGTTCGAGTACGGCTGGAGTGAACGGATGCCCGAACTGACCCGGCGGGCGGTGCTGCTGTGGACGGCTCGCCGGGGCGGACCTCGCGGCCTGAGGGCGGTCGGCTGGCCCAACTCGCCCTCGCCGGGTCCACTCGGCACCAGTAGCGCCGACCCGAGTGGGAACGGTTGACGCCCCGGTACGCCTCGCGCTATCCGGGCACACCAGGCGCGGCAGCTGCTGCCACCGCCGGTGCGGCGGGGTCGTACGGCGACTACCACGCGGAACACGTCCGGCGCCTGAAGGCCGTCAAGGCCCTGCAACGCGAGGGCTTCAACCTCGTGGCGGTGCAGGCGATCCTGGGCGCCCGGGACACGGCGCAGGGAGGCGAGCCGGTCACGGATGCGCAGGGGGGCACCTGGTCCACGTCCTCGCCCAGGATGGCGGGTCAGCGCAGGGGGAGGGGCAGCCGGCGGTCGGTCTGGCCGCGGCTGCCGCGGTCGGCGCTGCATCCGCGCCTGGGCCGTTGGGAGGTCGGCCCCGTCGTCGAACTGCTCGTGAACGTTAGCGTCCACAAGCTGGCCACCGCCGTGGTCGCGGAACTGAACGCGACGTGCTCGCTGCTGCGGCCACAGTAGCGCCCCGCCCCGTGTCAAGTCGCCCGTACGAAAGAGGAAATTCAGTAGTTCGTGCGATGCAGTGGCATATCCCACCTACTGCCGAGCGGCCTCCGCTGCGGGCAACGGGACTACCCTGCCGCCGGCAAACCCCGGCGGAGGCCGATCAGGCCGACCTTGATCAGTCGACGCACATCGTGTCGTGGGTGGACCGGAAAACCCACGTGCCGCCACCTGGGGACATATAGGTCAGAAGAGTATAGTACCGCCCAGGGGCGCAGTCGTGGCCGACGGCGAGGACGGCCGCCCGGGCCCGCTGTTCGGCCGCCGCCAATCCCGCCGCATAGGTGTTGCCCGCTCCCACGGCAGTGGCGCTGCGGGGGGTGTCATAGCCGTCGGCGTGCGCGGCCACGGGTGTGGATGCCAGGCCGAGCGCCACCGCTGCTGAGACGAGGCCGAGTCGGCGGAGCCAAGTGCTTTTTCGCATGCTTCTCCTTCGCGGATCGCAGATTGATCGAAATCAATCTTCGAGCAGACCGATGTAGTGCGGTATTGGCCACTCGGTCACTAGAATCTGGCCATAATGCCGTTGTCCGCACGGTGGCAAAGTCCTGATTGGCGTTGGTTCCTCGGGGGGTGTCCCTATGGGTTTCGTCAAGCGGGGACGGGGGTTGTCGGGCGTGGTTGGTAGGGGATCTTGTCGCGGAGCATGGCGTAAAGGACGTCGCAGCGGCGTCGGGCGAGGCAGATGAGGGCGGCGTTGTGGCGTTTGCCTCGGGCTCGTTCGCGGTCGTAGTAGGCGCGGCTGACGGGATCGGCGAGGGCGGGACGATCAAAAAGGTAACGGGGGCGATATGGTCGACCGAACGTCCGTGCTGAGAGAGCGATGATGGCAGGACGGACACGAGACGATCGGGCTCGGCAGGCCATTCTGCGCCGGGCCGCGCACGTCGCGCCACAGGACGGGTTGGAAGGCCCGTCGATCGGCCGGCTGGCCGCCGACCTCGGCGTGAGCAAGAGCTGGCCGGCGTAGGTGCCGTTAGCTCCGGACGCCACCGGAGGCGTTGGTCAAGCTGCTCGGCCAGTCCCGTACCGGTTACTGATCGCGCTCGCCGAGCCGGCCAGCACCAGCCAGACGGCACACACCCCGGGCATCGCGCTCGGGGCGGTCGGCAACCACCTGCCCGTGCTTTGCAAGGCGGGTCTGCACGACCGGGGGCACCCGCCGGCCGATCCGTGATCTTCCGCCGTACGCCGCTGGGCGACGCGCTCGCCACCGACCGAACCCACCAGTGGCGGCTCGTGTCAGCGTGCGATCAGCGCGATTTCACCGGTGGCTGCCAGCCTTACCACCAACCGGCCCCGTTGGAGAGGTTGAACGATCAATGACGCACTGTAGACCGACGTCACGTCGCGCCCTGCTGGCCGCGGCGGTCACCACCGCCCTCGTCACCGTGATGGTGGGTCCGACCGCCGCGCACGCCGCACCCGCGCCGGACGGCACCAGTCAGGTGGGGCCCGAGCTCAACGGAATCCCGGTGCGCGCCGGGATCGGCAGCGTCCGGGCCGAGCAGCTCGCCGGCGAGCTCGGCCCGGAGCGTACCGCGGGTGCCTACTTCGACCAGCGGACCGGGCGCATGGTCGTGACCGTCACCGACGCCGATGGCGAGCGAGCAGTCACGGCAGCGGGCGGGCTGGCCAAGCGCGTGCGGTACAGCACCGAGGAGTTGACCGCGGTGACCGACGCGCTGAACTCCCGGATCGACACGCGCGGCACCACGTGGGGCACGGAGGTCGACGACAACCGGATCAACGTGACGGCGGACAGCACGGTCTCCGACGCCGACTTCGCCGAGATGCGGGCGGTGCTCGCGCCGTACGGCGACGCGGCGGTGCTCACCCGGGTGCCCGGCGAGCTCGTGCTCAACGGCACCGTGAACGGCGGCAAGTACATCCGCTCGGAGCACGGCTACCAGTGCTCGGCCGGCTTCAACGTCCAGAAGAAGAGCGACAACTCGCAGAAGTTCCTGCTCACCGCCGGGCACTGCACGACACACGACCCCGGCGTCTCCGACTGGTACAACGGCGCCAACGAGTACTTCGGTTACGACGCCGGTGGACGCTTTCCCGGCACCGACTACGGGCTGATCAGGCACAACAACGCCAGCGTCAGCAAGCCCGGCAACGTCTACATCGCCAGCGGCGCCCAGGACATCACCCACTCCCGCGATCCCGAGCTGGGCGAGGCCGTGTGTCGCGGCGGCTACAAGACTGGCGTCCAGTGTGGAACGGTGCACGAGTTGAACATGACGGTGAACTATCCCGACGGGGCCGTTCACGGGCTGTTCCGCACCGACATCTGCTCGGGAAGCGGCGACAGCGGCGGCCCGGTGTGGCGCAACACCGCGGCCCTCGGCATCCACTCCGGGTCTCGTTCGAGCGGATGTGTCTCCTACCACCAGCGGGTAAACCCCGCTCTCGCCTGGTACGGCGTAGAGGTTTACTGACCGCACGCCGTCTCCGTGACCGACCCGGAGCAGAGGTGCTGCCACCACCGCCCCTGCTCCGGGTCGCCACGACCAGCCCGCCTCGGACCTGGTGTCCGAAGCGCGCCCTCGACGGTCGTGAGGGGATGACCCGCCACCCGACCGCATCCACGGCGTGGCACGCGGCCACCGCACGATCTTCGGTTGTCCTCTCGACCATCGATCCACGCGTTGGCCGTGCTCATGGCGCCGAACGTCGAAGCCACGTGACGTCGTGGAGTGCCGGCCGTGGCGGGCGAGTTTGTCGAACAGCTGCCCCAGCCTGGCCTCGGTGTTGGGCAGCGGCCCGTCGTGCAGCCGCTTGCCGTCCGGGGCCAGCCCGACCGCGTGGTGACCGTCCTTGCCGACGTCCAACCCGAGGAACACGCCGTGGTCGCCGTGCCCCCACGCCTCCTCACCCTTGTTCTCGCCGCCTCGGCCGCTGGTCTGGGCGTCGGACTGCCGGCAGCCACGTTGCGAAGAGACCTATCCCAAGAGTGGCCGTGTCCCCATCAGCGGTCCGCCGACGCCACCCGACCCGGCGACAACACCCCCCGGATCATCCATACGACAGGGGCAGTAAGTCAGCCTCGTCACCGCCCTCACCGCCGCCTGCCCACAGATGACCGCGCTGACCGGCTTCATCAACTCGTTCGCCGCGCTCCTCGCGCCCGCGGCCGGTAACGACAACCGTCTTAACTCTTGGATCACCGAGGCCAAGGCCACCGACCTACCCCACCTGCACACCTTCAACCGCGGCTTCGGCCTCGACCGCGCCGCCGTCAACGCCGCCCTGACCCACCCCTTCCACAACGGCGGCACCGAAGGCGTCAACACCAAAACCAAAGATGTACCTCGGCCGGCGCGGCCTTTCGAAACCTCCGCGCCGCGCGCCTGCCCTGAGGCGCCGCAAGCCGCCCGTGACGCGCCTGCGAGGTAACGGTTTCTGCCTGAGCCGCGACCTGCCGCCCACGCCGCCACGCAGGGTCGCGGCGGTGCACGAACTGGTCTGCGGTGACCGGGGCCCGCGCAGCCCGTCGTCACCCGCGACGATCAGGCCTGTCGTACCTGTGGCGCGAGGGGGATCCACACGCGCATGGGACCAGGCGCCCTGTTTGCCCACAGGAAGTAGGGGATGGCCGGGACGGTGGCGGTGAGCGTGGCCGGCGGTGCGGCGGCGTTCAGTGGTTGGTAGGGCGCGTCGCCGGCGGCGTCCCGTGCGCGTACCGGGGTGTGAAGGGCCACTGGGGCGATCGAGTGTCTGTTGTGGACAACCGTGGCGGGTCTGGCAGAGTCGAGTTCCACGTCCTCGAAGGCGAAACCGTCGAGTTCGTCGGGCATGTCGGCGTGCTCCAGGCAGTAGACCACCGGTCCGCGGGTTACTGCGGCGGTGCCGCGGACGGCGTCGACGCGGGGGTGGGCGGTGACCAGCCGTACCGGCATGGCCAGGACGAGCTCGACCCGATCGCCGGGTAGCCAGGTGCGGCTCAGGTGTACGTATCCGTCGTGCGCGGCGGCTGGTACCGGCATGCCGTCGAGGGTCAGCCGGGCGTCGACGCACCAGTTGGGCACGCGCAGTGCGAGAGTCCAGGGCTCCGCCGTCGTTTCGGTCACCGTGACGGTCACGGTCTCGTCCCACGGGTATGCGGTCTCGATGCGGACGGTCCGGCCGCCAGCGCTGAATGTCCCGGCGGTGTACAGATGCAGTTGCAAGCCCTCGGGGCCGCCGGTGGCCGCGTACGTGTGCAGCGACGCCATCAGGCGGGCGAGGTTCGGCGGGCAGCAGGCGCAGGAGTACCAGTTCAGGCGCTGTCCGGGTGCGTCCTCGTCGGATCCGTCGTGGCCGGTGCGCACCTGCAGCGGATTGGAGTAGAAGAACGCGGTGCCGTCGAGGCTGGTGCTGGCGGCGATGCCGTTGTACAGCAATCGTTCCATCTCGTCGGCGTAGCGCACCTTCCCGGTGGCCAGCAGCAGCCGCCACGACCAATGAAAGCTGCCGATCGCGGCGCAGGTCTCGGCATAGGCGCGGTCGGGCGGCAGTTCGTACGGGTCGCCGAACGCCTCATCGCGGTGGCGCGAGCCCTGCCCTCCGGTCAGGTACGTCTTGGTCGCGATCGCCGACTCCCACAGCCGCTCGGCGGCCAGCAGCAGTTCGGTGTCGCCGGTTTCGACGGCCACGTCAACGGCACCGGCCGCCAGGTACACCTGACGCACGGCGTGGCCGGTGACTTCATCGGCCGCGCGGAACGGCGCGTGGTCCTGGTAGTAGTGGCGCGTGTGGAACCGGCTCTCCGGACCGAGCAAACCATGCCCGCGCAGGTCGATGAAGCGGGCGGCGAGGTCCAGGTACGGGCGGTGTCCGGTGACCCGATACAGCTCGACCAACGCGGTCTCGACCTGCGGGTGTCCGTCGAGTGCTTCCTCCGTACCTTCGCTGAATCGTTCGACCAGCAGGTCGGCGAAGTGGCGCGCGACCGCGAGCAGTTGCTGCGCGGCTGGGTCGTCCGGGGCGCTGCGGGCAGCGGCGACGCCGGCTTGGATAAGGTGGCCGGCGCTGTACATCTCGTGGCTGGACGGCAGCTCCTTCCATTGCCGGTCACGGTGCTCGACCTGGAAGTAGGACATCAGGTAGCCGTCGGCGTCCTGCGCCTTCTCCAGCAGATGGGCGATCTCGGCGACGAACGACGCGAAGCCGCCGGCCCACCACGCCGCTTCGAGGGTCTTGTAGATGTCGGTGTCGGCGAACCAGTAGCCGGCGAAGGCGCCGTCGTAGTCTCCGGTGACTCGGCGCAGGTTGTTCAGGTTGCCCCGCGCGTCGAGCTGGTCGACGCAGTGTGGCAGGGTCGCGGCGGTGTTGCGGTCCTGCCACGCACCGAGCAGCCCCTCGCGGTCGAGGCGTACAGCGTCCGCGGGCAGGGGTCGCAGGGCGGCGATTGCCTGGGATGTGGGCGCGGTGGGGCCGTGGTGGACACGGTTAGTCATGCGGATTTCCTCAGTCCTTGACGGCGCCGGCGGTGACGCCGGCGGCCACGTAACGCTGGGCCACGATGAGCAGCAGCGTCGCGGGGATGGACGCGACCACGGCGGTGGCCATGATGGCGTTCCATTGCTGGTTGTTGTTGCCGATGTAGTGGTAGATGCCGAGCGTGATGGGTTGGGCGGTGCCGCCGCCGTCGAGGGTGGTGGCGAAGACGAAGTCCGACCAGGCCCACAGGAAGGCGAAGAGGCTGACTGTCACGATGGCGTTGCGGCTGAGCGGCAGGATCACCGACCAGAACGTACGGAACGCCCGCGCTCCGTCGATCTGGGCAGCCGCGGTCAGCTCCTGCGGGATACCGGACATGAACGCGGTGAAGATGAGGACGCCGAACGGCACGGCGATGGTGGAGTCGGCCAGGATCAGTCCGGCGGCGGTGTTGAGCATGCCGAGCTTGAGGTAGATGGCGTAGAAGCCCATCGCCATGATGACGCCCGGGATCATCTGCGCGACGAGCAGCATGAAGCTCAACACGCCGCCGCCGCGTGGACGGAGTTTGGCCAGCGCGTAGCCGGCCGGCGCGGACAGCACCACCGTGAGCAGGACGGTGCCGAGCCCAACGAACATGCTGGTGCCGAGGTACGGCAACTGCTGGTCGATAACGGCGCGGTAGCCCTCGAGGGTGCCGTCCATGGGGAACAGATGGGGCGGGTCGTCGCGCATGTCGGCGTCCCTGGTGAAGGACACGTTGATCATCCAGTACACCGGGAACAACATGATCGCGGTCAGCACGACGCCGACGGCGGTTTTCACCGAACGGTTCATCGCAGTGCCTTCCGCTGGGTGCGGATGTAGAGCAGGCCGAAGGCCATCGCCACGATGATGAGCAGGTTGCCGACCGCCGCGCCTGGGCCGAACTCCGGCAACAGGTTGCCGAATCCGAGCCGGTACGACCAGGTGGCCAGGGTGGTTGACGCGTCCGCGGGGCCGCCCTTCGTCATGATCCAGATGATGTCGAACACCTTGACGGTGTAGATCAGCCCGAGCAGCAGGGTGACCGCCGAGACCGGGCGCAGCAGTGGGAAGGTCACTCGCCAGAAGGCGTCCCACGGGGTGGCGCCATCCAGCGCCGCGGCCTCGTAGAGCTCCGACGGCACGGCCTGCAGGCCGCTGTAGAGCACGACGAGGTTGAACGGGATGCCGATCCAGATGTTGGCGATCGTCACGGAGGCAAGGGACCAGGTGGGTGACGTCAACCAGTTGACCGGGTCCAAGCCCAGCAGCCGCAGCGCGGCGTTGACGATGCCGGAGTCGCTGTTGAGCATCCACGACCAGGTGGAGGCCGACACGATCAGCGGCAACAGCCACGGTACGAGGAACAGGGCGCGCAGCGTGGCCGCGAGCCGGAAGTGCTGGTGGAAGAACACTGCCAGGGCCATGCCGATGGAGAACTGGAACAGCAGGGAGACGCCGGTGAACACCGCCGTGTGCCAGGCCGCGGGCCAGAAGGCCGGGTCGTCGAGGACGGTGCGGTAGTTGTCCAGGCCGGTGAACGGCGCGTCGCCTTGAACGAACGAACGGACCGTGTAGTGACGCAGGCTCAGATCGAGGTTGCGGTACAGCGGGTAGGCGTAGAACGCGACGAGGTAGACGACGACGGGGGCGAGGAAGGCCCATGCCGTCCACTGCCCGCTCCTCCGGCGCCGGCCCCCCGCCCTCGGCACGGCGGCCGGGGCGGGGATTCGGGTCGTCGAGTGGTGCGTCATGGTCACTTGGTGGCCGCCGCGGCGGCGGCCTGGGCAGCGGTGAGCGCTTCCTGCGGGGACTTGGATCCGCTCAGGGCTGCCTGGAATCCGGTCCACATGGGCTGGGAAATCCTCGGGTACTTGGTACCAAGGTTGTCGCTGGTTCGGCCCTTCGCCGCCGAGACCGCCTCAACCCAGACCTTCAGCTCGGCGTTGTTCTGCACCTGCTTGGCCTGCACCGCCTCGGTCGCGGCAATGTAGGACAGCGTCGTGTCGGTGGTGTAGGCGTTGTCGGCGCTGGTGAGGCAATTGATGATCTTTTGCGAGGTGTCGTAGCGGCCGGTGTCCTTCTGCACGGGAGCGGCGACGAACTCGCCGCCGGTGGGCGCCGGCGCGGTACCGCCCGCCTTCGACGGGATGGGGATGATGCCGTACTCGAAGCCGGTCTTCTTCGCGTTGGCCAACTGCCAGGTGCCATTCTCGGCGAACGCGAACTGACCGGTGGCGAACTCCTGCCAACTGGTGGTCTGGGTGTTGTTGATGACCGAATTGGGTGCGTACTCGTTCTTCAGCCAGTCGGTCCACAGCTGTAGCGCCGAGACGCCTTCGGCCGAGTCCAGTTTGGTGAGATTGGCCCCGGCACCCCAAAACCAGGGCAGGAACTGGAAGCTCCCTTCTTCGGTGCCGATCGCCGAAAAGGTGATGCCCTTCTTGCCGGTGGCCTTGACTTTCTGCAGCGCGGCGGTGAGCGATGCCCAGTCCCTGATGGACGCCGGATCGACGTCTGCGGCCTGCAGGATGGCCTTGTTGTAATAGAGGGCCAGGGTGTTGGCCCCGATCGGGATGCCGTAGGTCTTGCCACCGATCTGTCCGGCGGCGAGGAGATTTGGCGCTACGGCGGAGGTGTCGATCTTCACTTCCTCGGTGGTGGTCAGCACACCGGCGTCGGCGAGGGTGGACACCACCGGGTTGTCGACGATGAGTACATCGGGCGAGTTGCCCTGCTGGGCGGCGAGCAGGGCCTTGTTGGTCAGGTCGGTGGTGTCGTAGGCGGTGCGCTTGACCGTGACGCCGGCAGCGGTGCCGCACCTCTGCAGTAGCTGGACCCAGTCGGCGCTGTCGTCGAACTGCGGGTAGGTGTCCCAGATCGTGTAGGTGCCGCCGGCTGCGCCGGAGGAGCCGCTACCGGAGTTGTCGGTGCTTGAGCAGGCGGCGAGCAGGCATGCCGACAACGCGACGGCTGCCGCGGCACGTAGGCGACGCCGTGCCGGGTGGGGAGGTGTCATAGCGATTGCATCCTCTGCGTCTTCGGGGGTGTTGCGATACGCTGCGGTCATCGCTGCCAGAGGAAACGTTCGGCAAACGATTGCCTTGACGCTAGGGAGCCCTTGCGCAGCTGTCAAGAGGGCGTTACAGTCACTTCACAAAGCCCATGCCGGAAACTCTGGAGGAAACGCTGCGCAAGACGGTTCGTGCCGCCACGATCAGTGAGGTCGCGGCACTCGCGGGCGTCTCCACCGGCACGGCTTCCAAAGCCCTCAACGGCCGAGGATCGCTACGGCCGGAGACGCGGTTGCGGGTTCAGCAGGCCGCGGAGCAACTCGGCTTCGTCGTCAACGGCGCGGCGCGCAGCCTGCAGACCGGCCGGACGTACACGGTCGGCATGATCACCACCGACAGCATCGGCCGGTTCAGTATCCCGCTGATGATCGGTGCTGAGGATGCCCTCGGAGCCGGCCAGGTCTCCGTACTGCTGTGTGACGCGCGTGACGACCCCATCCGCGAGAAGTACTACCTGCGAACGTTGCTCAGCCGCAAGGTCGACGGCATCATCGTCACCGGCCGCCGCAACCAGGCCCGCACCCCGATAGCCACCGATCTGCCGGTGCCCGTTGTTTACGCGTTCATCAGCTCCTCCGACCCGCGCGACTGCTCGGTCGTGCCCGACGAGTCGGACGGAGCCCGCAAGGCGGTGCGCCACCTGCTGGCCATCGGCCGGCGCCGCATCGCCCACATCACCGGCCCCGAGCACCATCATTCGGCGCAGGTCCGGGCCGCTGCGGCCATCGAGGCGCTCGGCGCGGAGGGTCTGCGGCCCGCTACCGACACCATGTACGGCGAGTGGAGCGAGGCTTGGGGCCGCCAGGCGGTCGGCATGCTGCTGTCCACGGGAGCCGATGTCGACGCCGTCTTCTGCGGCAGCGACCAGATTGCCCGCGGTGTGGCCGAGGCGTTGCGCGAGGCCGACCGGGACGTTCCCCGCGACGTCGCGCTGGTCGGCTTCGACAACTGGGACGTCATGGTCGAGGGCTGCCGCCCACAGCTGACCAGCATCGACATGGACCTCGAAGGTATTGGGCGCAGCGCCGCCGAATTGCTGCTCGCGGCCATCAACGGGGAACCGGTACAGGGTCAGCGAGCCCAGCTGTGTCGTCTGGTTCCGCGCGCGTCCACCGCGGTGCTCGCGGAGTCCTGAGCGGTGTGGCACTCCGGCTGCCACGACAACCGGAGCGCCACACCGAAACTCACGACAGGGTGATTGCGTCCAACTCGGCGAAGCCGACGCCGCCGGCGAAGTTTGGCGCGCCCTTCGCCAGCCGGATCATGTTCCATCCGGCGTTGAGGTTCACCGACACGTTCACTGACGCACCGAAGGAACCCCAGGCTCCGGTGGGAGGATATGTCACCGTCGACCATCCGCCGCCGTTGGACGCCAAGCCGTGCGTCGCGTTGGCGCCGGTTGCGTTTGCGTACCGGATGTTCATCGTGTAAGCCCTTGCCTGAGGGACGTTGACGAGGAAGTCGACGAAGGACTGGTCGCGCATGTTCGCCGAACCGTCGATCTGGCCGACGTAGCCGCCGTCGGACGCCGAGCCCGATGAGAACCGGCCGGCGTTCACGACCGTGGCGTTCTCCGCCTCGTACCGCTGCTGCCCCGTGGCGGCCCCCGCCGCGGGGGTGATGAGCAGCTGATAGGCCTCCAGCGCGTTCATGCTGTTCGCCGGCACACTGATACTGCCGTTGACGACGTTGTACGTGGTCGACGAGACGGCGATCGGCGCACTCTGGCGAAACGGACCGGGAGCAATCCGACACCGCGCCCAAGGCCGACTCAACCAGAGCGCGCTTGTGCGCGGACAAGCAAGCGGTCTTCGCCCTTGTTCAATGCCTGCTCGGCTGCGGCGAGCACGCTGAGTGAAATTGCCCACGGCCCCTGCGTCCGGCACGCTTCTAGCACCAAGGAGCACCTGCATGAACCGAATCGGAAAGGCCAGCTCAGCCCTCATGGCCGGCGTGGCCGTCCTCGCGCTCGCCGGTTGCGGCTCGGCGGCGGACTCGGACGCGATCCCCGGCGCCTCGGGCACCCAGAGCGCAGCCGACCTCAAGTGCGGCCTGGGCAACGGCAATAAGGCAACCGGCGCCCCGATCAAGGTTGCGGCGATCGCGACCGAGTCGGGCGGTGTCGACTTCTCCTCCTCGCCCAAGTCGGCCAAGGCCTACTTCGACTGCGTCAACGACAACGGGGGCATCAACGGTCGGCCGATCCAGTACGCCATCGGCGACGACGCCCTGGACCCGACGAAGACCGCACAGCTCGCCGCGGGCTACGCGGCGGACACCAGCGTGGTCGCCATGGTCGGCGACGCTACGTTCGTCGGCTGCCAGCAAGCCAACTCCGAGTACAAGAAGGCCAACCTGTACTCCATCACGGGTGTGGGCGTCCCGCAGGCGTGCTTCCAGTCCTCCAACATCGCGCCCGTCAACGCCGGTCCGCGAACCTCGGCGCTCGCGACCCTCCAGTACTTCGAACGCAAGGGAGAGGCGTCGAAGTTCTTCGCTGCGGGCCTGAAGACGGTGGGAAACGGTGATTGGGTGTCGGCCGGAATCAATGCGTACGCAGCGGAGAAGGGCATCGAGCTGGTCGGCAACGTCCTCAGCGACCCGGCCGAGAGCAACTGGCTCCCGCTGATCAGTCAGATCGCCTCGAGCAAGGCGACGAGCCTGGTGATCGCCGACCCCGCGCCGATCGCGGCCTCGATCCTGCAGGCCGCCGAGCAGCAGGATGCGAAGGGCGAAATACGGTGGGCGTGCACGGCGTCGTGCTACGACGCCCAGTTCGGGCAACAGATCGGCTCGTACTGGAACGGCTTCATCGCCAACTCGGAGCTGCAGCTGGTCAACGCGGCCGACGGCAAGGACCTGAACCAGTGGCGGGCCGTGATGGCGAAGTACGCCGCCAAGGGCGCGCCCCGGGACACGTTCAGCCAGGCCGGCTACCTTGCCGGCAAAATCTTCGTGGACACGTTGCTGAAGATCTCTGACCCGTCGACCATCAACCGAGAGACGGTGTCCAAGGCCCTGGTGGGAATCACCGGCTATGCCTCCGACCTGCTGTGCGCGCCGTGGTACTACGGAGAGGCGGACGAGCACCACGCCAACCACGCGACCCGGATGGCTCAGGTCAAGGACGGCAAGTGGGTCTCGCTCGAGGATTGCCAGGATGTCGACGACCCGGAGACCGACAACATCAAGGCCGCCGAACAGTCCCAGGGCCTGCTGAAGCCGAGCGCGTAGGGACTTCGATGAACCTGCTGCCGTTCGTAGTCGCCGGACTCGTCATCGGATCGGTGTACGCCCTGTCCGGAGTCGGCGTCCTCGTGCTCTACCGCACCACGGGTGTCCTCAACTTCGCTCACGGCGCCATCGGGGGTCTTGCCGCGATGCTCGCATGGCAGTTCATCGAGAACGGGCTGCCAGCCTCGGCCGCGATCGCTTTGTGCGTCACGATTGGGGCGGCAGTCTCCCTCGTCTTCGGCGTCGTGGCAGGTCCCTATCTGGGTCGCATCGATGAGCTGCGAAAGGCCGTTGCCACCCTGGGGTTCTCCCTCGCGCTTCTCGGGCTGATGCTCTACCTCTGGAACGACAAGGCCCGCAGGTTGCTGCTCCCGACCAGCCTGACAGGGTTTTCCGTGGGTAACGGCGAGGCCCACGCCCGCGTGAACCTGACCCAGCTCATCTGTCTGACGCTGGCCATCGTGGTCGTCACGGGCGCCGCCCTCGCCCTTCGCTACACCGCGATCGGTACCGCGATGCGGGCGCTCGCGAGTGACCGTGAGCTGGCTGCCGTCCTCGGCACCAGCGTGCGGCTGGTGGAGAACGCCGCCTGGGCGGTCTCCGGTGCCATTGCGGGGATCTCCGGCGTCCTGGTCGCGGACCAGACCCGGCTCGAGCCCGCGTTTCTCACCTTCCTGGTGATCCCTGAGCTGGCTGCCGTCGTGGTCGGGCGCTTCCGTTCACTGGGAATGACGATGGTGGCCGGTTTGGTGATCGGGCTGGTGCAGTCGCTGGTGTCGTCCCAGCCATCAATCACAGCGTTCTCGACCGCGGTTCCGTTCGTGATCGCCACCGTGGTCATCTTGGCTGGCACGCGGCGCCGGACCGTCACGATCGGAGTGGTGCGCGCATGAGCCCGCAATCCGTGGCGAGCAATCGGACACGCGGACTGATCACCGGTGTCGCACTGGCTGTGCTCGCCGTTGTCCTGGTTCCGTCGCTGCCTGGCATCGGGGCCGGACTGGGCCTTCGGACCCTGACCGTCGCGGTGATCTACTCACTGGCTGCGGCCTCGGCCGGAGTGCTGTACGGGCGCCTCGGCCTCGTCTCCATCATGCAGGTCGGCCTCGTCGCGGTGGGCGGCTGGACCACACTCCGGCTGCACTACGCCACCGGGCTGCCGTTCGAGGTGGTGCTGCTCCTGGCAGCGCTGGTCACCGCAGTCGTCGGGACCGTCGTGAGCCTGCCGGCGCTGCGACTCTCGGGGTTGTCGCTGGCAATCACCACCCTGATGATCGCCGGTGCCCTCGAAGTGATCGTCCGGTACACCGGGTTTCCCAACGGCGGCCCCGGTTTCGTCGGACGAGACGCCACAGGCTCTGGCAGCACCATGCCGCGCCCGTCGCTCGGGCAGGACGACCAGACGTACTTCCGCTACGTCGCGGTGGTGGTGATCGTGGTCTTGGTGCTGCTGTGGTGGCTTCTGGCCTCGCGGCCCGGGCGCGCCTGGGCCGCGATCAGACAGGGGGATGCCGGCGCGATGGCCTCGGGCATCAACACCACGGCGTACCGGGTGCTGGCCCTCGCAGTGACCAGTGCGGTGACGGGAGTCGCGGGCGCCCTTCTCGCGGCCAACTCAGGCGTGCTCGACCCGGTGTCGTTCAAGGCACAGCAGTCGGTGCTGTTGTTCGCCACTGTTCTGATCGCGGGGGCGTTCTCGCTGGCCGGCGCTGTGATCGGTGGCCTGTTCTTCTACTGGGTTCCGCAGCTGTTGAACACCTGGGGCGTCGACGGCAATCTTGTGTTCGTCATCCTGGGTCTCGGCACCGTCCAGGCCATCACCACGGCGCCCCACGGCATCGCGGGCCAGCTGGAAAACCTGTCGAGCGCGCTGAGAAGCCGCACCGGACGCCGGGTGGAGGAAAGTTGATGGCTGGCCTGACCCTATCCAACGTCACCGTCCGTTATGGCGGGGTCCGATCGCTCGACGATGTCTCAATGGCCTTCGAGCGCGGTGTCTGCGGTCTGATCGGGCCCAACGGCGCAGGCAAGACAACCACGTTCAACGTGTTGTCCGGCTTCACAGTCGCGGCGACGGGCAGCGCCGAACTGGACGGCATGGACTTGCTGCGGGTCGCGCCGCACCGGCGCGCTCGGCTGGGTCTGCGTCGCTCCTTCCAGCAGGAGCAGGTGATCCGGGCACTGTCTGCGTACGACAACGTGCGGCTTGTTGCCGAGCACACGCGCTCCGCGCTCACTAGCGTCGGCCGCGCCCTCGACTACGTCGGACTGGCGCGCGCCGAACGTCTCGGGAGCGAGCTGACCCTGCTCGAGCGACGTCTGGTCGAGATCGCACGCTGCATCGTCGGGCAGCCGCGGCTGGTGCTGCTCGACGAGCCGGCCGCCGGCCTGGACCCGACCGAGTCCGAGCGGCTGCTGAAGCTCATCACCGGCATCCCCGACGAAGTGGGGGCACTCGTGCTGCTCGTCGACCACGACATGGATCTGGTGAGGGCGGCGTGCGGGACGGTCGCCGTCCTCGACTTCGGCAAGCTCATCGCCTTCGGGTCGACCCACGAGGTGTTGGCATCTGCGCAGGTTCGCAGGGCGTACCTGGGTGTCGAGGATGACGAGGAATCAGCGTGCTGACCATCCACGACCTCAAGGTCAAGCGGGGTGGGCGCGAGGTGGTGCACGGTGTACACCTCGAGGTTGGTCCCGGCGAAGTGGTCGCGCTCCTCGGTGCGAACGGCGCCGGCAAGTCGTCCGTCGTGCTAGCGATCGCCGGTCTGGCCCGCGAGACCAGTGGCCAGGTCGCCGTCGGCACGAAGTCGATCCGCGGACTCCGACCCAATCAGGTACGGCGCGCCGGCGTGGCGACGATGCAGGAAGGGCACCGGGTGCTCACCGACATGTCCGTCGCCGACAACCTCCGGGTCGCCTCGCTCCTGCTGCCGCGCAGCGAACGGTCAGCGGCAGTCGACGCGATGCTCGATCTCTTTCCGGAGATGCACAAGTTCGCGGACCGCCCTGCCGGCTCGCTCTCCGGTGGGCAGCAGCAGATGCTCGCGCTCGCCACGGCGATGGTCGCCCGGCCGGACTTCCTCGTGATCGACGAGATGTCGCTCGGCCTGGCGCCTGTCGTGGTGGCGCGGCTCGTACCCGCACTTCGCGATGTCGCCGCACGCGGCGTCGGCATTCTTCTGATCGAGCAGTTCACGCGCGTCGCCCTGGAACTCGCGGCCCGAGTGACCGTGCTCGCGCAGGGTGTCGTCACGCTGCAGTCGAGAGCGGCGGAACTGCGAGAGCATCCGGACCGCCTGAGCGTCGCCTACAACCTGACGGAGGCATGAACAGGTGAGCGATTGGGACGTGATCGTCGTCGGGGGAGGGACCAGCGGCAGCATCGTCGCAGGGCGTCTTGCGGATGCGGGTCGCCGAACCCTGTTACTCGAAGCGGGTGGGTCGAACCGCATCGCCGCCATCCAGGACGTCAGCAGGCTAAACACACTGTGGCACTCGGCGGTCGACTGGGACTTCCACACCGTGCCGCAGGAGCACGCCGCGGGGCGGCGACTCCACCTGCCACGAGGCCGCGTTCTGGGCGGCTCCCACTCCCTCAACGCCGCGATCTGGGTGCGCTGTGCGCCGGCCGACTTCGATGGCTGGGCCGCACAGGGGGCGGACGGGTGGTCGTGGGAGGACGTGGAGCCCGTCTACCGGCGCATCGAGCGCTGGCTCAGCGGCGACGACGAGAGACGTGGTCGTGCGGGCCCGCTGCCCGTGGGGGCCAACACGCCTCTCCATCCCGTACAGCAATCGATCATGGACGCCGCCGTCCAAGCAGGCCTCGAGCTCAACACCGACTACAACGTGGGCGATCTCGACGGGGTCTCGGTGCAGCAGGTCACGGTCGAGAACAAGGAACGCGTCACCACATGGGATGCCTACGCCCGGCCGGCCGCCGAAGCAGGCCGGCTCGCCGTGCGCACCGACGAGGCCGTGACCCGGGTAGCTATCACCGCCGATCGTGCGACGGGTGTCGTGCTCTCTTCGGGCGAGTGCATCTCCGCCAATCACGTGGTGCTGTCCGCCGGCGCCTTGGGCAGTGCCGAGATCCTGCTGCGCAGCGGTGTCGGGCCCGCCGGCCACCTGGCCGCGCTCCGGATCCCGCTGATCGCGGATCTTCCTGTGGGTGAGAACCTGCACGACCACTACCTTGTTCCTGTCGTCTTCGCGACCGCCCGTGAGGTGGAGGGTCCGACCCCGTTCCGCAGTACCACCCAGACTCATTGGTTCTGGCGCTCCGACCCGTCGTTGACGGTGCCCGACACGCAACCGATCGCCTTCTCCGTGCCATTGCTCGAGCCCGGCATGGAGCAGATCCCCTGGGGCTTTTCGCTGATGGCGGGGATCGTGTCCACGAAGTCGCGCGGCACACTTCGGCTCGCCGACGTCGACCCCGATGCAGGGCTGCACATCGATCCCCACGTCCTCGAGGACGAGCGTGACGTCGCCGCGATGCTCGCGTCGGTCAGGCAGTGTCTCGAGGTGGGTGCGCAGCCGGCGCTCGTTGACGGGTGGGGCGCGTCACCGCACTACCCGCGGCACGAGTCGTCCGACGACGAGCTCGTCGCGTACATCCGGCAACTGATCGTCACCTACCACCACCAGGTCGGCACCTGCCGGATGGGCCGCGACGAGCGCGCGGTCGTCGACCCGGAGCTCCGGGTGCGAGGGATCGAAGGTCTGCGGGTTGCCGATGCCTCGGTGATGCCGACCATCACGACCGGCAACACCAATGCACCCTGCGCGGTCATCGGCGAGCGAGTCGCGGACCTCCTCCTCGCCTGAACCCTGGTTCCCGCACCGATCGCGCCGTCGGCGCAGTGAAGGAGTTCGACATGACGAATCGGTTGATCGAGCGCGTCAGCCATGCCGGCGGGCGCCCGATCCCGGATGCCGCTACCGGCGAGATCATCGGCCACACCCGTGAGGACAGCGCCGCTGCCCTCGAGGCGATGATCAGCAGGGGTGTGGCCGCTCAGAGGTCATGGGCGGCGCTGTCTCCGCACGCACGGGGAATGACGCTTCACGCAGCGGCCGCGAAGGTGGCCGAGTACGCCGAAGAGCTCGCCGATGCGGTCTCGCGTGAGCAGGGAAAGCCCTTGAACGGCCCGGGCGCCCGCCTCGAGGTGGAGGCATGCCAGAGATGGCTGCACACGAACGCCGACCTGGAACTCGCCCCCGAGGTGCTCGTCGACGATGCCGAGAACTACTCCGAGCTCATCTACAGGCCGGTCGGCCTGGTCGGGGCGATCGGGCCGTGGAACTGGCCTCTCATGATCATGATCTGGCAGATCGCTCCGGCGCTGAAGATCGGCAACGCGGTCATCGTGAAGCCCTCGGAGTACACGCCGTTGTCGGTGCAGGCGCTCGTCTCGGTCCTCAACGAGGTGCTGCCAGACGGGGTGCTTCAGGTCGTCGTCGGCGGCCCCGAGGTCGGTGCTGCGCTGCCCGCGCATCCCGCTTTCGGGAAGATCATGTTCACGGGGTCGACCAGGACCGGCAAGGCGATCATCAAGGCGTCCGCCCAGAACGTGACCCGGCTGACGCTGGAGCTCGGGGGCAACGACGCAGGGATCGTGCTCCCCGGCACTGATGTCCGCAAGCACGCTGAGAACCTCTTCTGGGGCGCATTCATCAACACCGGCCAGACCTGCGCGGCCTTGAAGCGCCTCTACGTGCACGAGTCCCAGTACGACGAGACCGTCGCCGCTCTTGCCGAGATCGCCAACGCCACGCCGATGGGCCGCGGTGTCGACGAGGAGAGCCTGCTCGGTCCGCTCCAGAACCGCATGCAGTTCGCCGTCGTCGAGCGGCTCGTCGAGGATGCCAAGGCGCGTGGCCGGCGCATCGTCACCGGCGGTGACCCGGCGCCCGAGCTCGGGCCGAACTTCTTCCGGGCGACGATCGTCGCCGACGCCGAGGACGGCGATCCCCTTGTCGACGAGGAACAGTTCGGTCCCGTGCTTCCGGTGATCAGGTACGCCGACCTGGAGGACGCCATCGCCCGGGCAAATCGTCTCGACGCGGCGCTGGGCGCTTCGGTCTGGTCCGACGACGCGCAGCGAGCGCGGGAGGTCGCACTCCGACTCGAGGCCGGAACCGTCTGGATCAACAAGCACGGCGGCATCCATCCGTTGGTCCCATTCGGAGGAATCAAGGGCAGCGGTTACGGACTCGAGTTCGGATTCGAGGGCCTGAAGGCCACCGGCGTCCCCGTCGTCATCACGTCGCGCTGACGAAACCCACCACCCCAGGAGCTGTCCTCATGATTCCCGAGTCTGTCCTCACCACCGTCGAGGCCCTCGACCCGGAGCACGGCGTCCACATCGCGGGCATCGGTCGTGCCGCTGCCTCGGGTGAAACCTTCGACGTCTGGAACCCGGCCACCGAGACCCTGCTCGCGACGTTTGCCAGTGGTGGTGCTGCGGAAGCGACCGCGGCTGTCGACGCCGCCGAGGCGGCCTTCGCCGGCTGGGCAGCGACGGCGCCACGAGACCGTGGCGAGATCCTGCGCAGGGCGTTCGAGCGCATGATCGCCCGACGTGAAGAGCTTGCCGGGCTGATCAGCGCAGAGAACGGCAAAGCGCTCGCCGACGCGCGAGCAGAGGTTTCCTACGCCGCGGAGTTCTTCCGTTGGTTCTCGGAGGAGGCGGTGCGCCCGGAGGGTGGCTACGGCTCCTCCCCGACCGGCGGCGTACGCACCGTCGTCACCGAGCGGCCGGTCGGCATCGCGGCGCTCGCCACGCCATGGAACTTCCCGGCAGCCATGGCTACCCGCAAAATCGGGCCCGCCCTCGCCGCTGGTTGCTCCGTCGTCCTGAAACCGGCTTCCGAAACTCCTCTGACAGCCCTTGCCGTGACGCAGATCCTCGAAGAAGCCGGCGCTCCGGCAGGCGTCGTCAACCTCGTGGTCGGCAGCAGCTCGGACGCGATCGTGAGCACGTGGCTTGCAGACCCCCGCGTTAGGAAGATCTCGTTCACCGGCTCCACGGGCGTGGGCCGGCTGTTGCTGACCCAGGCTGCGGCGCGGATCGTGAACTCATCCATGGAGCTGGGCGGAAACGCACCGTTCGTGATCGCACCGGACGCAGACATCCAAGCTGCGGTCGCGGGCGCCATGATCGCCAAGTTCCGCAACGGCGGCCAAGCCTGCACGGCCGCCAACCGGTTCTACGTACACGCCGACGTCGTGGACGACTTCGCGACGAGGCTCGGCACCGCGATGAAGGAGCTCCGGGTCGGCAGCGCGTTCGAGGAGGGCACGACGGTCGGCCCGATGATCAGCGCCAAGGCGGTCGCCGGCCTGAGCGCCGTCGTCGATGAGGCGATCCAGCAGGGCGCAAAGGTCGCGTACCGAGCGGAGGCAGGGACACGCGAAGGCCACTTCTTCCCGCCGACGCTTCTGATCGAAGTACCGCCAGACGCTGCCGTCGTGCAGAACGAATCGTTCGGACCCGTCGCGCCTGTCGTCACCTGGACGGACGAGGCTGAGTTGCTTGCGCAGGTCAACGGCACGGCGCTCGGTCTGGCTTCGTACGTCTACTCCGGCGACCTGAAGTGGGCCATGCAGTTCGCCGAACGGCTCGAGGCCGGGATGGTCGGTATCAACCGCGGGATCGTCAGTGACCCGTCCGCACCCTTCGGTGGTGTCAAGCAGAGCGGGATCGGCCGAGAAGGCGCACGTGAGGGCATCCGTGCCTTTACCGAGGTCCAATACTTCTCGATAGACTGGTCCTGACCACTCAGACCGGAAACCCCTGATCGACCCCCGGGGATGTCGACAATGCTGTTCAACCCGGCCCGACGCCTTTAGCGGTAGGCAGCAGAGCGTCCACTGCTCATCAATTACGGTGTGCTTCCAGCTGCCGATGCTGGCTCCACTCAACACTGGCTGGTGCACCCCCGGGTACACGCCTCCGGCAAGAGGGGAGCCAACCGGAGGCAACGGGATACCGATTTCACGCTCAGGACGGGGTTTGCGCCTGATCGAGGGGAGTTCCTGCGGTCCACCCCGCGCAAGTGGGACAGGCCCCGGTCTTCGACCGGGGTTTCGTCCATTTCGCGGCCGGCTTGAGGTGCGACGGCTTCGTCGCCCTCGCGATGTTCGGCTGGTGCCGTCGCTTCGACGTGTCTCTCCTTCGCCGCCGGGCTTGCCCCGATCGACGGGGCTCAAAACCGTCCTCGACATCACGCCCGATGGCCTCAAGCTGATCGACCTCGCACCGACCGTCACGCTCGACCGGGTACGTCAGTCGACCGGCCCGGAAATCACGCTGAGTATTTCTGCACTGCGGAGCAACGGCTCCGCACGCTCGCGCAAGCCGCCGCACGCTCGGTCCTTGAAGGATCGGAGGTATTCGACAGGCAGGAGGCGCGATGCCGAAGGAAGCCGTCCAGGTCGTCTTCACATCCAAGGGAGTCGTCGCCGTGGAGCGGTCCGAGGTACCGGTCGCAGGCACCGGCGAACTGGTCGTCCGTATCGACCGGGTCGGCGTCTGCGGGACCGACCTGCACCTCCTCGACGGCCACATCGGGGACCCGTTTCCGCTGGTTCCCGGCCACGAGTTCGTCGGCGTCGTGGCGGAGGTCGGTCCCGGTGACGAGCGCGGGCTGGCTGCCGGCGACCGGGTGGCGGTCGAGATGCTCGTGGTCTGCGGGCGGTGTGACCGCTGCCGCGAAGGCCGGCGCAACCTGTGCGTACGCGACGATCCGGCGACACACCCAGGCGCGGGCCGCCAGATGGGCGTCAACATCCCGCGCTCGGTCAGGCCGTTCGCCGGTGGCTATGCCACCCACCTGGTGGCTCCGCGCGACGCTGTCGTACACCGCATCCCCGATGGCGTTCCGCTCGAGACGGCCGTGCTCGTCGAGCCGCTCGCCGTCTCGGTCCGGGCGGTCGAACGGGGCAGGATCAGCGTCGGGGACACGGTGGCGATCATCGGCCCGGGGCCGATCGGCCTCCTCGCCGCGGCGGCAGCCGTCAGCGCCGGAGCCACCGAGATCGTGGTCGTCGGCGGTCGGACCGCGAGACGCATGCTCGCTCACTCCTTCGGCGCCACCCACACGGTCGCCGGGAGCGGCGAAGCGGCATTCGCCGAGGTCCGCCAGATCATCCCCGGCGGACCCGACGTGGTCATCGAGTGCGCGGGCAACACCCGTGCACAGCTGGACGCCATCCGGATGGTACGCCGCGGTGGGCGGGTCGTCCTCGCGGGCGCCTGCGGCTCCGGGCTGACCCTCTGCATCCCCTCGGACGACCTCCTGCTGACCCGGGAGATCGACCTGCTGCCGTCCTTCCTCGCGGCTGGCGGCTACGAGCGCGCTCTCAAGTTGCTCGACCAAGCGCGGTTCCCGTACGCGTCGCTGGTCACCCACGTCTACGCCCTCGACGAAGTCGAAAAGGCCTTCGCCGCCGTCAATGCACGCAGCGAGGGACTCATCAAGGCCGTCCTGGTCCCGCCCGCGGACTGATCCCACCACCCACCAGGAGTACCGATGACCCACACCGAGCAGGTCAGCGTCTCGGATCGGACCAAGGACGCGAACCAAGACCATTGGAAGACCTATGACGACTTCGCTGCCGGGATCGACACGTACCGGATGCCCGGCGCCGACCTCAGCGGGCGCCGGATCGCGTTCACCTTCGACTGCGCCACTCGACTCAGCCTGGACTTCGTCGACGGCGACAGTGTCCGGTGGACCTCCGCAGAACTGCTCTCGGCGACCGATGGCAGCCTCGACCCGTACGACGCCGTCCGGGTCCGCGACGACGTCATCTTCCTGAACATCCCCCTGACCACGCGAACCGAGGACGCCGTCACCGTCTTCTGGTCGGACACCACGGGGCGCGCCCTGCTGGTGCACTCGGTCATCGGCGACCCCACCCCCGGCGTACCCCATGTGCGACAAAGCTTCTCGGCCGGCGAGGTGGAGGGCGTGGTCGTGACCGGCGCCAAACCCGGCCCGACCCGCGATCTCGTAGGCTTCCGCGAAGTCGTCCGCTACAGCCCGAGTCACCTCTACGACCACGTCTTCCTCTCCACGGAGCGGTACTGCTGGCAGTGCCTGCAGGGCGAGCAGCGCGGGCACGGCGACGTCGACATGGCAACGACCTGGAAGTTCGACGAGACCGGCCTGTACCTGTTCACCTTCCGCGAATTCGTCATTCCCGTGGCGAGCGTCTGGCTCCACGACCTCGGCTACGCGCTCCGCACCACTGGCGTCTTCATTGGAGTCGGAGCCGACGGGAAGGCAGACCACCGCCGAGCCGGCGGTCACATTTATCCGCTGGGGACGATCAAGTACCCCGACGTCCAGCCGGTATGAGGAGAAGAACCAATGGCCACGAACCACGAGATCATCACCGAGCACTACGCGGCCTCCGATGCCGGGGACCTCGCCGGCATGCTCGCACCGCTCACGCAGGAGACGCGCTGGACCGAAGCGGCGGGCTTTCCTTGCGCGGGCACCTACGTCGGTCCCGACGCGGTGGCCGAAAACGTGTTCGACGCCCTGCAGAAGATGTTCGACGGCTTCACGTTGCGCGTCGATGAAGTGGTCGACGCGGGTGAGGTGCAGATCGGGATCGGGACCTACACGGGCACCTACCGCGCCACGGGCAAGGCGTTCCGTGCCCGGGTCGCCCACATCTGGCGCCTGGCTGACGGCAAGGTCATCAGCTTCGAGCAGATCACCGACACGCTGATGGTGGACCGGTGCATGCATTGACGACCTCCCCGACGGATCCTCGCTTCGCCGGCCTCCCTGACCGGCCGGGCAAGATCGTCGCGGTCCACCTCAGCTACACATCCCGCGCAGATCAGCGCGGACGCCGGCCCGCCGCGCCGTCGTACTTCCTGAAGCCGTCGAGCTCGGTTGCGGCTTCGGGGTCGGACATCGAGCGGCCGGCCGGGACCGAACTGCTCGCCTTTGAGGGCGAGATCGCGCTGGTGATTGGCACGGAGGCGCGCCGGGTCCAGCTGCAAAATGCGTGGTCGTACGTCGGCTGGGTCACCGCCGCCAACGACTTCGGGCTCTACGACCTGCGGGCGAACGACCGCGGCTCGAACCTGCGCTCCAAGGGTGGCGACGGATTCACCCCGATCGGCCCCGACCTCATCGACGCCAGCAGCGTCGACCCGAGTTCCTTGCGAGTCCGCACCTGGGTCAACGGAGGCCTGGTGCAAGAGGGAACGACCTCCGAGCTGTTGTTCCCCCTCGCGCAGATCGTTGCCGATCTGTCCCAGCACTTCACCCTCGAGGTCGGCGACGTGATCCTGACGGGGACACCGGCGGGCTCGTCGGTCGTCCTTCCCGGAGACGTCGTCGAAGTCGAGGTCGACGCACCCTACGCAATCGGTTCACCGCGCAGCGGGCGGCTTCGGACGTCGGTCGTCGCAGGTGCTCGCCATTTCGACCCTGCGCTCGGATCGCTTCCCGAGGTGGACGACATTCAGCGTGCCGAGGCCTGGGGCACCCGCGAGGCCCCCGGGGCGCCAGCACCCGGCGCCTCGGCGCTCTCGCCCGACCTGCGCGCACGGCTCGAGCGGGTCCCTGTGGCCGCACTGGCGCAGCAGCTTCGCAGACAAGGCCTCAACACGGTGACCATCGACGGTGTGCGACCGATGCGCCGGGGGGACAAGCTGGTCGGCGTCGCGAAGACCCTCCGCTTCGTTCCCGGCCGTGAGGACCTCTTCGCCTCCCACGGTGGCGGCTTCAACGCACAGAAGAAGGCCTTCGACAGCGTCGGGCAGGGCGAGGTCATCGTGATCGAAGCACGTGGCGAGACCGGCTCCGGCACACTCGGCGACATCCTCGCGATCCGCGCGCACGCACGCGGCGCCGCGGGGGTCGTGACCGACGGAGGGGTGCGTGACTACGACGCCATCGCCGCCGTCGGCATCCCCGTGTACGCCGCTGGCGCGCACCCCGCCGTCCTCGGTCGCCGTCACGTCCCGTGGGAGGTCGACGTCACGATCGCCTGCGGCGGCACCACGGTCCAACCGGGCGACATCGTGGTCGGAGACAGCGACGGAGTCATCGTCATTCCACCCGACCTCGCCGTCGAGGTCGTCGAGGCAGCCATGAGACAGGAGGAGCAGGACGCGTGGGTCGCCGAGCGGATCGCCCAAGGGCATCCCATCGACGGTCTGTTCCCGATGAATGCCGAGTGGCAGGCGAAGTACCGCGCCTGGCAGGCCGACCCGACAACAGCAGAGGAACCAGGAAACGCCCGTGGCTGAACTCACGCTTCCGCTCGATCGCCAGTACATCCCCGCAGACCTGCCAAAGCGCATTCGGCACTACATCGACAGCTCGTTCGTGGACTCGCTGGACGGTGACACCTTCGACGTCCTCGAACCGGTCTTCAATGGAGTCTATGCCCGTGCGGCAGCCGGGAAGTCCGCCGACGTCGACCGCGCGGTGGACTCGGCGAAGCGTGCCTTCTCCGACGGGCCGTGGCCTCGTCTGCTGCCCCGAGAGCGCTCCCGCGTCCTGCACCGCATCGCCGACATCGTCGAGTCACGCGACGCGCGGCTCGCGGAGCTCGAGTCATTCGACTCGGGCCTGCCGATCAGCCAGGCCCTCGGACAGGCACGACGTGCTGCCGAGAACTTCCGCTTCTTCGCCGACCTGATCGTCGCCCAGACCGACGACACCTCCAAGGTGCCCGGTCGGCAGGTGAACTACGTCAACCGCAAGCCGATCGGAGTGGCCGGCCTGATCACGCCCTGGAACACCCCGTTCATGCTCGAGTCGTGGAAGCTGGCTCCCGCGCTGGCCACCGGCAACACCGTGGTGCTCAAGCCTGCGGAGTTCACGCCGCTCTCGGCGTCCTTGTGGGCGGGCATCTTCGAGGAGGCCGGTCTGCCCCCTGGGGTCTTCAACCTCGTGAACGGTCTCGGGGAAGAAGCCGGTGATGCGCTGGTCAAGCATCCGGACGTCCCGCTGATCTCGTTCACCGGGGAGAGCCGCACGGGACAGCTGATCTTCGCTAACGCGGCACCGTACCTGAAGGGTCTCTCGATGGAGCTGGGCGGGAAGTCCCCGGCCATCGTCTTCGACGACGCCGACCTGGACGCCGCGGTCGACGCCACGATCTTCGGGGTCTTTTCGTTGAACGGCGAGCGCTGCACAGCCGGAAGCCGCATCCTCGTGCAGCGCGGGATTTACGACGAGTTCGTCGAGCGTTACGCAGCGCAGGCCGAGCGCATCGTCGTCGGTTACCCTCACGACCCGAGCACCGAGGTCGGCGCGCTGGTCCATCCGGAGCACTTCGCCAAGGTCATGGAGTACATCGAGGTCGGCAAGACCGAGGGGCGCCTCGTCGTCGGCGGCGGTCAGCCCGAGCGGTTCGCCTTCGGCAACTTCGTCGCACCAACTGTCTTCACCGATGTCGCGCCCGACGCGCGCATCTTCCAGGAAGAGATCTTCGGGCCCGTGGTGGCGATCACGCCCTTCGACTCCGACGCGGAAGCCGTCACGCTCGCGAACGACACCCGGTACGGCTTGGCGGCGTACGTGTGGACCAACGACCTCAAACGTGCGCACAACGTCGCGCACGCGATCGAGGCCGGCATGGTCTGGCTCAACTCCAACAACGTCCGGGACCTGCGAACCCCTTTCGGCGGTGTCAAGGCCTCTGGGCTCGGTCACGAGGGCGGCTACCGCTCCATCGACTTCTACACCGACCAGCAAGCGGTACACATCACGCTCGGGGCCGTGCACAACCCGAGCTTCGGCAAGGTGCCGGACGCCCGTTCCGAGAAGTAAGGACCTGAACCATGGGAAAACACGCTGGCAAGACGCTCACCTCGTCCGGCTACTACATCTCGCCGGAGGCACCCGTTCGCTGCGACAATCCGATCCCGACGCCCAAGGCTGCGCCACCCGACATCCTGCGGTGCGCCTACATGGACCTCGTCGTGACCGACCTCGAGCGCTCGCGCGAGTTCTACGCGGACGTGCTCGGCCTGATCGTGACCGAGGAGGACGAGAACGCGGTGTACCTCCGCACTCTGGAGGACTTCCTGCACCACAACGTCGTGCTCCGACAGGGGCCGGTCGCCGCGGTGGCCGCTGCGTGCTTCCGGGTGCGCGCGCCTGAGGACCTCGACAAGGCCGTGGCCTTCTACACCGAGCTCGGGTGCAGCGTCCAGCGGTGCAAGGAGGGGTTTTCCAAGGGCGTGGGCGATTCCGTGCGCGTCGTGGACCCCCTCGGGTTCCCCTACGAGTTCTTCCACGACGTCGAGCACGTCGAACGGCTCGGCTGGCGGTACGACCTGTTCCCCACCGGCGCGCTGATGCGCCTTGATCACTTCAACCAGGTCACCCCGGACGTGCCTCGTGCCACTCGCTTCCTGCAGGACCTCGGATTTCGGCTCTCCGAGGACATCCAGGACGACGAGGGCACCGTCTACGCCTCCTGGGTACGCCGCTCGGCCACCGTGCACGACACCGCACTGACCGGCGGTGACGGCCCGCGCATGCACCACATGGCGTTCGCCACCCACGAGAGCAGCAACATCCTTGCCCTGTGCGACAAGATCGGTGCTCTCCGCTTGTCGGACTGCATCGAGCGAGGGCCGGGCCGTCACGGCGTCTCCAACGCGTTCTACCTCTACCTTCGCGACCCCGACGGCCACCGCACAGAGGTCTACACGCAGGACTACTACACCGGCGATCCGGACAACCCGGTCATCACCTGGGACGTGCACGACAACCAACGGCGGGACTGGTGGGGCAACCAGGTCGTCCAGTCGTGGTACTCCGAGGCGTCCGTCGTCCTCGACCTCGACGGCAACCCGCAGCCTCTGGTGAGCCGTACCGAATCCTCGGAGCACGCCGTCACCGTCGGCGCGGACGGCTTCTCCTACACCCACCCCCCACAGGACCAGGCGGCTGCCTCCGTCGGTCGCCGCTGAGACGAAGGTGCATGCCGGAATGCTCGACCCTGCCTCCATCAGCGCCATCGCGACGGAGCTCGCGGAAGCCGAGCGGACACATCGCGTGATCCAGCGGATCACAGCCCGGTACCCCGAGGCGACGGTCGAGGACGCTTACGCCATTCAGGGCGTCTGGCGCGACTCGCAGGTCGCTGCCGGGCGTCGCATGGTGGGTCGCAAGATCGGGCTGACTTCCAGGGCGATGCAACAGGCAACCGGGATCACCGAGCCCGACTACGGCGTCATGTTCGACGACACGGTGTGGCCCAACGGGTCGGTGATCCCGTTCGACAAATTCTCGAACGTACGCATCGAGGTCGAGCTCGCCTTCGTCCTCAAGGAGCCGCTGACCGGCCCGCACTGCTCCTGGCTGGAGGTGCTTCGGGCCACCGAGTACGTCATGCCCGCGCTCGAGGTCCTCAACTCCCACATCGAGCTGGAGGGACGAACCATCGTCGACACCATCAGCGACAACGCGGCGTACGGCGGCATGGTGCTCGGCGGGACACCGAGGCATCCCGACACGATCGACCTGCGCTGGGTCGGGGCGCTGCTCTACCGCAACGAGACGATCGAGGAGACCGGAATCGCCGCTGGTGTGCTCAGCCACCCGGCTACCGGAGTCGCGTGGTTGGCGAACAAGCTGCACCAGCACGGAGCGAAGCTGGATGCCGGCGAGATCATCCTTGCCGGTTCCTTCACCAGGCCCATGTGGGTGTCGCGAGGCGACACCGTGTTCTGCGACTACGGACCGATGGGGACGATCACATGCAGCTTCCACTGACGTTCCGCGACCGCCTCGCGCGCGCCAACCGGCCGCTGGCCGGCATCTGGGTGTGCTCCGGGTCGCCACTGATCGCCGAAATCTGCGCCGGCTCGGGCATGGACTGGGCACTCATCGATATGGAGCACTCCCCCAACGGTCCCGAGTCGGTGCTCTCACAGCTCCAGGCAGTGGCACCGTACCCGATCACGCCGGTTGTCCGGGTACCGTCAGTCGACGCCGTGATCATCAAACAGGTTCTCGATCTCGGCGCCCAGAACCTGCTCGTGCCCATGGTCTCGTCAGTTGATGAGGCCCAACGAGCCGCCGAAGCCGTCCGGTACCCGCCGCTCGGTCGACGCGGCGTCGGATCGGCGCTGGCGCGCTCGGCGCGCTGGAGCCGAGTCGAGGACTACCTGGCCACGGCCGATGCTCAGGTATCCCTGTTCGTCCAGATCGAGACGCTCGCGGGCGTCGAGGTCGCTTCCGAGATCGCTGCGGTCGACGGGATCGACGGCGTGTTCGTCGGCCCGAGCGACCTCGCAGCATCCATGGGTCTGCTGGGTCAGCAAGGCCACCCCGATGTCGTCGCGGCAGTCCATCGCACGTTCGAGGCGGTAAGCGCCACGGCCAAGCCGGTGGGCGTCAACGCCTTTGACGCGCGGGTGGCCCAGTCCTACCTGGACGCGGGTGCGTCGTTCGCGCTCGTCGGTGCCGACGTCACCCTGCTCGCTCGTGCCTCGGAGGCACTCGCCGGACGCTGGGTGACGGCCGACGAAAGTGTCGAACGGGCCTCCTACTGAGGGGCCCGATCTGACTCGCCGGCGGCCACGGAAACCGATGACCGTTGACACTGACTGAAATACAGCGCTGCCGTACTGTCTGACCCCGTCCGCTCCACCGCCGATCTCTCGGTCAGGCCAAGGTGCGCGAGCTGGTATTCGCGCATGGCCTGCAGAGTGTTGAGCCGGTGTCGGCGAGTCGCCACCTCGATGTCGAGCGGATCCGCATGAGACTCGATGAGCTCCAGCAGAGCATCATGCTCGTCGATGGACTGACGCGCCCGCTCCGGGACGGAGCTGAAGGTCGACTGGCGCGGCATCTGCAGACGCTGCCATCCGCGGACCACCAGATCGAGGATCTGTGGGTTGGGGCACCTGCAGAACAGCGCCTCGTGGAACTCACGGTTCTTTCGGGTGAAGGCCGCCAGATCGAAGTCGTCGAGGCACTGGCGCAGCTTCTGGTTCGCGCTCCGCGCCCGCCTCAGGTCTTCGGCTCGCACCGACGGTGCCGACAGGCCGGTTGCCGCGCCCTCCACGATCGCGAGGGCTTGCATCGTGTGCTCGTACTCGGCCGTCTCCACCATTCTCACGCGTGCCCCGACGTTGCGCTCGAACTCAACCAGACCCTCGGCCTCCAGCATCCGGAGTGCCTCGCGCACGGGAACCGGACTGACGGCCAGATCGCGGGCGGATCTGGTCCAAAACCAGACGGGCGCCCGGCGCGAAGTCGCCGGAGTCGATGTGGCCACGGATCCAGCGGCGAGCGCGAGTCACCTTGCTCTGGCCAATCACCATTCGGTCCGTCTCATTTCACTTAAGGCCCTTCCTGAATCATATATGATTCGGTATAGTCTTGGCGCCCAGCACACCTCGGGATGCTGGATGACAAGCACCACAGTCGGCCGGGCGTTCGCCACGCGAGGACGGTTCGCCCCGAGCAGGGAGGGTGGACATGTCCGTTCTCGCCGAGCCCCCCTCGGGCCCGGGGCTCGTCCCTCGTGTGATGACGGTGTTGTCCGCCTTCGACGAGAACCACACCGCGGTGAACCTCAGCGACGTCGCCCGACGCGCCGGCCTCCCCCTCTCCACGACACACCGGGTGCTCGGCGAGTTCGAACGCGGCCAGTTCGTCGCCCGAGCTGCCGACGGGTCGTTCGCCGTGGGTGAGGAGTTGTCACGGCTGGGCCGCCGTGCCCCGGAACACGGCGGCGGACAAGATGAGGACCCTGTACCACTGACGGCACCGGCATTTTCGACGGAACACTGCGAGGCACTCACCGTTTGATGGAGGTTGAAATGCCCTTGAATGCCGACTCGGTCACCACGCCCGCGCGGCGGGCTCTCACTCCCCTGCAGCGATGGCAGTCCGTCGCGGACTTCCGCGACCTGGTAAGCCAGACCTTCGTGCCCCTCCAGGTGTCGACACGGCGGCCCCACCACTTTCACGCGGCGACGCGGGCCACCACCGCGCACGACTTCAAAATCATCGAGATCGTCGCCGATGAACACGTCGTCGAGCGCACTCGGCGGCTGATCGACGACGCGGCGAAGGAGCCCTGTTACAAGCTCAGCTTGATGCTGGAGGGCAGCGGCTACATCTGCCAGGACGGGCGCGACGCGGTGCTCGGTCCAGGCGACCTCGTCGTCTACGACACCTCTCGTCCCTACACCCTCGCGTTCGACGACTCCAGCATCCGGTCGGTCGTCGCGGTCCTCCCCAAGCGCCTGGTCGAGCTCTCCACCGATCGTGTGGCACAGCTGACTGCGACCGCCCTGAGCAAGGACGACCAGCTCGGCGGGATGGTCGGAACCGTCCTCTCCCAGCTCGCCGGGCGCCTCGAGCTCGTCAACGCCACCACCGGCTGGCGGTTGGCTCGCAACGCCATCGACCTGGTCAACATCCTGCTGCGGGACTCCCTCCACGAGGACCCGACGCTGCCCGCGGCACGTCTGCTCGACGCGATCTACGCCTACATCGAGGAGCACCTCGCCGACCCTGATTTGTCTCCCTCAGCGATCGCCGCCGCCCACTACATCTCCGTGCGCTACCTGCACACGCTGTTCCAGAACACCGGGACGTCGGTGTCCGCCTTTGTCCGCACGCGCCGCCTCGAACGATGCCGCACAGATTTGGCAGACCCCACACACGCCAGTGAGACCGTGACAGCAATCTCCTCGCGCTGGTCGTTCGCCGACGCAGCCCACTTCTCCCGGACGTTCAAGTCGGCGTACGGGCTGACGCCGACAGAGTTCCGCGCCCAGATCTGGGCCTGAGCTCACGTCCGGGCGAACCCCGGACCCGGTCGAAGTCCTTCGCGACCTGACCGACAATGCGGTCGCCGCGCTGGCACAACTCGACGATCTCGGCCTTGAACTCCGCCGTGAATGCTCGACGCGGCCGTTACCGCTTCTTACCCATGCTCTCCATGATGGTGGACATCCTTCCGGAGCCGTCCGGCTCCCGATCTCGGATGTCCGTCAAATCGGGTCAGGCCCAGCAGGTCAAGGCTGTGGTCAAGGAGTTGGCGGGCCGGGCAGGGGCGCGTCTGCTGGCGATACTGGCCATGGGCTTGTCCCGTCACACGGCTTTGCGCGCTCTGCTGCGCATCCCGTTGCCCGCCGGGGCGGACGCCTCGTGTGATCGGCGTTGACGATTTTGCTCTGCGCCGGCGGCACCGCTATGCCACGGTGGTGATCGACGCCGAGACCCATGAGCGGATCGACGTATTGCCCGACCGCACCGCCGACACGCTGGAAGCGTGGCTGCGTGAGCATCCGGGCGTCGAGGTCGTGTGCCGCGCCGGCTCCGCTACCTATGCCGAGGCCATCCGCCGTGCCCTGCCCGCCGCGGTGCAGGTCGCGGACCGATGGCATCTGTGGCACAACCTGTGCGAAGCCGCCCTGAGTGAGGTGAAGGCGCACAGCACCTGCTGGGCCGGCGTGCTGGAGGCGCCCCTGTATGACGGGCCCCGCGCGCGGACGACTCTGGAACGCTGGCACCAGGCCCACAACCTGCTTGACCAGGGCGTGGGCCTACTGGAGTGCGCCCGCCGTCTGCAGTTGGCCCGACAACCTCGCGCGCTCTGCGTGCCGCTGCCTCTGGTGGGTAGCCACCCCGACGGATCCGCTCGGTCTGCCCGAGCAGGCTCCGCGTCGAGCAGTGGAAGAACCAGCTGCCGTGACCGCGCTCGGCCAGGCGGGGACACGACGTGCCCCGTCGCCGACCCGTTACCAGGTCCGTACACCGGCACCGCTTGACGATGACACCCTGACTGTTCATGATCTTCGCCTCTGATGTGGTCTGGGCTCATCGTCGCGCAGCGGACAGCGGCCAACGACCGTATCGATTTGTAGGACGCGGCATTTGACAAGAAGCGATGATGTGGGCCAAAACGAGGCGGGAGTCTGGTTACGGTCAGAGACCCTGGCGCTATTCATAAAAGCGGTTTCCTGAACGTTGACCATGCTATAGAGGCGCGCAGGATACTTAATTTGCATGCCACGTCTTCATGAATCGACGAAATAGTTCGGGATGCGCAGTCTTCAGGGCCGCGACGAGGTGGATGGATTGGTCCGCGAGGACGGCGGCGTGCTGGGCGCGAATGGAAGGCGGTGCTGGCCGGTCAAGATTGGCGAAGCACGCCTCCAGGTCGATGAACGTGTTTTCGATGGAGTTGACCAGGTCAGCTACCGGCTCATGCTGGTGACATTCGAGGCAGGAGAGATCGGCTGCGGCCACGAGGCGTTCGAGCCTCTCGGGGCCATGGCCGCCACCGGTACGACCTGGCGATTCTGGTCGAGCTGGCCCGGCTGCGTCCGCGCCGCTACGCGCTGCGCCTCGACGGGGGTGGAGCACACCGTGGATGCGGTGCTCGTGGCGGTGGGCAACGGCGCCAGCTACGGCGGCGGGATGCGGATCTGTCCCGACGCCGTTGCCACCGACGGGCTGCTGGACGTGGTGGTCGGCGGCCGGTTCGACCGGCGCACCCTGATCCGGCTCACACCGTGCGTCCACGCCGGCAACCACGTGACACATTCGAATGGTGCGCCGGTACCGGGCCCGCACGGTGGAGCTGGCGGCCGAGGGAATCACCACGTACGCCGACGGGGAGCGGGCGTCGGAGTTGCCGGTTCGGATCAGTGCCGTGCCGGGGGCGGTCCGGTTGCTGCGCTGAGCGCCGGGTCTGGCGACCCGCCGCCCTGATCCGGCGCCGACGACGTGCGGGTCGTCCCGCTTGTCGCGGTACCGCCCGGGGCGGCGGCGCGGACCGCGCCGACGCTGGCGGCGACCACCAGGCCGATGGCGAGCACCTCCATCAGGTACAACGCCTGGTCGAGCACCAGCCAGCCGGCGAGCGCGGCGACCGCCGGGCCCAAACTCATCAGCACCGCGAAGGTGGCGGTGGGCAGCCGACGCAGTGCCAGCAGTTCCAGGGTGTACGGCAGCACCGAGGCGAGCAGCGCCAGCCCGGCGCCGAGCGCCAGCACGTCGGGGTGCCACAGCCGGTCACCGCCGTCCTGCAGCCCGAGCGGCAGGGTGACCAGGGCGGCCACCGCGAGGGCCAGGGCGAGCCCGTCCGCGCGGGGGAACCGGCCGCCGACCCGGGCCGAGGTGACGATGTACGCCGCCCACATCGCTCCCGCCGCGAGCGCCAGCGCGGCGCCGACCGGGTCGAGCCGGTCGAAGCCGCCCTGGCCGAGCAGGGCCACCCCGGCCAGCGCCAGCCCGGCCCAGCACCAGGCGGCCAGCCGGCGGGCAGCGAGGACGGAGAGGGTGAGCGGCCCCAACACCTCCAGGGTGACCGCCGGCCCGAGCGGAATCCGCTCGATGGCCTGGTAGAAGATCGAGTTCATGCCGGCCAGGGCGAGCCCGAAGGCGAGCACCGCGACCCAGGCGCCCCGGTCGTGCCCGCGCAGCCGGGGCCGGCACACCGCCAGCATGAGCAGCGCGCCGATGGCCAGCCGCAGGGTCACCGTGCCGGCCACGCCGACCCGCGGAAAGATCAGGGCGGCCACCGCCGAGCCGAACTGCACCGACAACGCTCCGCCGAGCACCAGCCCGACCGCCCCCAGCCGCCCGCCGGTGGGGCGGCGCGTTCCGGCTCCTGCCGGCGTGCTGGTGCTGCTCATGCCCGCGACGCCAGCGGCTCGGTGGTCGAGGACCGGTCGTGGCGGGCGATCCGGTCCAGCCACTCGCCGAGCAACGCCCGCTCGGCGTCGGTCAGGTCGTCGGCCACCTCGGGCAGCGCCGCGCGCAGCGCGACGGCGTACCGGAGCGGCCGGTCGGGCGGACGGACGGCCCGGGCGGCGGGGCTGTCGGCGCAGACGGCCGCGACCATCGCCTCCCGGGTGGCGGTGGACAGCGCCGGGTCACCGCCCTGGATCAGGGTGAGGGTCACACCGCAGCTCGCCGCGTGCATCATCTCCGCGGCGGGGTCCACGTTGACGCGCAGCCGACCGGCCTCGGCGACCCGGACGACCAGTTGCCGGAAGATGTCGGCGGCGACCCGGGCGGCGGTGGGGCGCTGGCCGGGGCGCGGTTCGCCGTACATCAGGGTGTGGAAGGCGGGGTTGGTCACCCCGAACCGGACGTGCAGGTCCCAGCCGCGCCGCAGGTCGTCCACCGGGTCGGCGGCGGGTTCCGGGGCGGCCTGCGCGTGCAGGAAGGCGGCGAAGCCGTAGCTGGCCGCCGCGTCGAGCAGACCGCGCATGTCCCCGAACTGGCGGTAGATGGTGGGGGCCTGCACCCCGGCGGCCCGGCTCACCGCGCGGGTGGTGACCGCCTCCCGGCCGCCGTCGGCCAGCAATGCGGCGGCGGCGCGCACGATCCGCTCCCGGGCCGACGTCTCGATCATGGCAGCGACGATAACCTACCGGCGTTAGCGCCGTGCCCAACCGCGGATAACATGATCAAGTTATCGGCGCTAACCGCTGGTCAGCGGGGCAGCGCAAGGTCGAGCGCCGATCCGAGGCCGTTGTCCCGCCCCGGATCGGCGCAGGGCAGCACCAGGACCGCGCAGCCCGCGTGCACCGCGCCCGCGTCAGCCGGGGTGTCACCCACCATCAGGGCGCGTTCCGGGTCCACGCCGAGCATCCCGCACGCCCGCAGGAAGATCCCCGGGTCCGGTTTGCAGCGTCCGACCTCGTACGACAACGCGTACGCGTCGACCAGCGCGTCCAGACCCCAGGCGGCGAGCAGCGGCCGGATGTCGAAGCCGATGTTGCTCACCACCGCCACCTTGACCCCGGCCTCACGCAGCGCCCGAAGCGTCGGCTCGGCGCCCGGGTACGGCACCCAGCCGTCCGGCACGAGCAGCCGCTCGTAGAGCGCGTCGGCGAGGCCCTCGATGCCGGAGTCCACCGTCTCGGCCAGCCCGGTGTACGCCCCGCGGTGCGCGTGCTCGTACAGATCCCGGTCGGCCCAGAGCTCGGCCAGCCGGGGCGGCACCCGCGCCGGCAGCGGCCCGCCAGCCCGGCCGGCGGTGACCAGGCGGTCGGCGAGCGCGGTCGCGCGCATCCGTTCCAGGGTCACCCCGCACGCGGCGGCGGCCTGCCGCACCCACTCGTGGGGCTCCTCCACCTGGGCGAGGGTGCCGTGGAAGTCGAACAGGACCGCTTCCACGTCTCGGCGGGCGGAACCCGGACGGGCGGCGTCGCGGGGGGCACCCGGCGTTCGGGGCGGTTCGGCATGATCCGGCACGTCGTGCACCCTACCCACCCCCGCCGACTGTCCGGCCGGATGCCTTGGCGGGTGGCCGTCGGTCGTACGCACTAATCTTGGAGGCATGTCGAGCCCCGCCGAGCGGTACGCCGCGGCGCGCCGCCGGGCCGCGCAGGCCTCCCAGTTCCCGGCCCTGGAAGAGTTCGCCCTCGAGCTGGGGTTTGATCTCGACGACTTCCAGCGCGAGGCGTGCCAGTCCCTCGAACGTGGCAGCGGCGTGTTGGTCTGCGCGCCCACCGGCGCGGGCAAGACCGTGGTCGGTGAGTTCGCCGTGCACCTGGCCCTGCGCGGCACGCCCGGGTCGACCGACCCGGCCGGGGCCCGGCGTAAGTGCTTCTACACCACCCCGATCAAGGCGCTGTCCAACCAGAAATACCACGACCTGGTCGACCGCTACGGCGCCGAACAGGTCGGCCTGCTCACCGGCGACAACGCGATCAATGGCGACGCGCCCGTCGTGGTGATGACCACCGAGGTGCTGCGCAACATGCTCTACGCCGGTTCCAGCACGCTGGAGGGCCTGGCGTACGTGGTGATGGACGAGGTGCACTACCTCGCCGACCGGTTCCGCGGCGGGGTCTGGGAAGAAGTGATCATCCACCTGCCCGCCTCGGTCACCCTGGTCTCCCTGTCGGCCACCGTCTCCAACGCCGAGGAGTTCGCCGACTGGCTGGTCACCGTGCGCGGCGAGACCGCCGTGGTGGTCAGCGAGCACCGCCCGGTGCCGCTGTGGCAGCACATGCTGGTCGGCAAGCGGATGTTCGACCTGTTCCACGACGCCGACGCCGCCCGCAAGCACGACGTGCACCCCGAGCTGCTGCGCTACACCCGGGACACGATGCGCCGCCTGGAGCTGGGGGAGGGGCGCAGCGCCGGCCCGGGCGTCGGCCGGCGCGGCCCGCGCTGGCGCGGCCCGCTGCGTCCGGACATCGTCGACCGGCTCGACCGGGAGGGGCTGCTCCCGGCGATCCTGTTCATCTTCAGCCGGGCCGGCTGCGCCGCCGCCGTGCAGCAGTGCCTCGCCGCCGGGCTGCGGCTCACCTCCCCGGACGAGCGCGCCGAGATCCGCCGGGTGGTGGAGTCCCGGGTCACCGCCATCCCCGGCGAGGACCTGACCGTCCTCGGCTATTGGGAGTGGCTCGACGGGCTGGAGCGGGGGCTCGCCGCCCACCACGCGGGGATGCTGCCGGTGTTCAAGGAGGTCGTCGAGGAGCTCTTCGTCCGTGGCCTGGTCAAGGCGGTCTTCGCCACCGAGACCCTCGCCCTGGGCATCAACATGCCAGCCCGCTGCGTGGTGCTGGAACGTCTGGTGAAGTTCAACGGCGAGGCCCATGTCGACCTCACCCCTGGGGAGTACACGCAGCTCACCGGCCGCGCCGGTCGGCGCGGCATCGACGTGGAGGGGCACGCCGTCGTGGTCTGGTCCCCGGAGACGGACCCGCGGCACGTCGCGGGGCTGGCCTCCACCCGCACCTACCCGCTGCGCTCCAGCTTCCGGCCGTCGTACAACATGGCGGTCAACCTCGTCGGCTCGGTGGGCGCGGAGCCGGCCCGGGCGCTGTTGGAGTCGTCGTTCGCGCAGTTCCAGGCGGACCGGTCGGTGGTCGGCCTGGCTCGGCAGGTGCAGCGCAACACCGAGACCATCGAGGCGTACGGTGCGGAGGCCGCCTGCCACCACGGCGACTTCGACGAGTACTTCGCGTTGCGGGTCGCGATCGCCGACCGCGAGCGCGCCCTGGCCCGGCAGGGACAGGTCCAGCGCAAGGCGGCGGCGGTGGCCTCGCTGGAGCGGCTTCGGATCGGCGACGTGATCCGGGTGCCCACCGGGCGCCGGGCGGGGCTCGCAGTGGTGCTCGATCCGGCCACCGGTGGGTTCGGCGAGCCGCGTCCGCTGGTGCTCACCCAGGACCGCTGGGCGGGCCGGGTCAGTCCCGGCGACTTCACCACCCCGGCCGAGGTCCTGGCCCGGATCCGGGTGCCGAAGCACTTCAACCACCGCTCCCCGGCGGCCCGGCGGGACCTGGCCGCCGCGGTGAGCGGCACCGGGCTGGACCGGCACGGCGGTCGTCGCGGCGGCCGGTCCCGGCAGGACGCCGGTGAGGACCACCGGGTCAGCCAGCTCCGTACCGAGCTGCGCCGTCACCCCTGCCACGCCTGCCCGGAGCGGGAGGAGCACGCCCGCTGGGCCGAGCGGCGTCGCCGGCTGGAGAAGGACACCGAGGAGCTGCGACAGCGGGTTGCCGGCCGTACCGGTTCCCTGGCCCGTACCTTCGACCGGATCGTCGCGTTGCTCACCGCTCGCGGCTACCTCTCCGCCGACAGCGGCGTCACCGACGCCGGCCGGATGCTCGGCCGGATCTGGACCGAGGCGGACCTGCTGGTCGCCGAGTGCCTGCGTCGGGGTGTCTGGGATGGGCTCTCCCCGGCCGAGTTGGCGGCGGCCGTGTCCGTGGTGGTCTTCGAGGCTCGCCGGGACGTCGACGAGCGGGCGGGGTTGCCGCGCGGCCCGGTCGCCGACGCCGTCGACGAGACGCTCAAGCTGTGGAGTGAGATCGAGTCCGACGAGGCGCAGCGCGGACTGGCTGTCACCCGGGAGCCGGATCTCGGCTTCGCCTGGCCGATCTACCGCTGGGCGCGGGGCGAGGCGCTGGCCAAGGTGCTCGCCAGCGGCCACCAGATCGACGGCGAGATGCCTGCCGGCGACTTCGTCCGCTGGGCGCGGCAGGTGGTCGACCTGCTCGGTCAGCTCGCCGACTCCGGTGGCGCCTCTGCCGAGCTGCGTGCCACCGCACGGCAGGCGATCGCGGCCGTCAACCGTGGTGTGCTGGCCTACCACGCCTCCGCCTGATCATCACTTTCGGTCACCAACCGCCCGGGTTCGACGCTTCGTACGGTGACCGTGGCACCACCCCGCGGATTGCTCGGGGGGCGGTGTTGCACCCGCTGGGAACCTCGCCGATCATTGCTCGGGCGTTTCCTACGCGCCGGTAACTACTGGGGGGAAGACCGCGTGGCGGAGATCAATCACTTTGAGTACGGGTGGATCACACCCACGCTGAGTTACGCCCTGTCCGTGCTCGGCTCGTTCCTCGGCCTGATCTGCGCCAGCCGCATCCGGACCGCGGGGAGCGGTGGCCAGCGCTTGTGGTGGGGACTGCTGGCGGCTTGGGCGATCGGCGGCACCGCCATCTGGGCGATGCACTTCATGGCGATGCTCGGGTTCGCCGTCGACGGCACCCGCATCCGCTACGACGTGCCACTCACCGCCGCCAGCACGATCATCGCCGTGGTCGCGGTGGGCATCGGCCTGTCCATCGTCGGCACCGGCCGCCTCAACGCGGCCCGGCTGATCATCGGCGGTCTCTTCACCGGGCTGGGCGTGGCCGCCATGCACTACACCGGCATGGCCGCGATGCGGCTCCACGGCGACCTCAGCTACGACCCCCTCCGGGTCGGCCTCTCCGTGCTCATCGCCGTCGTCGCCGCCACGGTGGCGCTCTGGCTGGCGATGACCGTCCGCCGTGGCCTGGCGATCGCCGCCTCGGCGCTGGTGATGGGCGTCGCCGTCAACGGGATGCACTTCACCGGCATGAGCGCCCTGTCGGTGCACCTGCACGAGGAGCGCGGCGAGGTCACCGGCGCGGACGTCACCAGCCTGCTCATCCCGATCATCCTGGCGGTGATCTTCGGCGTGGTCGGCCTCATCTACGCGCTGCTCGCCGCGCCGACCGAGGACGACCGCGCCGCGCTGGCCTATCTCGACGCCCGGCACACGCCGCAGCAGCAGCCGGTGGCCGCGCCGGCGCCGCAGCCCACCCCGGACCCGGTCGGGCTGCGCGCCCGGCCCCGGACGACCCTCGGCCAGCCGGGCACCCCGTTCCCGTTCCGCCGCCGCGACGACGCCGGGCCTCGCTGACGCTGCCCGTACGTTCGCCGGTCGCCGCAAAACGGTGGTATCCCGGCACCGGGATACCACCGTCCGCCGCACACGTTGTCGGTCCGGCCGCGTCGTCGGTCCGGCCACGCCCTTTGGTCGGGTCAGTCGTTTGCGGCGAGAGCGTCGACCAGGCGACGGCAGGAGCCCGCCAGGTTCCACCGCTGGGCCAGTTCCAGCAGCCGCTCCGGCTCGGCGGGCGCCGTCGGCAGCGCGGTGGCCAACTTCGGCAGCGGGATGTCGGTGGCGACCCGGACCACCTTCGGCGCGACCGCGAGGTAGTCGCGGGCGGAGTCGAGCTTGGTGCGCAGCCCCGGCGCGAAACCGGAGCCCGGCTCGTCGAGCGCGGTGAGGATGCCGTCCAGGCCGCCGTAGCGTTCGATCAGCCGGGCAGCCGTCTTCTCACCCACCCCCGGCACACCGGGCAGCCCGTCGCTGGGGTCACCCCGCAGGGCGGCGAAGTCGGCGTACCGGTTGGCCGGGACGCCGTAACGGACGCGGACCGCCGCTTCGTCGCAGGCCTCCAGTTTTGCCACGCCCCGGCCTACGTAGAGCAACCGGACCGGCCGGGCGTCGTCGACCAACTGGAACAGGTCCCGGTCGCCGGAGACCACCTCCACCGGGGCGGACTCGGTCACCGCAAGCGTGCCCAGCACGTCGTCGGCCTCGTACCCGGTGGCCCCGACGGCGCAGATGCCGATCGCCGCCAGCACGTCGAGGATCACCGGCACCTGCGGGGAGAGGGTGTCGGGCACCACCTCGCCGCCCTCCGGGGCGACCCGGTGGGCCTTGTACGACGGCAGCAGCTCCACCCGCCACGCCGGCCGCCAGTCATGGTCCAGCGCGCAGACCATCCGGCCCGGCCGGCGGGTACGCACCAGCTGGGCCAGCATGTCGAGGAAGCCGCGGACGGCGTTGACGGGCTGGCCGTGCGTGGTCTTCGCCGCCGACTCGGGGACGCCGAAGTAGGCCCGGAAGTAGAGACTGGGAGCGTCGATCAGCAGGATCGGGGATAGCTGTGCCACGCCGACAGCCTGGCACAGCGGTGCGACGACGTGGGGGACGCGCGTCGGCGTGATCCACAGCAACCCGTCAACCGTGCTCCTCGTCGGCGTAGAGCGTTTCGCGGCGGGCGACGCGCTGCACCGCGTAGCTGGTCACCAGCAGCGCGATGGCCAGCGCCACCTCCAGGCCGGCGATGGGACCGTCGGCGACGGTGAACCCCAGGACCAGCAGCACCAGCCCGACCAGGGCGAGGATGCCGGCCCACAGCAGCCGTCGTCGGCGTGCCGCTGCCCGGTCCTGTGCCACCGTGTCCGCCCTTCGTCGCCCTGGCGCCAGGCTATCGGCGCGGGCCGGTCGGCGGGCCGACAACGGGCCGGCCGCCCGGTTACCAGCGCAACGGCAGGGTGGCCAGCTGGCCGGCCGCGCCCAGACGTGTCGACGTCGACGCCGAGCAGCGACCGCTGGTGGAACGCGCGGGAGCTGGTCCCGGGGTGTGGCCGCCGGCCCCGCCGATGCTCGGGCCGGCGGGCGTCACCGCGGACGTTCCGGTCGGGCCGCTCGGCGATCCACCCCGGTGCGGCACGCCGGGGTGGATCGCCGAGCGGCATCAGCAGGTCAGCCGACCGTGTAGGCGTCGTCCACCTGCTGGGTCACCGTCCGCCCGAACGGGTCGGTAGCGGTGAACCTCAGTGACACGCCGCCGCGCACCGGGTTGGTGACCAGCGCACGCCATCCGTCACCGTTCGGTGTCAGCGGAATATTCCGCCAGGTGTCACCGCCGTCGGTGGAGGCGGACAGGGTCGCGGTCGGCGCCGGTGGATCCGTCGCCACGGTGAACCCGAAGGGTCTCCCGGCCGGTGCCCGGTTGCGGTCGTCGAGCTTCATGTCGTAGCGGACTCCGGTCAGCGGCAGCGGGCCCGTGCTGGTGGCGGACCGGAACGTCCACGTCGTTCGGGTCCGGGTGCTCAGAACCGACCAGGGGACCTTACGCGTCGCCGTGGCGGTCAGCAGGAAGTCGCGCGCATTTGGCGGCACCACGCAGGTCAGCGGCTCGACCGTGTCGGTCACGCACGGGGTCATGCCCGTGGCGGTCAGCGTCAGCCCGCCCGTCACGCCCGGGTAGGGGCCGCCGAAGTCGACGCGCCGGCGGTGCGTGTCGGAGTAGAGCGGCAGCCGTACGGTCACCACGTCACCGTCCCGCGTCGCCAGCGGCTCACCGGCGGGGCCGGACACCGCTGGGGTCAGCGGCGCGGCGTTCCAGATCTCCTGGAACGTCCCGGCGCGCTGGTATGCGCGCGGTGCGCCCGTCTGCCCGTCCAGTTCTGTGAACGTGCAGTCCGCGGCCTGGGCGAACTGGGTGTACCAGGAGACCTCCGGATCGGGCAGGTAGTACTCCGTGCGCCGGGTCGGCAACGCGAAGTTGGTGCCGAACGCCACGGTGGCCGGGCCGTTGCGGAAGATCGGCCCGATGTACGTGCCGCCGCACGCACCAACGCCCTGCGCCGCGTACGTGGTGCGTACGGCGGCCAGGTCACCGGCGCGGACGCGGAGGTCGAGCCGGTCCGGGACCCGTCCCGCCGTGCGGTGTACCAGGTTGTAGACGTCGGCGGCGCTGCGCCACACGGTGTACACGTACGAGGTGGTGTCGGCCCGCTGCGGAGTCGGGGTCACGAAGAAGGGGCGGTCGTCGAGGTTGACATCGCCGAACTCGTGCCGGACGAACCGGCCGTTGGACGCCCGCTGCAGGACGGTGACGCTGGCGCTGACGGGCACCGCTCGCGCGTGGTCGAGGCGTACGGTGACCCGTTTGGCCGGGCGCGCGTCGAGGACCACCTCCGTCGGCCCCGCCACGGTGATCTCCGGTTGGACGGCCATGGTCCGCGATGGGGAGCCGTCCGGGGCTTCCGGCGTCAGGATCGTCGCCCGGACCGCGTACCGTCCAGCCGGTAGCTCGACCACGCTGTCCGGGCCGAGCTGCCCGAACGCGACCTGGCGTGCGGTGTCCAGGTCGTAGACGCCGTACCCGGACTGCCCGTCGACAGCCGGCCGGCCGGCGCGGTTCACGCCGCGCAACGACACCGCCCAGGTCTGGGGGCTCGGATCCGGCTCCGCCGACGTAGCAAGGTCGGCCGTTCTCCGATCGTTCGGGTCGGTCTCGAGGCGGCGGATGCCGGCGAAGGGTGGTGCCGGGCGGGTGGCGACGGAGCCCACGCCGGTCGAGTCGGCCGGCCGGTCGCCCGAGATGCGTTCGGCGGCGGACACGACGGCGGCGCCGGGCGCCACCAGTACCGCGACGGTCAGCAGCCCGAGCCGCGACACGCGCCTCACTCGCCACCACCCGGGGCCGGGCGAGTGGGGATGTTCGTGTTGGCCGGTGCCGGGGTGAGGTTCGCCGGGGCGACGAACATCCCCACCGTCGCGCACGCCTGCGCGGCGGTGCCGATCCCGTCACCCGGGATCACGATCACCCCGCCGCCGCTGCCGTCCTTCATGAAGACGCAGGAGTAGAGCGTCTCCGGCGCCGCGCCGGTACGGCTGATCCAGTCCTGGCGGCAGGTGTCCACCGGGTCGTCGCCGGCCCGCCAGGCCCGGATCGAGAGGTCGGCGTCCTTGGTGCGTTCGGCGGCGCAGGCGATCGAGTTGCCGGGAACCTTCCAGTCCGGTGGCGGTTCCGGGGCGAGAGCGAGCACCGCCGCCCCGGCGAGCCCGGTCACCCCGGCCAGGCCGACGACGGCCACCAGCGCGGGCCGTGCCCACCGGGAGCGCGGCGCCCCGGTACGCGGGGACGCGGGATCCGCCAGGACACCGCGAAGCACTCGCTCTGCCTGCGGCCCTTCCGACCAGCTCGGGTGCCGGGCAGGGCGAGCAGCCTTGATCATCTCGTCGATGTTCATCGTGCTCCTTCTCGTGCGGGCGTCGGGTAGGCGCCGTCGGGGAGTTCGGCGGGTCGGTCCGGGGACATCCGGTGGAACGCCGCCCGGAAGCGCTTCCGCGCGCGATGCAGCCGTACCGCGTACGTCGGCCGGGACACTCCGAGGGCCTTGGCCGCCTCCACCGGGCTCAGGTCGAACCAGGAGGCGATGACCAGCGCCTCACGGTCGGCGTCGCTCAGCAGGTCGAGCACCTGGCGTACCCGGTCGGTCAGCGCCACCTGCTCGGCCATCCCGTCGGCGGGGGCACGGTCGTGCAGCGCGGTCAACCGATGGGTCAGCGCCGACCGGGCCGCGCCCTGCCGGCGCCGGGAGAGAACCACTCTGCGCGCCGTCCCGAACAGCCAGGCGCGCTCCTCACCCGGCCGTAGGGAGGCCAGCGACCGCCACGCCGCCAGGAAGACCTCACCCACCACGTCGCCGGCCTCGTCGTCGCCGACCCGCCACCGGGCGTACGCATGGACATCGTCCGCGTGTTGACCGAACAGGTCGGTCATCCGTCCTTCAGGGCTCTGCATCGCACCTCCACAACTCGGTTCGTCGGGAGTACTTGTCGGCGCGAGGCGCCGGCATTACCGGTCGGGACCGGTCGTGGGGGAAGCGCGTCAGAAAAGGGTCGCCGGCTCGACCGGCACCGGTTGTGGCAGGACCTCGAGGCTCGGTACGCGCGCCCGCACGTCGTCGTGGAAGCGGCGGGCGAGCAGGGGCGCGTCGGCGTTGTCCGGGGTGTGGACGAACATGGTCGGGGAGCGACCCTCGCGCAGCCAACCGACGACGACGTCGATCCAGTGCTGCCAGCCCTCGACCGTTCGGCCGTGGTCGTCCCGGCCGAGGTAGCGCACGATCGGCCGGTCGGTCAGCGCGCGTGACCGCAGCGGCAGCCGCGGTTTCCTGGTCCAGGCGTCCCGTTCGGCGTCGCTGGTCGGCGGGCTGGCGAAGAAGGCGGTGGTGTCGAAGGGGATCCATTCGGCCTGCGCGTCGGTGAGCACGCCTTCGATCTGTCGCGTCGCGCGGGGGTCGGTGAAGAACGCCGGATGACGGACCTCCACGGCGTACCGGTGGGAGGTGGGGAGCCGGCGCAGGAAACGGGCCAGCGTGGGGACGTCGGCGGGGCCGAACGAGCCCGGCAGCTGGATCCAGAGGGCGTGCGTCCGTGGCCCGAGTGGCTCGATCGCGTCCAGGAAGGCGCGTAGCGGTTCGTCGACGTCGGCGAGCCGGCGTTCGTGGGTGACCAGCTTGGGCAGCTTGGGGAGGAACCGGAAGCCGGGGTCGGTCTGCTGCGCCCACGACGCCACGGCGTCCCTGCTGGGGGTCGCGTAGAAGGTGGTGTTCCCCTCGACCGCGGTGCACCAGCGGGCGTAGTGGCGCAGGCGCTCGGTGGGCGGCAGTGGGTGCGCCAGCAGTCGGCCCTGCCACGATCGGTGGGTCCACATCGCGCACCCAACGTGAAGACGCATACCCGATCCTTCCCACCCGCGCCGTGCTGGCGGCGACCGGGCAAAGCCAGGTCCCTGACCGCACCGGACACCGTATCCGGGCGGGCAACGGGCGAACCGGCCGGTCGGTTCCGCCCTCTACCAAACGACCGTTAAGCTAGCGGGGTGGGATCCGACCAGCCGCACCCGTACGCCCGGCCAGCCGCCGAGGCGCCTCCGGCCGCCGGGGGTGTGGATCGTCGACCACCCCGGCGGCGACGGACCGTACCCACGGTCGTGGCCCCGTCGGTCCGGGCGACACGGCGTCCGGACCGAGGAGACCGTCGTCTGCCATGCGGACGGCGTCCAGCGGCTCACCACCACCACCCCCTGACGGAGCTCACCGCGCCATGACCATCGACCGGCTCCTCCCCACCGACGAGGCCCACGACCTGCTCGACCTCGCCACCGACCTCGCCGACCGCGAACTCGCCCCGCGGGCCGCCGACTTCGAGGCGCGCGCCGAGTTCCCCCGCGAGGTGCTGCGTACCCTCGGCCGGGCCGGGCTGCTCGGCCTGCCGTACGCCGAGGAGCACGGCGGCGCCGCCCAGCCGTACGAGGTGTACCTCCAGGTGCTGGAGATCCTGGCGAGCCGGTGGCTCGCCGTGGCCGAGGCGGTCAGCGTGCACACCCTGTCCTGCCACCCCGTGGCCCAGTTCGGCAGCGACGCCCAGCGCGAGCTGCTGCCCGACATGCTCGGCGGGGAGCTGCTCGGCGCGTACTGCCTGTCCGAGCCACAGGGTGGCTCGGACGCCGCCGCGTTGACCACCAGGGCTGCACGCGACGGTGACTCGTACGTCGTGACCGGCACCAAGTCGTGGATCACCCACGCCGGAACCGCCGACTTCTACAACATCTTCTGCCGTACCGGCGGGCCCGGCCCGAAGGGCATCTCCTGTCTGCTCGCCGACCGGGGCACCCCCGGGATCCTGCCGCAGGCCGCCGAGCGGACCATGGGCCTGCACGCCTCCCCGGTGGCGCAGATCGCCTTCGACGACGCCCGGGTGCCGGCCGACCGGCTGGTCGGCGGCGAGGGGATGGGCTTCACCATCGCCATGTCGGCGCTGGACTCCGGCCGGCTCGGCATCGCCGCCTGTGCGGTGGGCCTGACCCAGGCGGCGCTGGACTACGCCGTCGGCTACGCCAGGGAACGCCAACAGTTCGGCCGGCCCATCGTCGACTTTCAGGGGCTCGGGTTCAACCTCGCCGACCACGCCACGCAGCTCTCCGCCGCGCGGGCGTTGACGCTCGCCGCGGCCCGGCTACGCGACGCCGGCCGGCCGTACTCCATCGAAGCGGCGAAGGCGAAGCTCTTCGCCACCGACGTGGCGATGCGGGTGACCACCGACGCGGTGCAGGTGCTCGGCGGCGCCGGATACGTCACCGACCACCCGGTCGAGCGGTACATGCGGGAGGCGAAGGTGCTGCAGATCGTCGAGGGCACCAACCAGATCCAGCGGTTGGTCATCTCGCGGGCCCTGGCGAAGGGCTGACCTGCCCCGGCGGCCGTCGCGACCCCGCCGGCCCTCGACATGGACGGAGGAGGGCAACCCCGGCACCACAACCTTCGGTGATCGCGCGCTGCGCCGACCGTCACCTCCGGCGGGGCCGGCACGCGTGGGGCCACCGCACGCGGTAGGTTGCACGCCGTGGAGGAGATCGACCGTGCCATCGTCGCCGCGCTGACCGCTGACGGCCGGCTGTCGTACACCGACCTGGCCGAGAGGGTGGGGCTGTCGGTCTCCGCCGTGCACCAGCGGGTCCGCCGGCTGGAGCAGCGCGGCGTGATCCACGGGTACGCCGCGAAGGTCTCCTTCGAGGCGTTGGACCTGCCACTGACGGCGTTCGTGGCGATCCGGCCGTTCGACCCGTCGCAGCCCGACGACGCCCCGGAGCGGCTGGCCCACCTGCCGGAGATCGACTCCTGCTACTCGGTGGCGGGGGAGGACTTCTACCTGCTGCTGGTGCGGGTGGCCGGTCCGGCGGACCTGGAGCGGGTGCTCCAGGAGATCCGCACCGCCGCGAACGTCACGACCCGCACGACGGTGGTGCTCTCCACCCCGTACGAGGGGCGTCCGCCGAAGATCCCGCTGGGGGAGTCGGGGCGCCGCGCGCGCGACGCCGGCTAGCGGCTTGTCACGCCGCCTCGGTCGGGTACGACGGTGCGGTGACCCGTTTCTCGAACCAGTGGTGGGCGTACGGCTCGTTGTTGAAGGCGGGGACCTCCTGGAAGCCGAAGGAGTGGTAGAGGTTGATCGCGGAGGTTAGCGCCTTGTTGGTGTCCAGGCGCAACGTGTCACAGCCGTTCCGGGCGGCCCGGGTCTCCAGTTCGGTCAGGAGCCGGCGGCCGAGGCCGAGTCTGCGGGCCTGGGGGGCGACCCACATCCGCTTGATCTCTGCCGGCGCCCCGGGCGGCAGCTTCACGCCGGCGCAACCGATGGGTTCGCCATGCAGCCGGGCGACCAGAAACAGGCCGCGAGTCGGCCGGAGCTCGCCCGCGTCGGGCAGCAGGCTGCGCGCGGGATCGAAGCCGGTCTCGAAGAGCTGCCGAAGCTCAGCGAAGTAGGACAACAGGCAGTGCCGGGCGTCGGGGTGGTCGGGGTCGACGACGGCCAGAGTGACCGTCGCGGCGGTCAGCAACCGGTCGACCTCGGCCATGGCCGCGACCAGCCGGGCGCGTTGTGGGGTATTGAGTGGCTCGAGGAGGGAACTGGCCAGTTCGTTACTGCGGCCATCAAGCAGGGCGCGCTCCGTTCGGCCTTTCTCGGTGAGCCGGACGGTGCGTACACGCCTGTCCCGCAGTTGCGGCTCCACTGTCGCCAGGCCGTCGGTTTCCAGGGAACGCAGCAGCCGACTGACGTACCCGGAATCGAGTCCGAGCCGTTCACGCAGGAGCCGCACGTCCAAGCCGGCCTCGCCGATCTCCCAGAGCAGCCGGGCCTCGCCGATCGGCCGGTCGCGGCCCAGGTAGCGGTCGTGGAGCACGCCCACGCGTTCGGTGACGGTGCGGTTGAACCGCCGCACCTGGTCAATCTGCGCCGCATCCATCCTCTGACTTTAGTCAGAGAACCTTGGGTGAGGCCAGAGGCTGGGCGCCGGGGCAGGCCGGGGCAGGCCGCTCACCGCCCCCCGCGACGCTGGGCAGGTGCAGTGGGCGGGCCGCCAGCGCGCGCCGCGATTGCCCCGGCCAAGGCTGCGTGACAGGCCGGTAGGGTAGCTGCTCAGCCACCGTTCCAGCGCAGGATGACCGGCCGGCCGTGCTCGTATCCGAGGACGGAGACGGTGGCGGTGTCCAGCCGTAGTTTTCCGCCGCCGGAGGGCGGCAGGCCGATCCAGCGGGCGCCGACGACGCGCAGGCAGTGGGCGTGCCCGACGAGCGCGACGCTACCCCGGTCCAGCAGGGGCGTGACCCGGGCGAGCAGCCGGTCGACCCGCTGGCCGACCTGCGTGGGGGACTCGCCGCCCGGGCAGCCGTCGGTCCAGAGGTTCCAGTCCGGGTGGTCGGCGTGGTTGTCGGCGGTGGTGCGTCCCTCGTACTCGCCGTAGTTCCACTCGACGAGGTCGTCGTCGGTCCGGTCGACCATGAGCCCGGCGAGTTGCGCGGTGCGCACGGCCCGCCGGCGCGGGCTGGTCAGCACCCGGGCGAAGCGCCGGCCGACGAGCACGCCGCCGAGCGCGTGGGCCTGGCGCTCGCCGTCGGGGGTCAGCTCCAGGTCGGTGTACGAGGTGTGTCGGCGGTTGGCGCTCCAGGTGGTCTCACCGTGCCGGACCAGGAGGATCTCGCTCATCCCCCCAGTCAATCAGTTCGTCGCCGTCCCGGCTCGGCAGCCACCAACCCACCTATTGTCCTAGGAAGCCGTACGGGACGTGAACCCGGACGTGGCGGAGAAACCGATCGCCCGGTGGCGGGTGAGCGGCGGCGAGTACCCGTCGACGCTGCGCCGAGACCACCTCGGCCCCTCAGGGCGTCCGCCGACGCGCCGGTGCCGGCAATCCGAACGGTCGCGTGGTTCGCCGAGTTCGCCGGTCGGGCCTTCCATCGCCGTTTCACGACAGTTCCTGGCACGGCTCGCCCGCCCCGCCACGGGTGGTGTGCGTGGGGAACTGGCCGCATGGTCGTGTGACGCGATCGGGTGGCTTACGGAGGTCGTCGCCGACTGCACGGCCCGGCTCGCGTGCGTTCGCCGCTGCTACTTACCGTCACTTGAGGTCGTTTTGATGGACTGACCGCTTCGCGCTGCGCAGGTTCCAACCTATCGTCCTAGGACGCGATACAGCACGTGGCCCTGCCCTCAGACGCCAGGCGACAACGCCGTTTCGACCACGCCTGATCGGGCACGCGACAGGAGAACGGGGTCAGAGGTCCCGTGGACGGCCGGCAGCAACGGCAGGAGGCGACATGAGGGTCACCGACAGGGCGAAGAGCAAGGCAGAGGAGCTGGCCGGCGTGGCAAGGGAGCGGATCGGCGACGTCACCGACAACGAGCGGTTGCGTGCCGAGGGCGCTCAACAGCAGAGTGCCGCCCGCGCCGGGCAGGCCGGGAAGCAGGAGGGCGGCGAGGACGTTCGGGACGCGACGCGCTGACCGGACACGCCGCCGGATGTGCCGAGGCCCCGTCACCACGCCGGTGACGGGGCCTCGGCCTGCGTTGGTCAGTCGTCGCGGTGGATGTCCCACCAGGTCTGCCCGGACTCGGGCAGGGTGTCGATCGGGTCGTAGTAGGCGTAGCGCTTGTTCAGCGCCTCCAGGTCCGCCGACTCGATGGAGGTGCGGTAGTTCTTGGTCCAGTACGAGATGCCGTGCTCCCGGTCGTACTCGGTGAGCATGTGCACCCAGCGCTTGCCGACGAAGGGGACGTCGCAGACGATCCGCGGGGTGGCGTAGCCGGGCAGGTAGCCCATGATGTCGTGCTGGAGTTGCTGGGCGTGCCAGACGGGGACGCGCCAGTGCTCGGCATTGGGGATCATGTCGCACAGGTAGAAGTAGTACGGCAGAATGCCGGCCTCGCCCTGGAGGGCGAAGCAGAGGTCGAGCAGGTCGGAGGCGGTGGCGTTGACGCCGCGCATGAGCACGCCCTGGTTGCGGACGTCGCGGACGCCGACGTCGAGGGCGGTCTGGGCGGCCTTGGCGACCAGTGGGGTGAGCGACTGGGCGTGGTTGACGTGGGTGTGGATGGCGAGGTTCACGCCGCGGCGGGCGGCGGTGCGGGCGACGCGTTCCAGGCCCTCGACGACGTCGGGCTGGAGCCAGTGCTGGGGCAGGCCCATGAGGGCCTTGGTGGCGAGGCGGATGTCGCGGATGGTTTCGATCTCGAGCAGCCGCATCAGGTAGGACTCGAGGTTACGCCAGGGGACGTTGGCGACGTCGCCGCCGGAGACGACCACGTCGCGGACGCCGGGGTGGGCCTTGAGGTAGCTGATGTGGGCGTCGTAGCGGTCGACGGGCTTGAGGGTGAGTTTGAGCTTGTCGACGGCGGGGGTGGAGTTGCCGACCAGGTCCATCCGGGTGCAGTGCCCGCAGTACTGCGGGCAGGTCGAGAGCAGTTCGGCGAGGACCTTGGTGGGGTAGCGGTGGGTGAGGCCTTCGGCGACCCACATGTCGTGTTCGTGGAGTGAGTCGCGGCTGGCGTACGGGTGGGACGGCCAGTCGGTGCGCCGGTCGGAGGCGACGGGGATCATGTAGCGCCGAATGGGGTCGGCGAGGAACGCCTCGGTGGTCACGGGGTCGACCGGGACCATGGTGTTGAGCATCTGCGGCGGGACCAGCATGGACATGGTGGCCAGGGCCTTCTGGTCGGCTTGCAGGTCGGCGTAGAAAGTCTCGTCGACGAGGTCACCGAGGATGCCGCGCAGCTGCTTGATGTTCTTGACGCAGTTGACGCGCTGCCACTGGGCGTTCTCCCACTGCTCGCGGGTGATGTGGCGCCAGCCGGGGAAGCGGGTCCAGTCGGGTTCGACCAGGGGGCTGCGGCGGTATTCGTACGGCTGCCCGGCGGTCGGTGCGGCGACCGGGGCGTGACGGGGTTGAGGGATGGTCTCAACCGGTTGGGTCTGGGTCACGGCCCCTCCTCGGTGCGTGGGTGCGGATGATCAGCGGCCCGTAGGCTACTGGAAAATATCCGGCGAAGAAATTAGTCTGCCGTAAGTTTTCCCGCGATGCGAGCCCTGGCCGGGGCTTCGAGCGGCTGACAGGGGAGGTCGGCGTGACGTCACCGGTGGGTCTGCACCGCGTTGTGGAACCGGCGGGGGTACTGCCGCAGGCGGCGTGGCGGTTGGACACCGACCTGCGGATCGCCCCGAACGAGGTGCGCATCCGGGTGGAGCGGCTGAACCTGGACGCGGCGAGCTTCCGGCAGTTGTCGGAGAAACACGGCGGCGACGGGGAGAAGGTCCGCGCCGAGGTGCTGAAGATCATCTCGACTCGGGGCAAGATGCAGAACCCGGTGACGGGCTCCGGCGGGATGTTGATCGGCACGGTGGATGAGGTCGGCCGGCGGTCTCCGCTGGGGCTGGCCGTCGGCGACCGGGTGGCGACGCTGGTGTCGCTGACGTTGACGCCGCTGCGGATCCTCGACGGATTGACGCGCTGGGACGGGCGCAGCGAGCAGGTGCCGTGCGACGGGTACGCGGTGCTGTTCGCGCGGTCGATCGCGGCGGTGCTGCCGGCTGACCTGCCTGCGGAGTTGGCGCTGGCGGTGCTGGACGTGTGTGGGGCGCCGGCGTTGACCGCGCGGGTGGTTGCCGAGCAGGTGGCGCGGGGGGAGCGGGCCGGTGGCGGTGCGGGGCCGGTG
>NZ_SMKN01000209.1 GCF_004348675.1 Micromonospora sp. KC606 | reverse complement strand
CGCCGCCCTTGTCCGCACCCGGGGAACCGTGGGGGAGGGATCCGGCGGGAGAAGGAACCGTGGCGCCGGCCCGCGATGGGCCGGCGCCACGACCGGGACGCTCGACGCTGCCGGTTACGTCGGCGTCCGGATCCGTGACGGTGGCCAGCCGCGCCCTCCCCGGCTGCGGCCGGCCACCGCGTCTCGGTGGGCGGCCGATCAGTAGCTGCCGGCCGGCGGCTCGACCGCCTTCGGGGTGCCGGTCGGCATGCACTCGAGGTTCTTCTTGCCGTTCGGCTGGATCACGAACCAGGTGCCACCGACACCCTGGCCCTTCCACTGGCCGGGCTTCTTGTCGCCGATGTAGCGGTAGACCGGCCAGCCGCCGATGGTGATCTGACGGGTGCCGTCCTGGCGGGTGACGGTGCCGACCTTGTCGTCGGAGACGCCCTCCAGTTGCGGGTTGCCGTCGGTCAGCGCGGGCGGCCACACCGCGGCGCACTTGTCGACGCAGTTCGACGACGGCGGGTTGTCGGAGTCCTTGTCGAACCGGTAGAGGATGAACCCCTCCTGGTCGGTGACGACCTTGCCCATCCGGGCCACGCTCTTGCCGACGAGAGTGTCGGTCAACTGCACGTCGGCGGGTAGCGGGGGCTGTTCACCGGGCGCGGCGGGCGAGGCGGACACCCCCGGGACGCCGGACGCTTCAGGCACGGCGGACGCGGCCGGCTCGACCGCCGCGGTGGGCTCGGCCGCGGCGACGGCGACCGGCTCGGCGGCGCCGGTGTTCGCCCCGTCATAGCCTGCCGGAGCGCAGGCCGAAAGTGCGACCATCGCGCTCGCGACGATGACGGATCGCTTCATCTGTGCCACGTGCCCTCCTCATTCTTGGTAGTTCACCGAGTAGTACGGAGGGTCTGGTGTCAAGGTTGAACGAATGGCCGTGGTCAATTTCACAAAATGTCATTGAACCAATCCGGGCGTCCGTGCGTGTACCGCCACAACCACCGCTCCGAGCGGCGGAAACGCCGAAAACGGCGCCGACCCGTGCGGGCCGGCGCCGTTTTGTGCGGGCGGGAACGTCAGGGGACGACGGTCACCAGCGGACTCGCCACCCCGTTCGCGTCCACCGACTGCACCTGCAGTTTCGCGATGTCGTTCTTCGGCGCCGCGGTGGACGCCTCCAACTGGAGGTCCTGCGGGTTGGTGTTCGTGCCGTACCCGGTGCCCGGCACCGCCCAGGTGGAGACCACCTCGGTGGTGGCGTTCTTGCGGATGACCACCAGCCGGCAGGTGCGCGGACCGGGCAGCTTGGTCAGGTTGAACCCGATCCAGGTGCCGTACTGCTTGTTCGCCAGCCACATCGTGGCCCGCACGCCGGTGCCGCTGTCGACCGCGTCGTACTGCTTACCCTGAATCTCGTTGGGCCCGCCCACACCGGGGCCCGGGGCCGAGCCGGACGGCTGCGTGCTCTGCGGCCCCGGCACCGACGGCGGGGACTGCGACGGGCCGGCGACCACCTGGCCGCCGTTGTCGCCGATGCCCAGGGTGGCCACGCCGACGCCGCTGAGCGCGCCGACCGCCACCACGGCGGCGGCCATCGACAGCACCTGACGCAACCGCGCGCGCCGCCGGTGGGTGCGCACCGCCACCAGCGTACGGTCCAGCAGCGCTGGGTCCGTCGCCGTGTGCTCCATCGCCATCATCGTCTCGCCGTCGATGTCGGAGAGCAGGCCCACCACGGGCACCATGGTCTCCAGTTCGGCGGCGCAGGCCCAGCAGGCCGCGAGGTGCTCCTCGAACCGTTCGGTGTCCTGCGGGTCCAACACCCCGAGCGCGTACGCGGCGACATCCATGTGGTCAGCCCGGCTCATTCCGTCACCCCCCTCTCCTGCAGGGCCGTGCGCAGCGCGCGCAGCGCGTAGTAGACCCGCGACTTGGCGGTGCCGAGCGGCAGGCCCAGCTCCTCCGCGGCCTCCGGCACCGTGCGGCCCCGGAAGTACGTCGCCACCAGGATCTCCCGGTGGGACTGGCTCAGCGTACGCAGCGCGTCCGCCACCGTCATGGTGCGCAGCACCCGGTCGGTGCTGTCCGCCTCGGCGAACGCGGTGAGGTCCCGGTCGTACGTCTCGGCCGGCCGGGCCTGCTCACTGCGGTGCTCGTCGATCGCGATCCGCCGGGCCACCGTCACCAGCCAGGGGCGAAGCGAGCCCTGGCCCTGGGTGCCCAGCCGGTGCGCGTTGCGCCAGGCCCGCAACAGGGTCTCCTGCACGATGTCCTCGGCGCGTTGCCGGTCACCGCCGGTCAGCCGCATGACGAACATCAGCAGCGGCCCGGCGTGTTCGGCGTACAGCAGCCGGATCAGCTGGTCGGAGTGACTGGCCTCAGGAGACATCGCCTGGTGGCGCCCGGGCGCCGGTTGCGGCGTCACCGGGCCGTGCTGGCGCCCGGCGGGGTCGGCGTCGACCCCTCGGGTCGACCGCGAGGCACGGGACTGGGGTTGGGCCTGGGCGAACATCCACCCAGGCCTGGCCATGTCGCCGTGCAGACCAACCGCGACCGCACTCATGCAGACCTCCTGCTGTCCTATGACATCAGCGGGCCCACGGGGAGGGCCGACCCAAGGTACGGACCGCAGCAGCCGACGGATCAACGGGGCACCGAAAAAATTCCGGGTGGGGGTGGCGTGGAGTCGGTGGCGGTGGCGTCGTGGACGACCGAGGCCCCGCCGGTGAACCGGTCCAGCTCCGCGCCGGCCAGCACCCGGCCGGGGAACCAGTCCCCGGCGGCCCGCCGGGTCAGCGCCGGCACCGGCGGCGTCACCCGGCCGGCCACCAGCACCAGGTTGCCGTAGCGCCGCCCGCGCAGCACCGCCGCGTCACCCACCACACAGGCATGCGGCAGCACCGCGCGGACCGTGGCGACCTGGGCGCGCGCGTGCCGCAGTGGCGGGCCGTCGGCGAGGTTCGCCAGGTACCAGCCCGACGGGGTCAGCACCCGGGCCACCTCGGCAGCGTACTCGACGCTGGTCAGGTGGGCGGGGGTGCGGGCCCCGGCGAACACGTCCGCGACCACCACGTCGTACGCGCCGTCACGGGTGGCGGTCAGGGTGGCGCGGGCGTCGGCGACCCGCACCTTGAGCCGGGGGTCGGCGGGCCAGGGCAGCACCCGACGGACCAGCTCGACCAGCGCGCCGTCCACCTCGGACACCCGCTGGGTCGAACCGGGGCGGGTGGCCTGCACGTACCGGGGCATGGTCAACGCGCCGCCGCCCAGGTGCAGCACCCGCAGCGGCGTGCCGGGCGGGGCGAGCAGGTCCAGCGCCGCGCCGAGCCGGCGCACGTACTCGAACTCCAGGTGGGTCGGGTCGGCGAGGTCCACGTGCGACTGCGGTGCGCCGTCCAGCAGCAGCGTCCAGGAGTGGGGGCGGTCCCGGTCCGGCACCAGCTCGGCCCGGCCGGTGTCGACCGGCACGACGATTCGGTCGTCGTCTCGGCGGCGGCCCATCAGCCGAACGGCCCGCGGGCGCGGGTGGCCATGGTCAGCGCCCGGTGCAGCAGCCGGGCGTCGCCCAGCAGCGCGCGGAGCCGCCGCTCCAACCCCGCGATGGGCACCAGATTCTGTGGGGCCCTGGGGTCCTTGTACGGCGAGGAGGCGAATCGGGGCAGCGTGACCAGCGAGAGGTCGGCCAGGGCGACCGCCTCCTCCGGCGGCAGCTCGGCCGAGCACTCCAGCCGGACGATGCCGGCCCACGGGGCCCCCAGCGACACCGGGAGGCGGAGGTACCAGGAAAAGCCGCCCCAGGCGGTGCCCAACCGGAACACCGGCGAGCGCTCCCCCGGGCGCAGCCCGGTCACCACGGAGGTCAGCCGGGCGTCGAGGTACTGGCTGTGCTGGGTCTTGATGTACCCGAGGGTGCGTGGCAACTGGCGGCGGGCCCGCAGCGGACCGTCCACCACCAGCAGGTCTCCGTCGGTGCGGGCGGCGTCGGAGACCTGCACCTCCAGCGCGGTCAGCGGCGCCTGCACGGCGGTGGGCAGCTTGCTCAGCTCGCCCGCGCCGCCCACCCGGTGCACCGGATAGCGCACCCGCCCGCAGACCACCTCCTCGGCCGACGGGCTGGCGGTGAACAGGCCCCGGCCGACCCTCGCCCCGGCCAGCTCCGCAGCCCCGCGCTCCAGATCGCACCGGACCACCCCGGCCGCGTACGAGGCCGCGACACCCGGGTACGACGCGCCGTCCTCCTCGGCCGTCCAGACGCTGGCGTCGATCCGGCGCACCCCGTCGACCAGCAGCACCACGTCCGGCGCGCGCAGCCCTGGGCGGGGACCAACCGCCCGCCAATCCACCGCGGGCAGCTCGACGTCCGCGTCGACCTGGGCGCTGCTCGGCGTGGCCGGCCCGCCCGGCGCCGCCTCGAAGGAGGCGCCGTACGACGGATCCCACGCGTCGACGAACAGCCGTGGCCCGGTCACGTCGCCGCCCGCGCCGTCGTGGTCGTCCGGCTCCGGCACGCCGCGTCGCCCGCGCTCACAGACCGGTCCGTTCGATCCGGGCCGTCCGCGCGTCCTTGCGAACCTCGAAACGCACCGGGATCCGCTCGGCCAGCGCCGGCACGTGGGTGACCACGCCGACCATCCGGTCACCCCGCGCGGCCAGGCCCTCCAGGGTCGCCGCGACGGTGTCCAGGGTGGCCGCGTCCAGCGTGCCGAAGCCCTCGTCCAGCACGATCGACTCCAGACTCGCCGTGGTGGTGGACAAGCCGGCGAGCTGCTCCGACAGGGCCAGCGCCAGGGCCAGCGACGCCTGGAACGTCTCACCCCCGGACAGGGTGCGCACCCCCCGGCGCAACCCCGCGTCGTGGTGGTCGACCACGAAGAACTCGCCCTTGTCGTGGACCAGGTCGTACTGGCCCTGGGACAGGTCGCGCAGGATTCCCGAGGCCCCGTCCACCAGCAGGTCGAGCGCCTCGGCGAGCAGCCACCGCTCGAAGTTGTTGGCTCGCAGGTGCCCGGCGAGGGCCCGGGCGGTCCGTGCCCGCCGCTCGTGCTCGGCCCGCTGCCCGCGCAGCTCGGCGGCCTGTTCGCGGCGTTCCTCCAGCCGCCGCCGCTCCGCCTCGGCGCGTTCCGCCGCCACCGCGACGGCCCGGACCGGGTCGTCGTCGCGGGGCAGCCCGGCGTCGGCGAGCAGGGCCACGATCCGGTCCTCGACCGCAGTCGCGTCCGCCTCGGCACGGGCCACCGCGTCGGCCAGCCCAGGCCGCTCGGCCTGCCGCCGCCGGGCCTGCTCGGCGGCCCATCCGACCAGGGTGGCCCAGGCCCCGGCGACGTCGTCCCGGTCGGCGGCCGGCGGAGCGAACCGGGCCAACCCGTCCCGGGCCGCGTCGAAGCCCCGCCAGGCGGCGCGCAACCGCTCCTCGGCCGCGTCCAGCGCCCCCCGGGTCCGGCGGGCGGCGTCACGCCCGGCGCGGACCACCGCCGCCGCCTCGTCCAGAGCCCGGCGCAGCCGGGCGTGCTCGTCCAGCGCCGTGCCCAGCGCGGCCGGCGTGGCGGCCCCGGCGAGCTGGCCGTCCAGCTCGGACCGCCGGGTCGTGAGCTGCTCCTGCCGGGCCCGGGCGTGCACCAGTACCCGTTCGAGTTCCCGGGCGGCCGTGTCCCGTTCCGCGACCAGCGCGTGAGCGGCCTTCGTGGCGGCCCGCGCGGCCTTGCCGGCGGCGGTCGCCGCGGCGACCGCCGAGCCCGCCGGCAGCGGCGGCACCCGGGCCACCGTCTGCTCGCAGACCGGGCACCTCGCCCCGTCGGTGAGATGCGCCCGCAGCGCGACGGCCTGGTCGGTCGCCTTCGCCTCCTCGTGGGCGTGGAACGCGGCCTCCAGGTCGGCGTCGGCCCGCGCCGCCGCCTCCCGGGCCGCGGCGAGCGCCGCCACCGCCGCGTCGTGCTCGGCCCCGGCCGCCCCGACCGCCGCCCGGACCCGCTCGGCCTCGGCGGTCAGCTTCTCCCGGTCGGCGTACGCCCGCAGCAGCAGCCGGAGGCTGCTCTCGTCACCGAGGGCGGCCAGTTCGCCGCGTAGCTTCTCCTCCCGCTCCTCGGCCAGCGCCACCGCGCCGGCGGCCTCCCCGGTCGCCGCCCGCGCGTCGGTCACCGCGCGGGCCACCTCGGCCACCCCGTCCGGCGCCCGCACCCCGGCCAGCCCGGCCAGGTCAGCGTCCAGGTCGGCCAGCGCCGCCGTCGCCGCCCGCGTCGCCGCCCGCGCCCGCTCCCGCTCGGGCACGGCCGCGGCGACCGCCCCGGCCAGCTCCCGCATGCGCCGTACCTGGGCGGTCGCCGCGTCCAGCGTCGCGTCGTCGGTGTCGGTCAGCCCGGCGAGCATTCGGTCGACCGTCTCCAACTTCGCCTCGGCCTGTCCGGCCCGCTCCGTGGCGCGCTTCTGCACCTGCTCGTAGACGCCGAGGCCGAGCAGGTTGACCAGGATCTGCTGCCGGGTCGCCGGCTTGGCGTGCAGGAAGTCGGCGAACTGCCCCTGCGGCAGCACCACGCAGGAGGTGAACTGCTCGTACGGCAGCCCGACCGCCGCCAGCACCGCGCCCTCCATCTCGGCGGGGGTGCCGGCCACCACCTCGCCCAGGTCCTCCGGGCTGAGCCCGGTGTCGAGCTTGGTGATGTCGAAACCGGGCGGCATGAGCTGCAACCCGGCGTTGGCGGTCTTGACGTTGCCCCGGCCGTCCCGGCGGACCACCCGGGTGGCCACGTAACGGTCCCCGGCGGACTCGAAGACCAACCGGACCCGGGCCTCGGTGGCCGACGGCGCGAGCGCGTTGGCCAGCCCTCGGGTGCCGCCCCAGCGGGGCACCGTGCCGTAGAGGGCGAAGCAGATCGCGTCCAGCACGGTGGACTTGCCGGAGCCGGTCGGGCCGACCAGCGCGAAGAAGTCCGCGTCGGTGAAGTCGACGGTGGTCTCGGCGCGGAAGACGGTGAAGCCCGCCATGTCCAGTCGCATCGGGCGCATCAGCGGTCCGCCTCCTCGAAGAGCTCGTCGAAGAGTTCCCGTACCCCCTCGTCGTCGTGGCCCCGGCTGTCGAGGTAGTCGGCGAAGAGCTCGCGGGGGGACCGGCCGGCCCGCTGGGCGGTCCGGGTGCCGGACCCGGGCGCGGGGACCAGCTCCGGGTCGATCCGGATCTCCAGGGCCCGGGGGAGCAGCTCCTGCACCTCCTCGCGCAGCCCGGCGCGGGGCTGCTCGCGGACGTACACCCGCAGCCAGCCCTGCGGTGGGGTCGCCTCGGCGAGCTGGGCGAGGGTGCCCCGGACCGTGCGCAGCGGCACCGCCGCCGGCACCGGCACCTCCCGGACCCGCGCGGCGGTGCGGGCGGTGACCTCGACCAGTGTCACCGAGGGGACGTTCTCCTGCTCGCCGAAGTCCACCGCGATCGGGCTGCCGCTGTAGCGCACCGGACAGGGCCCGATCACCCGCTGGGCGCGGTGCAGGTGACCCAGCGCCACGTAGTGCGCGGTGCCGGGGAAGACCGAGGCCGGCACCGCGTAGCCGAGCACGGTGTGCGCGTCCCGTTCACCGCCGCCGGTCGACGCCCCGACCACGGTGAGGTGGGCGGTGACCAGGTGCACCCGGTCCGGCTCGGTGAAGCCCTCGGTCAGCCGGGTGAGCACCCGCCCCAGGTGATCGGCGTACGTCTGGGTGGCCTCGGCGGCGGTCAGCTCGTACATCTCCACCGCGCGGACGGCGTAGCGCTGGGACAGGAACGGCAGCGCGGCGAGCTGCCAGCGCTCGCCGTCGCGGGTCACGCCGTCGATCACGTGCTCGGCCGGGTTCTCCCGGACGCTGCCGCGCAGGGTGATGCCGGCCGCCTCGGCCCAGGGGCGAAGCGCGTCCAACGCCGCGCCGTTGTCGTGGTTGCCGCCGATCGCCACCACGTCGGCTCCGGTCCGCCGCAGCGCCGTCAACGCCCGGGTGACCAGCCGGGTCGCCTCCGGTGTGGGGGCGGCGGTGTCGTACAGGTCACCAGCGACGATCACCAGGTCGGGCCGCTCGGCGACCGCGATCTCGATGACGTTGGCGAGCACCTGCTTGTGCTCCTCGAGACGGGACTGGCCCTTGAGCACCTTGCCGACGTGCCAGTCCGAGGTGTGCAGGATCCTCATGGCTGTGCCAACCTTTCGTTGGCGGCTGCGGGGCTCGCGGGCTCACTCCTCGCGCTCACCGGTGCCGGCCTTTCGTTCGCGGCTGCGGGGCTCGCGGGCTCACTCCTCGCGCTCACCGGTGCCCCCTAGAACGGGATGTCGTCGTCGGAGGCGCCGGAACCGACCACCGCGAACGGGTCGGCCGACTGGGTGATCGAGCGCAGCGTCTGCGACGGCGGGCGGCCCGCCTCGGAGACCCGGGTCGCCCAGGCCGGGAAGGGGAACTCCAGGCAGAGCGGGACCGGGATGTCGGGCTGGTTGACGAACATGGTGCCCGGCTTGGCCAGCAGCGCCCGCTGGCGTTGGGCCGGCGGGAGGAAGCCGTACTCGGGCCGGGACGCCTCGGCCGGGTCGAGCCGGCCGACCACCCGGATCGCCGAGTTGGTGACGATCCGGCGTTCCACCTCGCTCGCCGTCTGCTGCGCGCCGACCAGGATCACCCCGAGGGAGCGGCCCCGCTCAGCGATGTCGAGCAGGACCTCCTTGATCGGGGAGGAACCCTCGCGCGGGGCGTACTTGTTCAGCTCGTCGAGGACGACGAAGAGCAGCGGCTTGGCGGTGCCGGCCTTCTCCTTGCGCTCGAACTCGCCCCTGAGCGTCACGCCGACCACGAAGCGCTGCGCGCGGTCGGGCAGGTTGTGCAGGTCGACCACGGTGACCTGGGCGGACTCCGCGGTGTTGATCGAGTGCGGGCGGCGGACGGCCAGGTCACCCCGGATCAGCCGGCCCAGGTCCTTCTTGCTGCCGATCAGCCGGCGGGCGAACGCGTTGACGGTGCCCAGTCCGACCGCGCTGCCGGCCCAGTCGCCCCGGGTCTCGTCGTCGTTGAGCTGCTCGACGATGTGGTCGACCAGGTCGGCGTACGTGCCCAGCCGGGTGCCGTCGACGCTCACCCCGCCGTCGGCGGGCTGGGCGTACCGGGCCAGGTGGGCGGTGACCGAGTGCACCACCATCGTGTACTGCTGGCGCTCGTCGTCGGCGTCGGCGAAGACGTACGGCAGGAGCCGGTCGGCGCAGAACTCGCTCAGCGTCCAGTAGAAGCTGTCCACCCCGGTGAGCCGGCTGCTGACGTCGGGTGTGCCGGCGGGGTCGCCGACCCGCGGCGGGGCGTACACCCGCACGTCGGGGAAGGCCCCGGCGTCCAGCCCGAGCCGCGCGTACCCGGCCCGGGTGGCGTCGTCGAGCCGGGCGTTGGGGTGGTCGAGGAAGAGCAGGTCCTCACCCTTGACGTTGAAGATCAGCGCCTTGGCGTTGACCGCGTCGCCGCCGAGCACGCCGGACCGGAAGACCGAGTAGAGCAGGAAGGTGGCGAAGCTGGTCTTGGTGGCCACGCCGGAGATGCCGGAGATCGAGACGTGCGCGCCCCGGGTGCCGTCGAGGAAGTCGGCGTTGAGGTAGACCGGCACGCCGTCGCGCCCCATGCCCATCGGGATCCGTCGCTCCATCCGGTCGAAGTGCAGGGCCCGAGCCCGGGCGTCGCCCTCGGCCCGGTAGACCGCCGCGCCCGGCGCGGGCGGCACGTAGAGCTCCGGGTCGACCCGGGTGGTGGTGATCTCGGCAGCCTCCTGCACCTGGGCGGGCAGGGTGCCGTCGGCGATGGCGAAGACGTCCGAGTCGAACTGGGCGCCCTCGTGTCGGGCCCGGACCTGGGTGACCACCCCGGCGATGGTGACCGGCTCCCGGTCGGGCAGCTCGCGGCGGGTGACCACCACGTCGTCGAGTTGGAGGTAGCTGTCGGGGGAGACGGCGGTCCAGAACGTCAGCGGGGTGGCGTCGGCGGTGCCGAGCACCCGGCCGACCGGTTCGCCCGGGCCGTCGAGCAGGTCGTCGGTCATCGGTGGGCTCCGGTCAGCTGCTCGTCTCGGTCAGGGCGCACGCCTGCATCCTGCCCGAGGAGTACGACAGGTCGCCACGCGACGCGGCGGACGCCAC
>NZ_SMKN01000208.1 GCF_004348675.1 Micromonospora sp. KC606 | reverse complement strand
CGCCACCAGCCCGTGCGGCGCCGGTGCGTTCCGCGCCCAGAGCGCCACGTGCACCGCCCAGTCCGCGCGCCCCTCCTCGGCGAACTCGCGGGTGCCGTCCAGCGGGTCGATGATCCACACCCGGTCCGCGGTCAGCCGGGACACCGCCCCGGTGCTCACCTCCGCCGCCCAGGCCAGCCGCGACCCCTCGTCCTCCTCGGAGAGCACCGCGTCGCCCGGTCGCCACCTCGCCAGCTCGGTGCGGATCAGCTCGTGGGAGATCTTGTCCCCCGCCGCCTTCAACGCGCCCGGGTCCTCGAACCCCAGCTCCGCACGCAACGCCAGCAGCGCCTGCCCGGCCCGCGCCGCCAGCCACCGGGCGAACGCGCCGTCGATCATCGGAGGACTGCCCACACCACGCTCCCGTCGCCTCGCGCGGCCCACGTCGCCGGTCGCGCCACGTCACGAAGGCGCAGACTACCGGCTTCCCGCCGGCAGGCCCGCGCCTCACCCGCCGTGATACGCGTTCTGGGTCGGCTCGACACCCTTGGTGACCACCGACTCCACCACGTCCGCCGCCCGGTCCACCAGAAACTCCAACTCCTTACGCTCCACTGCCCCGAAATCCGACAGCACGTAGTCCGCCGGATCCTGCCGCCCCGGTGGGCGGCCGATGCCGAACCGCACCCGCACGTACTCCTTCGTCCCCAGCGACTTCGACATCGAGCGCAGGCCGTTGTGCCCGCCCTCGCCACCGCCGAGCTTGATCCGCAACTGGCCGTACGGGATGTCCAGCTCGTCGTGCACCGCGACGACCCGGTCCGCGGGGATCTTGTGGAACTGGGCCAGCGCCACCACCGGCCCGCCCGACAGGTTCATGTACGTCAACGGCTTCGCCAGCACCAGCTTCGGCCCACCGAAACCCAGCCGCCCCTCGGCCACCTCGGCCACCGCCCGCTTGTGCCGGCCGAACTTCGCGCCCAACCGCCCCGCCAACAGGTCGGTCACCATGAAACCCACGTTGTGCCGGTTGCCGGCGTACTCCCGGCCGGGATTGCCCAGGCCGACCACCAGCCACGGCCCCGCCTCGTCCGTCACGTCCCGTCCCTCCCGGTATCACGCCTGTCCCGAAACGCCGGCAGGCGCCCCCGACGGTTCGGGGACGCCTGCCGGCAACGCTGCGGACCGATCAGGCCTCGGTCTTCGCCTCGGCGGTCTCCTCGCCACCGGCGGCAGCCGGCTCGCCGGCCTCGGCGCCCTCGGACGACTCGGCGGTCACCTCGCCAACCCCCGCCTCGACCTCGGCCTCGACGGCCTCGACCTCGGGCAGGGTCGCCTCGAGCTGCTCGGCGGTCGGGGCGGCGGTCACCGAGGCGACCTGGGTCTCCGGGTCGGCGGCCAGCTCGACGCCGGCCGGCAGCTCCACGTCGGCGGCGGTGACCTGGTTGCCGGCCTCCAGGCCCTCGATCGAGGCCTCCAGGTGGTCCGGAACCCTGGTCGCGTCGGCGGTCACCGACAGGGTGTCGTGATCGTGCACGATCAGGGTGTCCTTGGCGGCCTCACCGGTCAGCTGGACCGGGACCTCCACGGTGACCTTCTCGCCCCGGCGGACCAGCAACAGGTCGACGTGCTCGAAGGTGTCCTTGATCGGGTCACGCTGGATAGCCTTCGGCAGCGCCAACACCTGGGTGCCGTCACTGACCTCGATCGCGAAGAGCTGGTTGGCGCCGCCCTTGCGGATCGCGGCGGCGAACTCCAGCGCGGGAAGCGCGATGTGCTTCGGCTTCTCGCCGTGGCCGTACAGCACGGCGGGCACCTTGCCGGCCCGGCGGGTACGGCGGGCACCACCCTTGCCGAACTCGGTACGTGGCTCGGCGCTGATCTTTACCTCGGACACGGGGAAACTCCTGATGCTTCGCTGCGGCGGCTTGTCGTCTGGCGGTGCTGGGCGAGGGGCTCGCAGGGGCTCATGCGTCATGAACGACTGCCCGGAGCACCGCGTCGATGACGGTGCCTCCGTGCGGTGCTTTTCAGCGGCCCGCCGGGCACCCTCGCCGTGGCAACCGTGCCAGTCTACCCGAGCCGGTTCCGGGGTTGGCGGCAGTCCCCCTCATTCACGCCCACGGCCGTCCGCCGGCGGCGTCGTCCGCCAGGCCGCCCCGCCGGACGCCACCCTGACCGCCCGCCGGGCGCCACCCTGACCGGCCCGGACCGCCCGCCCCGGGCCCGCCACGCTCGCCGAGTCAGCTCAGGCCACCGAAGAGGGTGGTCACCGAACCGTCGTCGAAGACCTCCCGGATCGCCCGGGCCAGCAGCGGCGCGATGGACAGCACAGTGATCTTGTCGAGCTGCTTCTCCGGTGGCAGCGGCAACGTGTTCGTCACCACCACCTCGCTGATCGGGCTGTTCTTCAACCGCTCGGTCGCCGGATCCGACAACAGGGCGTGGGTCGAGGCCACCACGATCTCCGCCGCCCCCGACTCCTTCAGGATCTCGGCGGCCTTGGTGATCGTGCCACCCGTGTCGATCATGTCGTCGACGATCAGGCAGATCCGGCCCTCGACCTCACCGACCACCCGGTTCGCCACCACCTGGTTCGGCTTCAACGGATCCCGGGTCTTGTGGATGAACGCCAGCGGGCAGCCACCCAGCCGGTCCGTCCAGCGCTCCGCCACCCGCACCCGGCCCGAGTCCGGCGCGACCACCGTCATCGGCCGGCCCGCGAACTTGCGCTCCACGTACTCGGCCAGCACATCCATCGCGAACAGGTGGTCCACCGGACCGTCGAAGAAGCCCTGGATCTGCGCCGTGTGCAGGTCGACCGTGAGGATCCGGTTCGCGCCCGCCGTCTTCAGCAGGTCGGCCACCAGGCGGGCCGAGATCGGCTCCCGACCCCGGTGCTTCTTGTCCTGCCGCGAGTACGGGTAGAACGGCAGGACCACAGTGATCCGTTTGGCCGAACCCCGCTTCAACGCGTCCACCATGATCAGGGTTTCCATGACCCAGGTGTTGACCCCGTGCGTGACGGACTGCACCACGAAGGCGTCCGAACCACGCACCGAGTCCTTGAACCGTACGAAAATCTCGCCGTTGGCGAAGTCGTACGCGTCGGCCGGCGTCGGCGCGACGCCGAGCACCTCACCGATCTCCTTCGCCAGCTCCGGAAAGCCACGTCCGGAGAAGAGCATCAGGCTCTTGCGGTTTTCGGCGACGATGCTGCCCATGGGCCCGTCTGCTCCCGTTGGTCGGTGGTACCCGGCGGCGGTGTGGCCGGGGACTATTCGGTTGCAGTATCCCCCGCCGTCAACCCGCCACCCACCGTCTCCGTGGCCCCGTGGGTTGCCTCACCTTCGCTTGCGGAAGCGGCCTCCACCGACCCACGTCCCGCCCGCTCCGCCGCCGCGGCCGACGCCGTACCCGGACGCTTGCGCGCCACCCAGCCCTCGATGGCACGCTGCGGCGCCCGGGTCACCCCGAGCGCACCGGCCGGCACATCCTGGGTGATCGCGCTACCTGCCGCCACGTACGCTCCCGGACCTACCTCCACCGGGGCGATCAGGCTGGTGTCGCAGCCGATGAAGGCCGCCTCACCGACCGTGGTGCGGTGCTTGTTCACCCCGTCGTAGTTCACGAAGATCGTCGCCGCGCCGATGTTCGCCTTCGCGCCGATCGTCGCGTCCCCGACGTACGACAGGTGCGGCACCTTCGCGCCCGCGCCCACCTCGGAGTTCTTCACCTCGACGAACGTGCCGACCTTGGACCCCTCGGCCAACCGCGCCGCCGGCCGCAGGTACGCGTACGGCCCGACGCTCGCCCCCGGCCCCACCTCGGCGCCCACCGCGTGGCTGCGCAGCACCGTCGCAGCCGGCCCCACCACGGTGTCGACCAGGGTGACGTCCGGCCCGACGACCGCCTCCGCGCCCACCACCGTCGCGCCGCGCAGCTGCGTGTTCTGGTCGACCACCGCGTCCCGGGCCACCGTGGCGGTGACGTCGATCCAGGTGGTCTCCGGGTCGAGGATGCTCACCCCGCTGCGCATCCAGGCCTCGTTCACCCGGTCGCGCAGCAGTCGGCGCAGGCTGGCCAACTCCACCCGGTCGTTGCAGCCCAGCGTCTCCACGTGGTCCGCCGCCACGTGCACGCCCACCGGCTCGCCCGCCGAGACCAGCAGACCGAAGACGTCGGTGAGGTACTCCTCGCCCTGGTCGTTGTCCGTGGAAAGCTTGCCCAGCGCATCCCGCAGCCGGGCCACGTCGAACGCGTAGATGCCCGCGTTGATCTCCCGCAGCTCGCGCTGTGCCGGGCTCGCGTCCCGTTCCTCGACGATCTGCTCCAGCCGGCCGGCGGCGTCCCGCACGATCCGGCCCAGGCCGGTCGGGTCGGGCACCTCGGCGGCGAGCACGGTGGCCGCCGCGCGTTCGACCTCGTGCGCCTCCACCAGCGCGGCGACGGTCTCGGCCCGCAGCAGCGGCACATCCCCGTTGATCACCACGACGGTCCCGGTGGCGTCCGGCACGGCGTCCAGCGCGATCCGTACCGCGTGGCCGGTGCCGAGCTGCTCGGACTGCAGGACCGGGGTGGCGGCCGGGGCGATCTCGGTAAGGTGCGCCCGCACCTGCTCGGCGCCGTGGCCGACCACCACCACCGTGCGGTCCGCGCCCAGCGGCGTGGCGGCGGCCAGCACGTGACCGAGCAGGGTACGGCCGAGCAGCGGGTGCAGCACCTTGGGCAGCGCCGACTTCATCCGCTTACCCTCACCGGCGGCGAGCACGACGATGGTGCGGAGGTGGGGCTGGGACACGACGTTGCTCCCGTCGGGAAGGCGACAGTCTCGCGGCCATGCTAACCAGACTGCGGAGGCACTTCGTCCCATACCCCAACCGGCGGGTCGGGTGTCAGAGAACGCTCGGCCGCCAGGGTTCGAACCTGAAACACGGGTACCAAAGACCCGGGTGTTGCCAATTACACCACGGCCGACTGTGACGCAAGACAGCTTAGCGTCTGCCGCGAGGCGCTGGCGACCTCACTGACGCTCGCTCCACAGCGCGCCGGTACGACAGTACATTCATTCATCCGCACAACTGTTCACCGCGCCGGGACGGCAGCCTGGGTTACGGTGACGTAGGCGTAATCTCCCTGCTGCGAGGTGCCATGTCGACCTCCCTGACGCAACCTGCCGGCACCGGCCCGAAGCCGCTCACCCAGGGCCCGCAGTCCAGAGGCATCCTGGTCGCGCTCTGGGCGTTCGTGGTCGTACCCTTCCTGGCCCTGGTCGCCGCGGCGCCGGTCGCCTGGGGTGGCTGGTTGAGCGCGACCGACCTCGCCGTCGCCGGCTGCTGGTATCTGCTCTCCGGCCTGGGAATCACTGTCGGCTACCACCGATACTTCACCCACGGCTCGTTCAAGGCGTCGCGCCCGCTGCGGATCGCGCTGGGGGTGGCGGGTTCCCTCGCGGTCCAGGGCGAGATCATCCAGTGGGTGGCCGACCACCGACGCCATCACGCCTTCTCCGATCTGGACGGCGACCCGCACTCGCCCTGGCGGTACGGGCAGACCGTCCGGGGGTTGGTGAAGGGGCTCTTCCACGCCCACGTCGGCTGGCTCTTCGGTCGGGAGCTGTCCAACCGGGCGCGCTTCGCCCCGGACCTGCTCGCCGACCGCGACACCCGTCGGGTGGACCGACTCTTCCCGCTGCTGGTGGTCGTCTCGGTGCTCGGACCGGCGGTGATGGGCGGGCTGCTGACGTGGACCTGGTCGGGGGCGCTGAGCGCGCTGTTCTGGGGCGGTCTGGTCCGGATCTCGCTGCTGCACCACGTCACCTGGTCGATCAACTCGATATGCCACGTGTACGGTGAGCGCCCCTTCGCCATGCGGCAGGGCGACCGGGCGTCGAACTTCTGGCCGCTGGCGCTGTTGTCCTTCGGCGAGAGCTGGCACAACCTGCACCACGCCGACCCGACCAGCGCCCGGCACGGGGTGCTGCGGGGCCAGGTGGACGTTTCGGCCCGGGTGATCTGGCTGCTCGAACGGGTCGGCGCGGCGCGGGACGTACGCTGGCCGAAGCCGGAGCGGATCGCGGCGAAACTGGTGCGCCCGGCAGCGCCGGAGTAGCACCGGACGGTGGCCGTCGGGGATTGCCTGGCAGTATGTCCGGGGTGGCCGACGAGGACGGACACTCCGGGTAAGAACATCCCACGACAGGGCGTCACCGAGCGCCGGCAAGGTGACGGCATGACGGACGGCAGCGGGGACAGGCGGCGAGCGGTGCCGGCGGCAGCCACGAAGCCGGCGTCCCGGGTGCGCATGTCGGCTGCCCAGCGCCGTGAGCAACTGATCTCGATCGGCCGGCAGATCTTCGCCGAGAAGGGCTTCGACGCCACCTCGATCGAGGAGGTGGCGTCCCGGGCGAAGGTCTCCAAGCCGGTGGTCTACGAGCATTTCGGCGGCAAGGAGGGGCTGTACGCGGTGGTGGTCGACCGCGAGGTGCGCGCCCTGCTGGACCGGATCACCACCGCGCTGACCGCCGGTCACCCGCGTGAGCTGTTGGAGCAGGCGGCGTTGGCCCTGCTGACCTACATCGAGGAGGAGACCAGCGGGTTCCGGGTGCTGGTCCGCGAGTCGCCGCTGATGTCGGCGACGGGCAACTTCAGCAGCGTGATGAACGACGTCGGGCACCAGGTGGAGCACATCCTGGGCGCCGAGTTCTCCAGCCGGGGGTACGACCCGAAGCTGGCCGAGTTGTACTCGCAGGCCCTGGTGGGGATGGTGGCGCTGACCGGCCGCTGGTGGCTGGAGGTGCGCAAGCCGCGCAAGGAGACGGTCGCCGCGCATCTGGTGAACCTGGCCTGGAACGGGTTGTCACACCTGGAGGCGAAGCCGGGGTTGATCACCCGCCGGCGGGGTTGAGTCTGCGGGCCGGGGCCGCCCGGTCAGCGGGTGCCGGCCTCGGAGATCGGGTGCCGGCGGTTGCGCCGTTCCTCCTCGGCGTGTTCGTCGGTGCCGACCTTGTCGTAGAGGCCGGTGCCGAGCAGGATCAGACCGAAGATCATCGACACGATGACCGTTGACATGGAGAAGTTGAGGAAGTTGACCGACGTCTCCAGCACGGCCATCATCAGCAGGCTGGTGACCAGGAAGATCGCCCCGGCGGTCAGGTTCATGTAGTGGCCGAGGTTGTTCCGGCGGGACGCGCCGATGATCAGCACCGTGCCGAAGAGCACGGACACCAGGGAGAAGGCCAGGTTGGTGCGGAGCCCCAGGGCAAAGGTCGCAGCCCGGTCGAACAGCGGGTCGCCCCAGGTGAGGAAGACACCCCAGATGCCGAAAACGAGAATGTAGAGACCCACGATCCCGGCGAGCGCCCGGTAGAGCGGGCGCGCGGGATGGTTCACCGGTAGGTGCACGACAACTCCTCCGACCAAACTGACCGCTTCAGGTGGATTGTCCATCCCACCGGTGGTCGGTGTCCGTCAAACCGCCGGGTCCGCAACTGCGGCTGTGCCGTGCGGCCACGGAGGTGCGCCACGATGGCGCAGAAGAACCAGGAGACGAGGCGCGACCAGCGGCGGTTGAGCCCGCCCCCGCCTGCGGGCGGAGCGGGCTCGACCGGTCTCGCCGGTGATCAGAGCACCAGGCGGGCCTTCTCGAAGACCTCCCGCTCCTCGTCGGTGCCGACCTTGCCGTACATGGCGACCATCAGCAGGACCAGGCTGAGCGTCAGCACCACGATGTCGGTGAAGATGGTGAAATTGAAGATGTTCGCGTCGGTCTGGAGGAACGCCAGCGACGCCAGCCCGATCACCATCAGGGCGTAAGCCAGGAACTGGTTGATCGCCACGTCGATGTTGCGACCGATCGCGATGCCGGCCAGGACGACGCCGCCGATGACGATGCTGACCAGCGAATACCCGAGGTTCGTGCCCTGGCCCAGGACCTTGGTGTCATCCTGGGCGAAGAATTCGTTGCCGAGGCTCGCGATGGCGCCGAGCACACCGAAGACCACGAAGTACAGACCAACGAGCCCGCCGATCGCCCGGTAGATCGGCCGCGCGGGGTGGTTGACGGGGGTATGGGCCATGGCTGAGTCTCCAACGCCGTTCGGATAAGAAGGGTCGACGACGATTGTCCCGCATCGCACGGTGTGACGCCGCACACGGCCCCCGTCGGTGGCCGGCGGGCCGCCCGGGCGGTCGTCAGAGCGGCGGAATCTCGTCGGCCAGGAGCAGCCAGGTCTCCTCGGTCCGTTCGCGTTCGGCGCGTACCTCCTTGAGCTGCGCGTCGAGCTCGGCGACCTTCGTGTAGTCGGTGGCGTGCGCGGCAAGCTGGTCGAGCAGCGTCGCCTCCCGCTGGTCCAGCTTGCCGATCTGCCGTTCCAGCCGGGTCAACTCCTTGCGGGCCTGCCGGGCCTCGGCGGCGGACATGCCGGCACCGGCAGGGACCGCCGCTCCGGCACCGCCGGTGGGGACCGCCGCTCCGGCACCGCCGGAGGGGGCCTTGGCGTGAGCGTCCGCCCCGGCGGCCCGGGCGAGGTACTCGTCGACACCGCCGGGCAGGTGCACCAGCCGGCCGTCGCCGAACATCCCGAACGCGGTGTCGGTGACCCGTTCAACGAGGTAGCGGTCGTGACTGGCCACGATGATCGTGCCGGGCCAGGAGTCGAGCAGGTCCTCCAGTGCGGCGAGGGTGTCGGTGTCCAGGTCGTTGGTGGGCTCGTCGAAGAGGAGCACGTTGGGCTCCCCCGCGAGCAGCCGCAGCATCTGCAGGCGGCGACGTTCACCGCCGGACAGGTCGGCGACCGGGGTCCAGAGGCGCCGATCGTCGAAACCGAAGATCTCGGCGAGTTGGGCGGCGGAGATTTCCCGGTCGCCGAACTGCACTCGGCGGGCCACCTCCTCGACGGCTTCGAGGACCCGCAGTTGGCCGGGGAGTTCGGCCAGTTCCTGGGACAGGAAGGCGGGTCGGACGGTCGAGCCGGTGTGGAAACGCCCGCCGTCGGGGTGGGTGGCCCCGGCCAGCATCCGCAGCAGGGTGGTCTTGCCGGCGCCGTTGCGGCCGAGGATGGCGATCCGGTCGCCGGGCCCGACCTGCCAGGTGACCTCGTCGAGGATGGTCTTCGGGCCGGCGTGCAGGGTGACGTGCTCCAGGTCGTACACCTGCTTGCCGAGCCGGGCGGTGGCGAGTCGTTGCAGCGAAGTGGTGTCGCGCGGCGGCGGCACGTCGGCGATCAGCGCGTTGGCGGCGTCGATCCGGAACTTCGGCTTGGAGGTGCGGGCCGGCGCACCCCGGCGCAGCCAGGCGATCTCCTTACGGAGCAGGTTCTGCCGGCGGGCCTCGGTGGTGGCGGCGACCCGTTCCCGCTCGGCGCGGGCCAGCGTCCAGGCGGCGAAGCCGCCCTCGTACGCCCGGACGGTCTGGTCGGCGACCTCCCAGGTGGTGGTGCAGACCGCGTCGAGGAACCACCGGTCGTGGGTGACCACGACGAGCGCGCCCTTGCGGCCGACCAGGTACTTCGCCAGCCAGTCGACGCCGCCGACGTCGAGGTGGTTGGTGGGCTCGTCGAGAATCAGCAGATCGGCCTCGCGGACCAGCAGCGCGGCCAGGGCCACCCGGCGGCGCTCGCCCCCGGACATCGGGCCGACCGGCTGGTCGAGGCCGAGGTGGGGCATGCCGAGGCCGTCGAGAATGGCACGGACACCGGCGTCGCCGGCCCACTCGTGCTCGGCGCCCATGCTCTCGGCCAGCCAGGCGGTGCCGAGGACGACGTCCCGGACGGAGGCGTCGGCAGCAAGCGTCAGGCTCTGCGGCAACCAGGCGACACGCAGGTCCCGACGGTGGGTGACCCGGCCGTCGTCTGGTTCCTCCTGTCGGGTGAGCAGCCTCAGCAGGGTGGACTTGCCGGCGCCGTTGAGACCGACCACACCGATCCGGTCGGCGTCGTCGAGGCCGAGCGAGACGTCGGTGAGCAGCGGCCCCGCGGCGCCGTACCCCTTGGACACCCGGTCCAGGTTGACGATGTTGGCCACGACCTCACCTCCCATGATCAGGGCGCCCCGGTGCCGGCTGGCACCTCGGGACGCCCGACCCCAAGGGTACGCGGACCGTCCGCGCCCGGCGTCGCCCGTCCTCCGCCCGCCCCGGGCCCACCCCCGACCCGCTCTTTACCGTCC
>NZ_SMKN01000207.1 GCF_004348675.1 Micromonospora sp. KC606 | reverse complement strand
GCGGCGTACTCGGCGGGGTCGTCGGCGGCGTGGTGGGGCTGCCGCTGTTCAGTGCGGTGAGTACGGCCTGGTACGCGGCCTTCTTGTTGCCACTACCGTCGAACAGCAGCGGGCTCTCCCCGGAGCGCCACGAGTCGGAGTCACGGATGCCCCACACCGTGATTCCCTTGCAGCGCGTCACCGCCAGGCAGTCGTTGACCACGTTGCGGTACGCGTCAACCGGCGCGTTGCGGATGTCCAACTCGGTGATGTGCACGTCCACGCCCAGCGCGGCGAAGCGCGACAGGGTCGTGCGGTAGTTGCTCGGGTAGTTGGACCCCCCGGTGAAGTGCGACTGCAACCCGACACAGTCGATCGGCACCCCACGGCTCGTGAAGTCCTGCACCATCCGGTACACCGCCTGGGTCTTCGCGTCGTTCCAGTTGTCGATGTTGTAGTCGTTGTAACACAGCTGCGCGTTCGGATCCGCCGCGTCCGCCGCCCGGAACGCCGCCTCGATCCAGTCGTTGCCGGTGCGCTGCAGGTTCGAGTCGCGCCGGGCGCCGCTGGAGCCGTCGGCGAACGCCTCGTTCACCACGTCCCACCACTCGACCTGACCACGGAAGTGGGTGGCGACCTGCGTGACGTGGTTCAGCATGGCGTTGCGCAACGCGCTGCCCGACATGTTCTGCATCCAGCCCGGCTGCTGCGAGTGCCAGGCAAGGGTGTGCCCCCGCACCTTCATGCCCCGGCTCCGGGCGTGCTGCACGATCCGGTCGGCGCTACCGTACGTGAACACCCCCTGTTGCGGCTCCGTCGCGTCGATCTTCATCTCGTTCTCCGGCGTCACCTGGTTGAACTCGCGGCTCAAGATCGTCGTGTACGCCGAATCGTTCAACCGGTGCGCCGCGACGGCGGCGCCGAAGTACCGGCCGGTCTGGGCGGCGGAGGCGCCGAGGGTCGTGGCGGCGCTGGCGCCGGGCGTCATCGTCACGGTGATGCCGAGGGTGGCGGCGCCGGCGACGGCACAGACGAGGGCGGCGCGTATCCGGGCTCGACTCGTCGAGCGCGCCGGGGCGCGGGCAGGGACGTGGCTCATGGCTGATCGCCTTTCGACAGTGGTGGGGTACGGGAGATCGCCGACTCGACCGTCGCCCGGTACGGCGGCCGGCACCGCGCGCTTCACTCCCGACGCGGTCGCCCTGACACCGCGCCGGGACCACCGGACCATCAGGTGCCACCGCCTGGGTCGAGACGTTCCCGCCCCGACGGTACTGAAATGCTTACGACACTTCAACGAAAGTCGATGGCTACTCCCCGAGCGGCACACCCGCCGGCGCCGCACCGGCCGACCTGGGGATGGGCCGATGGTGACCCCGCGTCGGCGGCCCGAGGCGGGCCGGCTCAGCCGATCAGCGCTCGCCCGGCCCGCCCGCACCGGTGGCACGGGCCAGGTAGCCGTTGGCCTGGAGCTCGAACAACTCGCGGAAGCGCCCACCGTCGGCCATCAACTCGTCGTGGGTGCCGCGCTGCACGAGCCGGCCGTGTCGCATGACGAAGATCTGGTCGGCGTGCCGGACGTTGGCCCGCCGGGGTGGGTGATGAGCCCGCTGCGGCAGATCGCCGAGGACTACGCTCCCACCACCGCGATCGTCCTGGACCACTGGAAGATCTCGACGAAGTCGTTCCGCGAACAGGGCGTTCATCCGACACTGTCGCTGTCCGTCATGTCAAGCCGATGGCGGCATCCCTCTTGATCTGCGATGGACTTCGGATCAGAATTACATGATGGATCATGTGATCAGTCGGCGGCGCGGCGGCGCGACCTCGGGAGGACGACCGATGACGTCGCTGCAGTCCGATGCCCGGGCAGCCGAACGGGGCGCGTTCGCGTCCCTGGCCAGATTCACGCTGCTCGGCGGCGGTGTCGGGGTTGCCGCCAGCGTCGCGGTGTCGCTGGCGGCCACGCTCATGCCGTGGATGGTGGCGAACGCGTTGATCACCGTCGTCTCCACCGTGCTCGGCACTGAGCTGCACGCCCGGTTCACCTTCGGAGCTGGCCGGCGGGCGGGTTGGCACGAGCACGCGCAGTCCGCCGGCTCGGCCGCGGCCGCCTACCTGGTGACCTCGGCCGCGATGTTCGCCCTCGACGCGGCGATGCCCTCCGCCGGCATGCGCTGGGAGCAGGCCGTCCACCTCGGCGCCTCAGGGCTCGCCGGGCTCGGTCGTTTCCTGGTGCTACGCCTGTACGTCTTCGCCCGCGACCGCACCGCCCTGTCCGCGACGGACGTCCTCGCCTCGGCGCGAATGCTGCTCGCGGCCTGTTGACATCGAGGTTCGCGTTGACGCCTTCACCTTCCCGGGATCGACCGGGGCGGGATCGTGGCCCGGGCTCGTGCGAATGCTCGGTCGCAGCCCGCCCACACCACCTCACCGGCGCTGGCGGCGCGGATGATCGTGTTGCGCGGCGCGCCCATGTCGACTCCGGCGTGCAACCGGCCGGCGCGCGGCCCGTAGCCGCTGCCCACCGGAGCGCGCAGCGGCGCTGTCCACCCTGATGCCGCCACGGTCGTCGGTCCGCCGGGGCACGCGGCGAGGCTTGCCCCCGGTAGGTCGGCGATCGTGGCGACTCCGGCGACGGCGGCGACGACCTGCTCGGCGTCGTGCTCGTACTGGCCGTACTTGTCGGGGAAGGCGGAGACCTGCACGCGTTGCGCGGCGACGGTCAGCGGCAGGTTCTGCCACCCCGTCGATGCGCTGGAGCTTGTCGTAGAACGCGGTGGCCGCGTAGGTGGGGTCGAGAATCTGCGCGGGTATCGGCCGCCGCCAGGTATGACAGCACCGTTTGTCGCACCGGAATCGCGCCGATCATGGTCGACTACTACCTGATCCGGAAGTCGCGAATCAACGTCCCGGCGCTGTACCGGGAGGATGGTGAGTTCTGCTCGGGGCCGTCCACCTGGTTCATCGGAGTCGCCGGAAGGGCCCCCACCTCTCTCGCTCAGCCGGAGACGGGAGTCATGTCGAGGTACTTGACCAGGGCATTGACGGCGGCGCGGCCGGCGCGGTTGGAGCCGACGGTGGACTGCGAGGGACCGAATCCGACCAGGTGCACGCGCGGTTCGCCAGCGACCTGGGTGCCGGCCATCCGGATGCCGCCTTGCTCGTTGCGCAGCGCGAGGGGCTCGAGGTGGGCGAGGGCGGCCCTGAATCCGGTCGCCCAGAGGATCGCGTCCACGGTGGTGAACGAGCCGTCCGCCTCCCGCACGCCGCCGGGTTCGATCGCCGTGAACATCGGGCGGCGTTCGAGCGCGCCCCGCCGCTTGGCGGCGAGGGCGTACGGCGTCCAGGCCAGGCCGGTGTAGGAGACGACGCTTGCGGTGGCCCGGCCCGCCTCGGTGTCCGCGACGACCTTCGCGATCGTCTCGCGGCCGGCGACCTCGGGCTCGAACGGGCCGTCCCGGAAGACCGGCTCACGGCGGGTGTACCAGAACGTGGTCGCGACCCGGGATAGCTCCTCGAGGAGCTGGAGCGCGGAGATACCACCGCCGACCACGGCGACCCGCAGGCCGGCGAACGGGTCGGCCGACACGTAGTCGCGGGTGTGCTGATGGATCCCCGCGAACGTCTCCTGTCCGGGGTAGTGCGGCCGGACGGGGTTGGTCCACGTGCCGGTGGCGTTGATGACCGCGCGGCTCATCCACTGCCCCTGGCCGGTGTCGACCACCAGTTCGCCGGCCGGATCAGAGTCCGCAGGCCGTACCGAAGTGGCCGTGACCGGGCGCAGAATCGGCAGCTCGATCTCCCGCTCGAAGGCCGCGAAGTATCGCGGCACAGCCGCGCGGCTCGGCTCGTCGGGGTCGATCGGCGGCTTGGGATAGCCGGGCAGGTCGAAGATCCCGTTGACGGTCGACATGCGCAGCGACTCCCAGCGGTGCCGCCAGGCACCGCCCGGTGCGGGTTCGGCATCGAGGACGACGAAGGTGCGCTCGGCGTGCGGGCGCGTCAGCGCGCTGGCAAAGCCGCGCCGCTTCAGGTGGTACCCGGCGGAGAGCCCCGACTGTCCGCCCCCGATGACCACCGCGGTCGCTCGCCGCGCGGTCATCGGCCCCTCTCGCGGGCGGGGGGAGGTGACCCGCCACCGGTGGCGAGCCGCATGAGATCGGTGTCGAAGTCGACGTCGGCGAAGGATCGCGCGGCGGCGGTGGCGTTGCCCCCGAACTGGTGCTGGTAGCCCTCCCAGTTGCTCTCGGCGATCTGCCGGCCGGCGCCGGTGCCGAGAAGGACGGCGAGCTCCCGCGCCGCGCGGTCGATCCGCCTGCCGAGATCGGCCGATCCCCAGTCCTCGGGTGCCACGTACAGGGAGGTGGGCACCGGGATGGCGCGCAGGAACGCGAACAGCGGCCGGAGCTGGTCGTCGACGACCATCGCATGCCGCGCGCTCCCGCCCGTCGCCGCGAGGACGACCGGCTTGGCGATCAACAGGTCGTTGTCGATCAGATCGGCGAACGTCTTGAACAGGCCGCTGATGCCGGCCTTGTAGACGGGGGTGGCGGCGATGACCGCGTCGGCCTGCGCCACCTGCCCGATCACCGCGCGTACCTCGGGGTCGGGCAGGCCGGAGACCAGGGCGCGGGCGATGTCCGCGGCGAGCGGGGCGAGATCGATCGTGCGTACGGTCGCCGGCGTGCCCGATTCCCGCAGGGCGTCGATCGCCTTCTGGACGACGCGGTCGGCGAGCAGCCGGGTCGTGGACGGGTCGCTCACCCCGGCGTTGACGGCCACGATCGTGACCGGCCGGGGGATGCCGACCATCAGAACGCCACCGGGAAGCGGGCTTCGACATCCGGGTCGCTGTCCTGGTACGGGGAGGCACCGGACAGGTTGTCGCCCCGGTTCGGGTTCGGGCGCGGCTGGCGCGGCTCAGCGTCGCCGTACTTCGCCCGGACCAGTGACTCGTGCGTGGGGGCGTCCGGGACGCCGGGCTTGCGGCGGGCCGCCATCTCCTTGCGCAGCACGGGCACCACCTCGGCGCCGAGCAACTCGACCTGCTCCAGCGCCAGCTCGACCGGCAACCCGCCGCTGTCGACGAGGAAGAGCTGCCGCTGGTAGTCGCCGAACCCCTCCTGGAACGTCATCACCTTGTCGATGACCTCCTGCGGGCTGCCCACCGTCGCTGGCGTGGCGGCCAGGTAGTCCTCGAGCCGTGTGCCTCGGAAGAACGGGTGGCGTTCGAAGTAGGGGCGGTAGGTTTCGATCGCGTCCTGGGACCGCTTCGCGATGAACGAGTGCCCGCCCAGGCCGACGATCGCCTGCTCGGCCGCGCCGTGGCCGTAGTGCGCGAACCGCTGCCGGTACAGGTCGACCAGCGGCCTGAAGTGGAAGTTCGGCGCGAGGATGTGGTTGGCGAAGAACCCGTTGCCGTAGAACGCCGCCTGTTCGGCGGTTTCCGGGGTGCGGATCGAGCCGTGCCACACGAACGGGGGCACGCCGTCGAGCGGGCGCGGCGTGGCGGTGAATCCCTGCAGCGGCGTACGGAAACGGCCGTCCCAGTCCACGACGTCCTCGCGCCACAGGCGGTGGAGCAGGTTGTAGTTCTCCAGGGACATCGCGACGCCGTCGCGGATGTCCCTGCCGAACCACGGGTACACCGGGACGGTGTTGCCGCGGCCGAGCATGAGGTCCAGGCGCCCCTTCGCGACGTGTTGCACCATCGCGTAGTCCTCGGCGATCTTGACCGGGTCGTTCGTGGTGATCAGCGTGACCGCCGTGCTCAGGATGATCCGGTCGGTGAGCGCCGCGATGTGAGCGAGTAGGGCGGGTGGCGACGAAATCACGAACGGCGGGTTGTGGTGCTCGCCCAGCGCGACCACGTCCAGGCCGACCTCGTCGGCCCGCCGGCCGATCGCGATCAGGTTGCTGATCCGCTCCGCCTCGCTCTGGGTGTAGCCGGTGGTCGGATCCGGAGAGATGTCGCCGATCGCGAAGACGCCGAACTGCATGGTGCTCTCCCTCACCGTGCCTGACCGAGGACAAGGCAAACTTACATGATGTGGCATATATTCCGGCTGGACGACCGCCCCCGAGGGCGGGACGACTAGGCGGCTCCCCCGGCACCGCCGGCCTGACCTGGGCCCAGCTGGGCCCGGGCCAGGCCGGCGGTGTGCTTACTCGGCGGTGAACGCGCCCTTGTGGGCGGTCAGCCACTGCTCGAAGGTCTGCAGGTGGGGGTTCAGGTCGCGGACGGCGTCGAGGTCGCGGACGTCCTTGAACTGGGGCACCTCGGCGTAGAACTGGAACATGTTGCCCATCTCGACTGCGCCCGGGAAGGGCTGCGCCCGCAGCACGTCGAAGGGTACCGGCACGTAGGCGACCGGCTCGTCGAGGACCTTGCTGAAGGTCTCGGCCAGCTGTGCGCCGGTGAGGTGTTCGCCGGCGATGCTGATGGTCTGGCCGATGAGCTGACCGCCACGCTTGAAGATCCCGTACGCGGTGCGGCCGATGTCCTCGGCCGCGATGCCGGAGAGCTCACTGTCGCCCATGGCCAGGGCGAGGGTGAGCCGGCCGTCCTGGCCGCGCTGGGGCTTGAGACCGCCGAGCAGATTCTCCCAGTAGAAGGTGGTCCGCAGGAACGTGGTGGGCACGCCGGCGGCCGTGAAGTAGGCGTCGGCCTCGGCCTTGGCGTCGAAGTGGGGCACCTTGTAGGTGTCCATCAGCGTCGGCATGCGCTCGTCGTGCAGCGGGATGTGCTCGCGGGTGTCGTCGAGCGTGGACCAGATCACGTGGGCCAAGCCGGCGGCGCGGGCGGCGTTCGCCACCCGCTCGACGTCCTGCTTCTCCTGCTCGGGGGACATGTGCTCCCAGAAGTTGGTGACCACGAACGCCCCGTACGCGCCGTCGAACGCCTTGACCAGGCTGGTCTCGTCGCGAACGTCCGCCTCGACCACCTCGGCCCCCTGGGCGGCGAGTTGGCGCGCGGCCTCGGACTGCGGGTTGCGGGTCAGGCCGCGGACCGCGAACCCGCCGTCGGAGTCGGCCAGGATCGCCCTGGCCAGTCCGCCGCCCTGGGCGCCGGTCGCGCCGATCACCGCGATGACCTTGTTCCCTGTCATGGTGAACCTCCCTCGTCTTGAAGGGGCGATAAGTCCCGCGCGTACCACGCCAGCATCCTGCATGACGCGTCATCTGACACCTCGGAAGACTAACTCAATCGATGCATGACATGTCAAGCTGCCGGGTCGCCCATGTGCCCTCGGTCATAACCGGCGATTGTGGACCGGGTCACGGTCTCGCCGACCTGCGCACCTCCCCGAGTCGCCGACTGCGGCCGGATGTCGCTCGCGCCCGCCAACTGTGGCCGAAGCAGCGGTTCGGCCGGTCACGCCTGGGCGCTGTCCAACTGGTCGAGGATGAGATTGGAGATGCGGGCGAGGGTGGCGAGGTCGTCGGGGTCGAGGGCGTCGATGACCAGGCGCCGCACGGTGCTGACGTGGTGGGGTGCGGCGGCCTGGATAGCCTCGCTGCCGGCCGGGGTGATGCGGACGAAGGCGGCGCGCCCGTCGTCGGCGCACTCCTCGCGGGCGACCAGGCCGCGTTTGATCATGCGGGCGACCTGGTGGGACAGGCGGCTCTGTTCCCAGTCGATGGTCTTGGCCAGGTCCTGGAACCGGAGCCGGTTGTCGGGGGTGTCGGTGAGGGCGACCAGGATTTGGAAGTCGGCGCCGGACAGCTTGCAGTGGGTCTGCAGATCGCGGGACATGGTGGCGCCGAGTTTCTGGTGCAGCCGGATGAGGCTGCGCCAGGCGCGCTGCTCGTCCGGGGTCAGCCAGGGGGGCGTCTGCTCGCTCATACAGCCCAAGTCTATCGGAACAATTGATGCGTCATGCACTCTCCGATCCTCCGGCCCCGGGGCGACCCTGTGGGTGTTGCGCCGGCTGGTCATGCCCTGTCCCCTCGAAAGTCGCCGTCAGAACGTCGTGCGGAAGCCGGCGCCGAGGTACCACCCGGCCGGGGCGGACAACGACCGGCCGTGCGGCAGCTCACTTTCCGCGATCATCCGATGCCTGCGTGTGGTCGGCGTGTCGCACAGGTGTCGCAACGGTGCGTCGTCGGCCACAGCGCGGGACGCCTCCGACGCGTCGCGTCGCGCGGCCGCGACCCGGGTGGCAGGCTGGAGGGCGAGCCGGCGGCCGGCGTGCCGGCCACCGCCCGGCGACCGTCGTGAAGGAGAAGATCGACCTGATGGCTGCGAGTGTGACCACCACCGACGAATGGCAGGCGCTGGGCAAGCACGCCGAAACGATGCGCGGCACCCACCTGCGGGAGCTGTTCGCCGCGGACCTGCGCCGGGGTGAGCGGCTCACCGGTGAGGTCGCCGACCTGCACGTCGACTACAGCAAGAACCTCGTCACCGACGAGACGCTGACGCTGCTCGCCGCGCTGGCGGAGCGGGTACGCCTGACCGACCGGATCGCCGCGATGTTCGCCGGGGAGCACATCAACGCCACCGAGGACCGGGCGGTGCTGCACACCGCGCTGCGGCTGCCCCCGGACGCCGCGCTCACGGTGGACGGCCAGGACGTCGTCGCCGACGTGCACCGGGTGCTGGACCGGATGGCCGCGTTCGCCGAGCGGGTCCGCTCGGGGCAGTGGCGGGGGCACACCGGCGAGCGGATCGCCACCGTGGTCAACATCGGCATCGGCGGGTCGGACCTGGGCCCGGTGATGGCGTACGAGGCGTTGAAGGCGTACCGGGACGCGGGGGTTTCCTGCCGGTTCGTATCCAACATCGACCCGACCGACATCCACGACAAGACGCACGACCTGGACCCGGCGACGACGCTGTTCGTCGTGGTGTCGAAGACGTTCTCCACGCAGGAGACCCTGGCCAACGCCGACCAGGCGAAGACCTGGCTGCTGGCCGGGCTGGACGTTGAGGACGACGCGGCGATCGCCCGGCACTTCGTCGCGGTCAGCACCAACGAGCAGCGGGTCCGCAACTTCGGCATCGACCCGGACAACATGTTCGGCTTCTGGGACTGGGTGGGCGGCCGGTACTCGCTGCCCTCGGCGGTGGGCCTGTCGGTGATGCTGGCGATCGGCCCGGACCGGTTCCGCGAGATGCTGGCCGGCTACCACGCCGTCGACGAGCACTTCCGGACCACGCCGGTGGAGCGCAACGTGCCGGCCCTGATGGGCCTGCTGAACGTCTGGTACACGAACTTCCTCGGCGCGCAGACGCACGCGGTGCTGCCGTACTCGCAGTACCTGCACCGGTTCCCGGCGTACCTGCAACAGTTGACGATGGAGAGCAACGGCAAGTCGGTGACGGTGGACGGCACGGCCGTCGACCACAGCACCGGCGAGATCTTCTGGGGCGAGCCGGGCACCAACGGCCAGCACGCCTTCTACCAGCTCATCCACCAGGGCACGCTGCTGATCCCGGCGGACTTCATCGCGTTCAGCCAGCCCAACCACGACCTGGGCGACATGCACGACCTGTTCATGTCGAACTTCTTCGCGCAGACCGCCGCGTTGGCCTTCGGCCGGACCCGGGAGCAGGTGGAGGCTGAGGGCACGAAGCACGAGGTGGTGGCGCACCGGGTGATGCCGGGCAACCACCCGACCACCTCGATCATCGCGCCGAGGCTCACCCCGTCGACCCTGGGGCAGCTCATCGCCCTCTACGAGCACATCGTTTTCACCGAGGGCGCGATCTGGGACATCAACCCCTTCGACCAGTGGGGCGTGGAGTTGGGCAAGGTGATGGCCAACCAGTTGGCGCCGAAGCTCACCGGGGACGCGCCGGACCTGTCCGACGTGGACTCCTCCACGGCGGCGCTGATCCGCCGTTACCGGGCCGAACGCGGCCGGGCCTGAGACCCTCCGGGCCGGCGGCCGGGTCACCGCGACCCGGCCGCCCCCTCGGGGACGACGAACCGGCCCGACTCACCGGCCGGTCTGCGAGACCAATCGCGGCCCGTGGTGCGGCCCCCTCGGGGACGACGAACCGGCCCGACTCACCGGCACGGCGGGCCCGGCAGCGCCGCCGCTCGATCCACTCCACCTGCCGCAGATGACGGTATCCCGGCAACCCGACACCACCACCTACCGCGATCGGTGAACCGGTCACGGAACGGCGCGTCGACCGGGCCGGGCGACGCGGGTTGGG
>NZ_SMKN01000206.1 GCF_004348675.1 Micromonospora sp. KC606 | reverse complement strand
GAGCGGGGAGTGTGGAGCGGGGGGTCATGCTGCTCGTCCGGGGCGGGCCCGTCGCCCGCCGAGGGCGAGAGTTGGGGCGGAGTGGGTGAGCTGTGTCACTCTGGGTGGCCGGGGAGGCGATGCTACTGACAGGTAACATTGCGCCGTGGGCAAGTGCACCACAGCCCGCGGTTGACCGGGCGTCAGCGGACGCGCGAGGCTGCGCCCGTGACCGGGCGAGCAGTCGCCACACCAACAGGAGGGTCGTCGAAACGCGATGAACATCGTCGTACTCGTCAAGCAGGTGCCCGATTCGGGCGCGGACCGCAACCTGCGTCCTGACGACAACACCGTCGACCGCGGTTCGGCGAACAACGTCATCAACGAGATGGACGAGTACGCCATCGAAGAGGCGTTGAAGATCAAGGAGGCGCACGGCGGCGAGGTCACCATCCTGACCATGGGTCCGGACCGGGCGACCGAGTCGATCCGCAAGGCGCTCTCCATGGGTCCGGACAAGGCGGTGCACGTGGTGGACGACGCCCTGCACGGGTCCTGCGCCGTGGCGACCTCGAAGGTGCTCGCCGCCGCCCTCGGGCAGCTCAACGCCGATCTGGTGCTCTGCGGTGCCGAGTCGACCGACGGTCGGGTCCAGGTCATGCCGCACATGCTCGCCGAGCGTCTCGGTGTCGCCGCGCTGACCGGCGCACGCAAGCTCACCGTCGACGGCGCCACCCTGACCGTGGAGCGGCAGACCGAGGAGGGCTACGAGGTGGTCACCGCCTCGACCCCGGCCGTGGTCTCCGTCTGGGACACCATCAACGAGCCGCGCTACCCGTCCTTCAAGGGCATCATGGCCGCCAAGAAGAAGCCGGTGCAGACGCTCTCCCTGGCTGACCTCGGCGTCGCCCCGACCGAGGTGGGCTTCGACGGCGCGACCAGCGCCGTGCTGGAGCACACCAAGCGCCCGCCGCGATCCGGCGGCGCCAAGATCACCGACGAGGGCGAGGGCGGCGTCAAGCTGGTCGAGTTCCTCGCCACCGAGAAGTTCGTGTGAGAGGTCTGGACATGTCTGAGGTTCTCGTCGTCGTCGAAGCCACCCGGGAGTTCGGCGTCAAGAAGGTCACCCTGGAGATGCTCACCCTCGCCCGCGAGCTGGGCACCCCCGCCGCGGTGGTGCTCGGTGGCGTCGGCGCCGCCGAGGCGCTGAGCGCCAGGCTGGGGGAGTACGGCGCGGAGAAGATCTACGCCGCCGAGGGCGAGGAGATCGACGGCTACCTGGTGGCACCCAAGGCGACCGTCGTGGCCGACCTGGTCAAGCGGGTGCAGCCGGCCGCCGTGCTGCTCGCCTCGTCGCAGGAGGGCAAGGAGATCGCGGCCCGCCTGGCCGTCAAGCTGGACAACGGCGTCCTGACCGACGTGGTCGGGTTGGACGCCGACGGCACCGCGACCCAGGTCGCCTTCGCCGGTTCCACCATCGTCAAGTCCAAGGTCACCAGGGGTCTGCCGCTGGTCACCGTACGGCCCAACTCGGTCACCCCGGCCCCGGCGGCGGCCAGCCCCGCCGTCGAGCAGCTCGTCGCCTCGGTCACCGACACCGACAAGCTCGCCAGGGTCGTCGACCGGGTCGCCGAGCAGAAGGGCTCGCGCCCCGAGCTCACCGAGGCCGGCGTGGTCGTCTCCGGCGGTCGCGGGGTGGGCAACGCCGACAACTTCAAGCTGGTCGAGGAACTGGCCGACCTGCTCGGCGGCGCTGTCGGCGCGTCCCGCGCGGCCGTCGACTCCGGCTTCTACCCGCACCAGTTCCAGGTCGGTCAGACCGGTAAGACCGTCTCCCCGCAGCTCTACGTCGCGCTGGGCATCTCCGGCGCGATCCAGCACCGGGCCGGCATGCAGACCTCGAAGACGATCGTCGCCGTGAACAAGGACGGCGAGGCCCCGATCTTCGAGCTGGCCGACTTCGGCGTGGTGGGCGACCTGTTCAAGGTCGTGCCGCAGGCCGCGGAGGAGATCCGTAAGCGTAGGTGAGCTGAACACCAGCCGCCGAGGGCCGGGACCGCCAGTCGGTTCCCGGCCCTCGGCGTGTGGCGACCCGGCAATCGGGCCGGAACGGCCCGTCCGGCCTACCGAGCTGCGACGATGGCGGAGCACCCCCCGCGCACCCCCCGGACAGGTGTCGGAACGAGGAGCGCGCCATGCCGGCCAGGAGCCCCGGAGGCGGTCATCACGCGTTGGCCGTGCACGAGGTCGTGCTGCTGTTGGAGACCGACACCACCCGCGGGCTGACCGACGACGAGGCCGCCGGGCGCCTTACCAGGTTCGGGCCGAACGTGCTGCCCGCGGCGGCGCGCGGCGGCCCCCTGCGCCGGCTGCTCCGGCAGTTCCAGAACCCGCTGGTGTACATCCTGATCGCCGCTGGCGTGGTCACCCTGCTGCTCGCCGAGTACGTCGACGCCGCGGTGATCTCCGGAGTGGTGGTGGTCAATGCCGCGATCGGCTTCCTCCAGGAGTCCAAGGCCGAGGCGGCGTTGGACGCGTTGCGGGGGATGGTGCGTACCGAGGCACGGGTGGTGCGGGGCGGACGACAGCGGCAGGTCCCCTCCGACGAGATCGTCCCCGGCGATCTGGTGCTGGTCGAGGCGGGTGAGAAGGTCCCCGCCGACCTGCGCCTGGCCCGCGCCGACGAGCTGCGCGCGGACGAGTCGGCACTGACCGGCGAGTCGCTGCCCGTACGCAAGGACGAGGTCGCCGTGCCGGACGAGACGCCGGTGGCCGACCGTGGCAACGTGCTCTACTCGGGCACCCTGCTCACCGGCGGGTCCGGGGCCGGCATCGCGGTGGCGACCGGGGCGGAGACCGAGCTGGGCCGCATCCACCGCCTGGTCGGCGGCGCGCAGGTCCTCGACACGCCGCTGACGGCGAAGCTGGCCCGCTTCAGCCGGGTGCTCACCGTGGCGATCGTGGTGCTCGCGGCGGTTACGTTCGCCGTCGGGCTCGCCCGCGGGGAACAGGCGGGGCGGACCTTCACCGCCGCGGTGGCCCTGGCGGTCGGGGCGATCCCGGAGGGCCTGCCGGCGGCGGTGACCATCACGCTGGCGATCGGGGTGGCGCGGATGGCCCGGCGCCGGGCGGTGATCCGGCGGCTGCCGGCGGTGGAGACCCTCGGCAGCACGACGGTGGTCTGCACCGACAAGACCGGCACCCTCACCGAGAACCAGATGACCGTGCGGGCGCTGTGGACCGTCGGCGGCCGGTACGAGGTCAGCGGCGGTGGTTACACCCCCGTCGGGGAGATCAGCGACCCGGACGGGGGACCAGCCCGTACCGGGGAGGAGGGCGCGCTGCGCTGGTCGCTGCTGGCCGGCGTCGCCTGCAACGACGCCCGGCTCGACGAGCGGGAGGGGCGGTGGGCCGTGCTCGGCGACCCGACCGAGGGTGCGATGCTGGTGGTGGGCGCCAAGGTCGGGCTCCGCGCCGAGGAGATCGCCGAGGCCCTGCCCCGCGTGGCGGAGATTCCGTTCACCTCCGAGCGGCAGTTCATGGCGACCATGCACGATCGGCGTGACGGCGGGCGGGTGGTGCTCGTCAAGGGCGCGGTGGAACGGCTGGTCGAGTGGTGCGGCGCGGCCCTCGATGCCGACGGTCGCACGATCGGGCTGGACCGGTCCGCCGTGTTGACCGCCGCCGGGACGCTGGCCGGCGAGGGCCTTCGGGTGCTGGCCACCGCGCTGCGGCACGTCGACGGCGACGAGGAGCTGGCGGAGGAGGCGTTGCCCGGCAAGCTGGTCTTCACCGGGTTGCAGGCGATGCTCGATCCACCCCGGGCAGCCGCCGCTGACGCGATCAAGTCGTGCCGACGGGCCGGCATCGCGGTGAAGATGATCACCGGTGACCACCGGGCCACCGCGAGCGCCATCGCCGTACGCCTGGGGCTGCTGGCCGGCGAGCCGGGGCCGGGCGAGGTGCTGGGTGGCGTGGACCTGGCGGAGGTCTCCGACGCGGACCGCCCGGCGGCCGTGGCCCGGGCGGCGGTGTTCGCCCGGGTGTCTCCCGAGCAGAAACTCCGGCTGGTGGAGGCGTTGCAGGCCGAGGGGCAGGTGGTGGCGATGACCGGCGACGGCGTCAACGACGCCCCAGCGTTGCGCCAGGCCGACATCGGGGTGGCGATGGGACGCAGCGGTACGGAGGTGGCCAAGGAGGCGTCCGACATGGTGCTCACCGACGACGACTTCGCCACCATCGAGTCGGCCGTGGAGGAGGGCCGCGGCGTCTTCGCCAACCTGACCAAGTTCATCACCTGGACCTTGCCCACGAACGCCGGGGAGGGGCTGGTCATCCTCGCCGCGATCGTGTTCGGCACGGTGTTGCCGATCCTGCCCAGTCAGATCCTCTGGATCAACATGACGACCGCCGTGTTGCTCGGCCTGACGCTCGCCTTCGAGCCGAAGGAGCCGTGGATCATGGACCGTCCGCCGCGCGATCCGGCCCAGCCGTTGCTCACCGCGGCTCTGGTGGTACGCATCCTGCTGGTCTCCGTCCTGCTTGTCGCGGGCGCCTGGTGGCTGTTCGTGTGGGAACAGGCCGCCGGGGCGGAGTTGCCGGAGGCCCGGACGGCGGCGGTGAACCTGTTCGTCACGGTGCAGGCGTTCTACCTGTTCAGCTGCCGGTCGTTGAGCCGTTCACCATGGCGGCTGGGGCTGTTCAGCAACCGCTGGCTCATCGGCGGGGTGCTGGTCCAGGCCCTCGCCCAGGCGGCGCTGACCTATCTGCCCGTGATGAACACGCTGTTCCGGACGGCCCCGATCGACGCCGGCGCGTGGCTGCGCATCCTCGGCATCGCCCTGGCGGTCTCCGCCGTGGTGGGACTGGACAAGCGGTTCGGCCCGTTCGGTCGTCGGCTCGGTTGACAACCGGGCCGGGCGATGGCGGCGGGAAGGGAGCCGACCGGCGGGTCGGGGAGCTGAGCCGACCCGCCGGCCAGCCAGACCTCGTCATACCCCGGAACGCGCGGGGGATTCGCCGTGGGCGGTGGTCCGGCGTCCGGTCCGGCGGTTCGCGGCCGTTACGCTGAACGGCGATGGCATACCTGGATCACGCGGCGACGACCCCGATGCTCGACGCGGCGTTGGAGGCGTACGTCGCCACGGCCCGCGAGGTCGGCAACGCGTCGTCGCTGCACGCGGCGGGCCGGCGTGCCCGGCGGCGGGTGGAGGAGTCCCGCGAGCGGGTCGCCGCCGCGCTGGGTGCCCGCCCGTCCGAGGTGGTGTTCACCGGGGGCGGCACGGAGAGTGACAACCTGGCGGTGAAAGGCATCTTCTGGGCTCGGCGCGACGCGGCGCCGGGGCGCAGCCGGGTGGTCTCCAGCGCGGTGGAGCACCACGCCGTGCTCGACGCGGTGGACTGGCTCGCCGGCCACGAGGGCGCCGAGGTCGGCTGGCTGCCGGTCGACGGCGACGGCCGGCTGGATCCGGATCGGCTCCGTGCGGAGTTGACCGCACACGCCGACCGGGTCGCCCTGGTGACCGCCATGTGGGCCAACAACGAGGTGGGCACCGTCCAACCGGTGGCCGAGCTGGCTGCGGTGGCGGCCGAGCACCGGGTGCCGTTTCACACCGACGCGATCCAGGCCGTCGGTCAGATTCCGGTCGACTTCGCCGCCAGCGGAGTCTCTGCGCTGACCGTCACCGGCCACAAGCTCGGCGGTCCGACCGGGGTCGGCGCGCTGCTGCTGGCCCGCGACGTGCCGGCCGTCCCGCTGCTGCACGGCGGCGGGCAGGAGCGGGACGTGCGCTCCGGCACCCTCGACACCGCCGGCATCGTCGCCTTCGCCGTCGCGGTGGAGGCCGCGGTGAAGGGCCAGCAGGAGTACGCCGCCCGGGTCGCCGCGCTCCGCGACGACCTGGTCCGGCGGGTCCGGGAGGCGGTGCCGGAGGTGGTCTTCAACGGCGCCCCGACCGACCGGCTGCCGGGCAACGCGCACTTCTCCTTCCCCGGCTGCGAGGGGGACGCGTTGCTGCTCCTGCTCGACGCCCAGGGCATCGCCTGTTCCACCGGCTCGGCCTGCTCGGCGGGGGTGGCGCAGCCGTCGCACGTCTTGATCGCGATGGGCGCGGACGATGACCGGGCCCGTTCCTCGCTGCGCTTCACCCTCGGCCACACCAGCACCGCCGCCGAGGTCGACGCCCTCATCGCGGCCCTCCCGATCGCCGTCGAGCGGGCCCGCCGCGCTGCCGCCCTCCGGACCCCCCGCTGACACCCGGGCGGGTACGCCCCGTGGGGCGGGCTAGGCTCGAACGGGTGAAGGGGGTGTGTCGGTGAGGGTGCTGGCGGCCATGTCGGGCGGAGTGGACTCTGCCGTGGCGGCGGCGCGGGCGGTGCAGGCCGGGTACGACGTGACCGGGGTGCACCTGGCGCTGGCCCGCAACCCGCAGACGTACCGCACCGGGGCGCGCGGCTGCTGCACCCTGGAGGACGCCCGGGACGCTCGCCGCGCCGCCGACGTGATCGGCATACCGTTCTACGTCTGGGACATGGCCGAACGGTTCCACGCCGAGGTGGTGGACGACTTCGTCGCCGAGTACGCGGCCGGCCGTACCCCGAACCCCTGCCTGCGCTGCAACGAGAAGATCAAGTTCGCGGCGGTGCTGGACCGGGCCGTGGCCCTGGGCTTCGACGCGGTGGTCACCGGCCACCATGCCCGGCTGGGCTCGGACGGACTGTTGCGCCGCAGCGTCGACCTCGCCAAGGATCAGTCGTACGTGCTGGCGGTGCTGACCCGCGAGCAGCTCGACCGGTCGATCTTCCCGCTCGGCGACGCCACCAAGGCCCAGGTGCGCGAGGAGGCCGCCCGGCGGGGTCTCGCCGTGGCCGACAAGCCGGACTCGCACGATATCTGCTTCATCGCCGACGGCGACACCCGCGGCTTCCTCGCCGATCGGCTGGGCGAGGCGCCGGGCGACGTGGTGGACGCGCTCACCGGCACAATCGTCGGCAGCCATCGCGGCGCATACCAGTACACCGTCGGCCAGCGGCGCGGCCTGCGCCTGGACCGGCCCGCCCCGGACGGCCGCCCCCGCTACGTGCTCTCCATCACGCCGAAGACGAACACCGTGACCGTCGGCCCCGCCGAGGCGCTGGAGGTCTCCCGGGTGAGGGCGACCCGTCCGATCTGGACCGGCGGCGCGCGGCCCACCGCGCCCATCGAGTGCGAGGTGCAGTTACGCGCCCACGGCGACGCGGCGCCGGCCACGGTGACGCTGCAGGCGGACGCCCTCCACGCCGAGCTGCGCCGGCCGGTCCGCGGGGTTGCCGCCGGCCAGGCCATCGTGGCGTACCGGCCGGACCCGGCCGGCGACGTGGTGCTCGGCTCGGCCACCATCACCGGCTGACCGCGCCGGCGGGGACCCGGGCCGGGGACGAGGCCGACGCGGAGCCGATACCCTTCGGCCGTGACCGACCAATCCTGGCCCTGGCCCGCCGGCGCCGCCACCGGCGTCGGTTCGCTGCCCGGCACCGACATCGCCGAGGCGCAGCGAATCGTCCTCGGCGAGCTGCCCGCCCTGCCCCACCTGCCCGAACTGCCCGCCCGGGGTCCCGGCGCCGACCTGATCGGCCGGGCCGGAGGGCTGCTGGTGGAGCTGCCGGTCGAGCTGTACGCGGGCCGCTGGCGGATCGCGCTCCGGCCGGGACGGGATCTTCGCCGCGCCCGCGACCTCATGGAACGCGACCTCGACCAGCTCGCCGAGCAGGCCGAGACGTACGCCGGGCCGGTTAAGGTCCAGGCCGCCGGGCCGTTCACCCTGGCCGCCGCGCTGGAGCTGCCGATCGGCGGGCGGATGCTGCGCGATCCGGGCGCGGTTCGGGATCTCGCCGGCTCGCTCGCCGAGGGGCTGCGCCGGCACGTCGAGGCGGTGGCCCGCCGGCTGCCCCGGGCGACGGTGCTGCTCCAGCTCGACGAGCCGTCCCTGCCGGCGGTGCTCGCCGGCCGGGTGCCCACGGAGAGCGGCTTCGGCGCCCACCGGCCGGTGGAGTCCGAGGTCGCGCGGGCCCTGCTGCGCCAGGTGATCGACGCGGCCGGGGTGCCGACCCTGGTGCACTGCTGCGCGCCGGACGTGCCGGTGGAGCTGGTTTGGTCGGCCGGGGCGATCGGGGTGGCGCTGGACCTCGACCTGGTCACGGACCTCGACCCGCTCGGCGAGGCGATCGACGCCGGCTTCGGGCTGCTGGCCGGGGCCGCGCCCGCGGTGGCGCCGCCGGCCGGTCGCGCACCCACCTCGGCCCAGGTCGCGGACCGGGTGCGCACGCTGTGGGACCGTCTCGGCTTCCCCCGCCACCGGCTCGCCGAGCAGGTGGTGGTCACCCCGGCCTGCGGCCTCGCCGGGGCCACCCCGGGGTACGCCCGAGCGGTCCTCGCCGCCTGTCGGGAGGCCGGTCGGCGGCTGTCCGAGGAGTGACGTTCTCCGGCGTTGCCGGTGGGCAGGAGGACCGACATGATTGGACGATTGCGTTCGATGGTGATCGACTGCCCGGATCCGCGCGCCCTGGCCGCCTTCGCCCCTCGACCTGGCCGGATCCGCAGCGGCCGCAGCAGCTCCACCTCGACGTCACCGTCGAGGACATCGAGGCGGCGGAACGGGCCGCGCTCGCCCTGGGCGCCCGCAGGCTGCCCGGCGAGGGGAGGGCTTCCGGGTGTACGCCGATCCGGCCGGCCACCCGTTCTGCCTCTGCTGGGAGTGATCCGCCAGCTCGGTCACGGCTGGTGCGGGCCGGGGTGGCCTGCGCATGGGCGGGCTTGGCACGTTGCCCGGTGGGCTTGGTGGGGTTGCGGACGACCGGCATGATCACGGGCGTGACCGGTTCCTCGTTCCGCCGCGCCTCCGGCTCGCTCTTCGGCCTCGCCTACGGCGATGCCCTGGGCAAGCCGACCGAGTTCCTGACCCTCGCCGAGATCCACCTCCGGTACGGCCCAACCGGCCCGCGTGACCTGGTGGGCGACCCGGCGCTGGTCACCGACGACACCCAGCTGGCCCTGGCGGTGGCGTGGGCGCTGCACGACGCGCCCGGGTACCGGCCGGAGGTGGTCGAGCCGCTGCTGCGCCGGCGCTTCCTGGACTGGGCGGCCAGCCCGGACAACAACCGGGCACCCGGCATGACCTGCCTGCGGGCCTGCGGCGAGCTGGCTCTGGGGCGCCCCTGGCAGGAGGCGACCGTGGCCGGCTCGAAGGGGTGCGGGGCGAACATGCGGGTCACCCCGGTCGGGCTGCTCGACGTCGACCTGGACACCCTGGCCGGGCTGGCACAGCTCCAGGCCGGCCTGACCCACGGCCACCCGACCGGGCTGGCGGCCAGCGAGCTGACCGCGTACGCGGTGCGCCTGTTGCGCGACGGCGCGGGCCTGGCGCAGCTGCCGGCGCTGCTCACCGCGCGGGCCCGGGAGCAGCGCCGGGTCTACCGGGGTGACTGGCTCGGTGACCTGTGGCGGCGCCCGGGCGTGGACTCCCCGGCGGAGTTCATGGCCCAGGGCTGGGACGAGTGCCTGCACGCGCTGCACCGGCTCGACCTCGCCCTCGGCCGACCCGACGACGGCGACGACCCCTGCCGGCACACCGGTGAGGGCTGGGTCGCCGAGGAGGCCCTGGCCACCGCGCTGCTCTGCGCCCTGCGGCATCCGGACGACCCGGTCACCGCGCTCGCCCGGGGTGCCACCACCGCCGGTGACTCCGACTCGATCGCCGCACTGGCCGGTGCCTTCCTCGGCGCCGTCCACGGGATGGGAGCCTGGCCGACCGGCTGGCCCACCAGGATCGAGTACGCCGACCAGCTCACCGCCCTCGGCGCGACCTGGGACTGATCAGATTCCCGGCACACCCCCGCTGGCGGCAGGCCCGTCCGGTCAGGCCGGGCTCCGCCGGCCGTGCAGTCGCCGGACCTGCCGCCACAGTTCCGGGTCGCAGGAGCCGGCGCGACGCGAGAAGTCGCCCGTCGGCACGGGCAGGGGCTCGGCGAGGTCGAGCCAGCTGTCGTGCTCGGCGTCCGGATCCCAGCCGCCGGTGGGGATGCGGACGTGGTCGTCCCGGCCGCTCTTGTCCTGACTGGTGATCTTGAGCACCTCGGCGCTCCGGCCATCGGCCCGCAGCACCAGGCAGGGGCGGATCTTCGAGCCGCTGCCGTCGGCGAACGGGACGTCGGCCCACCAGATCTCACCCGGCCGGGGCGGACCGGTGGGGGTG
>NZ_SMKN01000205.1 GCF_004348675.1 Micromonospora sp. KC606 | reverse complement strand
GGCCGGGTGGGCCGCCTGGAGCCCGCAGGAGAGCATCGACAGCGACGGGCCCGACCCTCGACGCGACGCGACGGTCACCGCATCGCCGACCGGCGTGCTCATCTGGCATCGTCCACCGGGCGGGTGCCCAGCCAGATCGCCACCAGGGCGTACGGCACGGCCGCGACCACGAAGGCGACGGCGTTGTCGGCGAACCCGGCGACGAGGGCGTAGCCGCCGAAGACGGCGATGACGGTGAGGTCGGTGGCCATCCCCGCGACCGAGGTCACCGTGGCCCGGCTGGGGCCGGCGATCCGCGCCTGCAACCGCGCGTCGGCCAGGACGGTGGCCACCTGGAAGGCGCAGAAGGCGGCGCTGAGCAGCGCGAATCCCGCCGGGTGCCGAAACCCGGCCCCGGTGGCGAGCGCCACCGCGGCGAAGGCCAGCAGCCCGGCGTAGCCACGGGTGGTCAGCCGCTCGGCCGGCGCGGCGAGCAGCCCGCCGAGGGTCACCCCGGCCCAGCCGAGCAGAAGCAGCAGCGGCACCGTGGACTCCGCGACCCCGGTGTCCCGGGCCAGCAGCGGGGTGTACTCCTCGAGAGCGCCCCAGACGGCGGTCACCGCCGGCACGAGCAGCAGCGCGGCGCGTACCCGTCGATCGGCACGGGCCTCGGCGACGCCGGCGCGGAGGCTCGCCAGCCAGCCCGTGTCCACGTCCTCCTCCCCCACCGTGGGTGCCCCGGCCTGACGGTGTTCGGGCAGCGAGGCGGCCACGGCAGCGGCGAGCAGGGTGGCCAGCAGGCTCGCCGCGCCGACGGCCGGGTAGCCGCCGGCGGCGAACACCGGCCCGGCCAGGACGATCGAGGCCAGCACCCCGAGCACACCGGCGCTTCTCGCCCGACCCATGGTGCGGGCGTAGCGGCCGGCCGCTCCCAGGCGGTCGAGTTCGGTGAAGACCAGCGCCTCGAGGGCGCCGGAGCCGAGCGCGCCGCCGGCTCCCCAGCAGACGAAGCCGAGGGCGAACGCCGGGTACGAGGGGGCCAGCAGCCAGAGAGCGAAACCTGCGCCGGCGAACAGCGGTGCGAGAACGACCAGCAGGCGGCGGGACACCGCGTCCGCAAGCGCCCCGGAGGGCACCTCCAGCAGGATGCCGGTCACCGACCAGATGACGAAGAGCGAGGAGATCTGCCCGACCGACAGGCCGGTGTCGCTGAACAGCAGCGCGTACAGCGGGTAGAGCAGGATGAGGTCGCTCAGGAAGGCGTACGCGTAGAGGGTGCCCGCCAGGCGGCGGACCCGGCGATCGGAGATGGTGGTCATGGGGGGCCTTTCCACGGAACCGGTCGGACGGACGCATCGAGTGCGCGTCCGTCCGGTGGTCCGCGGCTGTGGCCCTCAGGGGCGGATCAACATCGCCAGGTCATGGCCGAATACTAGCCGGATACCGCCGGCTGCGTGTCCCCTGGGCGCGGGGGTACGCAGCCGGGTGGGGTCCGGTGCGGAGCCCACCCGGCTGCGCGGTGTCGTGCGATCAGCGGCGGGCCCCGTCGCCGCTCGCCGGTGGGATGATCATTGTGGCGTCGCTGTCGCCGGGTGCGGCCGCCGGCCGGTTCAGGTCGGGCTCGTCGTGGCACGGCACGACCTGGGTGGCGTCGGCGTCACCGCCACGTGGCACGACCTGGGTGGCGTCGGCGTCACCGGCCGGGTACAGGTGGGTCCGCACGTCGCGCCGGCCGGCCTGGTACGCCCGGGCGTGGGTGGCGATCAGCCGGGACTCCTGCTCGGCCCGGCTGAGCCACGACTCCCAGCGGCTCTGCATCGGTCGGATCAGCCCGCCGCCGACGCCGACGACGAGGATGCCGCCGGCCGTGGCGAGCACGGCGACCAGCACCGGCGTGGTCACCGCGGTGGCGACGCCGATCTGGTTGAGCGCGGCGATGACGCCCAGGCCGAGAAGGAACACCGAGGCGATGGTGGCGAGCACCCGGCCGTAGGAGAGGCCGCCGAGGGCGCTGCTGATGAGGTCCTTGACGGCGTGGGCGATGGCCGCGGCGACCACGACGATGACAATGGCGACGAAGGCGCGCGGCAGCCAGGCGATCACCCCGGCGATCAGGTCGGAGATCGGGTTCGGCCCCCAGATACCGAAGGCGAGCTGGAGGGTCACCAGCAGGACCCCGTAGTAGGCCAGTTTGGCGACGATGTCGCTGGCGTCGTACCCGGAGCGGGCGAGGGCGGTCTTGATACCGCCCCGCTCGACCGCCCGGTCGAAGTGGACCCGCTCGAGGACCCTGTCCACGATCTTCAGGATGGCCTTGGCCGCCAGCCAGCCCACCACCAAAATCGCCACGAAGGCGAGCGCCTTGGGCAGGAACAGCATCACGGCGCGGAAGGCGTCGCCCACCGCGTCGCCGAAGTTGTCTGTCATGCGTGTTCTCTCCACACGTCCGTCGGTCTGGTCGGCCTCGACCTACCCGGACCCGTCGGTGGGGAAACGCCGGTCAGGAGGGCCGGCAGGCGTACGCCACCTCGGTGCCGGCCTGCTGCGAGGCGGGGGCGACGATGGTGACGGTGGCGGTTTCCCGGGCGGTGCCGACGCCGCTGAACGTCCATTGGAGAGTGAGGGTGGCGCTCCGCTGCCCCCAACCGACCCGCTCGGTCAGCAGCGCCCCCGGCGGTGCTCCGGAGCGCTGCCACCGGTACTCGATCACGCCGGCCCGCCCGTTGGTGCGCACGGTGGCGACCACGTCCACGGTCACGTCGCACCGCTGTCCCGCCGGTCGTGGCACGGCCACCGTCACCCCAGTGATCTCCAACGGGGCGAGCCGCTGCCACAACCAGAAGCCGACGACCGCGACCAGCACGGCGGTCAGCAGCGCGGACAGCGCGGAGACCACCCGCCGCCACAGCGGTCGGCGGCGCGGCGGGGGCCAGGCGGGCCAGGCCGGCGGAACGGGTGGGGTGGCGGGCACCCCCGGTCCGAAACGCACCTCCCCGCCCGGACCGCTCGGCCCCGACGGGGGAACGCCCCGTCCGGTGCCCGCCACGCCGCCGGGCGTTGTCGGCGTGGCACCGACCCTCGGGGCGGCGGCGGGTTCGCCGTACCCGGTCCAGGGCTGGCCGGGCGGCAGGGAGTGGGTGCGCACCGCCGAACCGGTCGCGTCGAGGCCGGCGGCGCGGTCGGTTCCGTCGAACCAGCCGGTCGGATCGCCGCCCAGGTGCACCGTCTCGCTGGTCGCGCCCAGGTGCACCGTCTCGTCAATCGCGCCCAGGCGTACCGTCTCGTCAATCGCGCCCAGGCGTACCGTCTCGTCAATCGCGCCCAGGCGTACCGTCTCGTCAATCGCGCCCAGGCGTACCGTCTCGTCAATCGCGCCGCGGGGGACGCCGAGGTGCACGGTTGGCTCGCTTCGTTCGTCCGGTCCGGTCATCCGGCGTTGCCTCCGGTCGAGAACTGTCGCACCGGGTCGCCTAGCCGAGGGGACAGTCCGACTGGAGCGACACGTGCACCGGGCCGGCCGGGGCCGACACGTGGCCGGCGGCGTCGACGGCGACGACCTCGACCGGGATGCGGGTGGTCGACTCCGGGGCCGGGAGGTCACCGAAGGTGCCCCGGAAGGCGTTCCCACCCGTGTTCGTCATCCGCACGGTATGGACGACACCATCCAGGGGGTAGCGGATGAACAGCCGCAGGTCCTCGGCGGTGCTCCGGTCGTCGGACGCGGTCGCGGTGACCGTGCTGGACTGCTCGCCAAAGAGGCAGTCACCGGGATACAGGACGGTGGGGCTGGCGTCCATCTTGCCCACGACCGGCGCGGTGCCGTCCGCCGGCGGAGGCGGGCTGGTGCTCGCCGGCGGGCTCGGCGGCGGTGGCGGCACCGTGCGGGTCCGGCTGGGGGTCGCGGTCGCCGACTGCGGCCGGGTGGGCGACACAGTCAACTCCGGTTCCGTCGGGCTCGGCACGGGGATCAGGCTCTGGCTGGGCGACACGGCGGTGATGGGCGGTGCCGCCACGGGCAGCGTCGGGTCGACCGAGGTGGGCGCCGAGACGTGGGGCGCGGAAGCGCCGTCGACAAGGGCCAACGCCGGAGGGTTCCGAGAGGCGTAGGTGAGACCGGCTCCGCTGAGCAGCAGGGCCGCGACGAGTCCACTGCCCAGCAGCGCGGCGCGGGTGCTGCCGCGACGCGGGAGCACCCAGGAGATGCCGAGGCTCGTGGTCGCGACGCTGGTGGCGCCACCGGCGGCGTCGGGGAAGGGGAACAACGCGGCGAGCAGCGCGGCACGGCGGGCCAACTGCCGCAGGCCCTGCTCCTCCCAGCCCTCGCCGTACGCGGCCGCGGCGATGCGTTCCAGCTCGGCGAGGAACACGTGCGCGCTCTGGGGCCGGTCGGCCGGCCGCTTGGCCATGCCGTGGCGCAGCAGGTCGTGCATCGGCTGGGGCGCCGGGTCGAGCGGAACCGGCGCGAAGGTGTGCTGGTCGCGCAGGGTGAACAGGTCCTTGCCGTCATACGGGGGGTGCCCGGTGAGGCACTCGTAGAAGGTGGCCGTGGCGGCGTAGATGTCACAGGCGGGGCTGGCCGGCGCCCCGGCCCACTGCTCGGGCGCCATGTAGCGGGGGGTGCCGCTGACCGAGGCGCCGCCGCCACGGCCGGCCAGCACGGCGATGCCGAAGTCGGCTAGCTTGCTGCGCCCTTCGACATCGACCAACACGTTCTCCGGCTTGTAGTCGCGGTGCACCACGCCCCGGGCATGCGCGGCGGCCAGCCCGGCGAGGGAGCCCCTGAGGACGCAGAGCGCCGCCTCCGGCTCGGTGGGGCCGTGCGCGCGCAGCATCTGCCGCAGTGACACCCCGTTGACCAGCTCCATCACGATCGCGGCACCGAGCGGCGACTCGGCGTACTCGTAGAGCCGGGAGACGTGCGGATCGTCGACCTCGACGAGCAGCATCGCCTCCTCCCGGAACGCCAGCCGGAAGGCCGGGTCGTCGCCGACGGAGCTGTTCAGATACTTGATGGCGACGGGGACACCACTCGCGTCGTGGGTGGCGAGCAGGACACGGCCGGACGCGCCGGCGCCGAGCTGGCGTACGGGCGTGTAACCGGACAGCTGCCAGTCGGCGGTCACGCTGCGGTCCCCCCGGTCTGCCGGGAGCGGTCGAGAATCAGTGCCACGCTGATCATTCTCACCCGGGCGGTGGTCGGGGCCATCGGCGCATCGGTTGTTTTCCCGGCGTTCGGACGGCCGCTGCCGGAAGCGGTTCTCCGGCCAGCTCCGCACCGGTGCCGACACCTCATCCTTTCTCGGCCTCCGGTGGGGCGAGGTCGGGCGCGACGTCGGTGATCCGTTGCCGCATCGGGCGTCGGCGCAGCGCGGCGACCGCCTCGTCGACGAGCCGACGTATCCGGACCGGGTCTCGGAGATCGTCATCGCCGCGGTCACCAGCATGCGGCGCTCGGAGATCGACTGGCTGTACCGGGGCGTGGGCCGATTCTTCCCGCAGCAGTGGGAACGGTTCCTCGCCGGGGCCGGCGTCGACCGGGACGGCGACGTCGTCGGCGCGTACGCCCGGCTGCTGGAGCACGCGGACCCGGCGGTGCGGACCGGGCGGTCCACGACTGGTGCGCGTGGGAGGACGCGGTGGTCTCGGCCGAGAGTGCCGGCACCGCGTACGTCGACCGGCCGTCGGCGGCCCGAACGGCACTGGTGCGGACCTGCGCCCATGACTTCTCACACGGCGCCTGGCTGGCGGAGGGCGAGCTGATCCGCGACGCCGGCCGGTCGGCCGGCATCCCCGGCGTGCTGATCCACGGGCGGCTCGACCTGGGCAGCCCGCTGACCACGGCCTGGGAACCGCACCGCGCCTGGCCGGGCTCCGAACTCGTCGTGGTCGAGGGCGTGGGGCACCTCGGCACGCGGGAGACCCGGCGACACCTGCGGCAGGCGTGCGACCGCTTCGCCGGCTGACGGCCGCCTGCCAGGAAAGCAGCCACCGGCTGCCGGGACGGAGCGGGCACGACCTCGGCGCCGACAAAGCCGTCCGGGGAGGACGTCTTCGACCGCCTGGTCGATGTCGTTCGTGCCACGGCACCGGACTGGGTGGTCACCCACGGCGAGCCGCGCCGGCGGCACCGAACCACCGGGGCAGGTGGCCGAGCAGGTCGTGCTGGTCGTCGCCGACCCAGGCCACGTGGCCGTCGGGCCGCAGCAGCACGGCGGGGGCGTCGAGTTCGTCGCTCACCTCGACGAGGAGGTCTACCCGGTCCGCCCAGCCCGTCACGGAGAGCCGGCCGGTCTGGTCGAGCAGCAGTCCCCGGCCGGCGTACATCCGCTCGTAGAGCCGCCCCCGCTTCAGCCGCACGTCACGCAGCCGCCGGCCGAGCAGGTCGTGGCCCGTGCCGAGGTCGTAGCGAACCCCGATCGCGGTGACCTTCTCGATCAGGTGCCGGTTGACGTCCTCGAAGTCCATCAGGTCCTCCAGCAGTCGGCGCACCGCCCGGGGCCCGGGTTCGGTGGACATCAGCTGCATCTGCGCGCGGGTGTTGTCCAACACGTCGGCGGCCACCGGGTGCCGTTCGGCGTGGTAACTGTCCAGCAGTCCCGGCGGTGCCCAGCCGACAATCTCGGCGGCCAGTTTCCAGCCGAGGTTGTGCGCGTCCTGGATGCCGAGGTTGAGACCCTGCCCACCGGTCGGCGGGTGGATGTGCGCCGCGTCGCCGGCCAGCAGCACCCGGCCGACCCGGTAGCGCTCGGCCAGCCGGGTGGCGTCACCGAATCGGGACAGCCAGCGCGGTGAATGCACACCGAAGTCGGTGCCGGCGGTCGCCCGCAGCTGGTGCTTGAACTCTTCCAGGCCCGGCGCGACCGTGCGGTCCTCGGCCAACCCCTCGGCGGGCACGACGACGCGGTACACCCCGTCCCCGATCGGCCCGACACCGAACCGCTTCTGGGTCTTGCGGACCTCGGCCACCACGTTGGACACCATCTCCGGCGACACGGCCACCTCCATGTGACCCAGCAGCGTCTCGACCGTCGCGGGCTCACCGGGGAAGGCGACGCCGAGCAGCTTGCGTACGGTGCTGCGGCCGCCGTCGCAGCCGACGAGGTAACGTGAGCACAGCCGCGTGCCGTCGGCCAACTCGGCCGTCACCCCGTGCTCGTCCTGGCTCAGCCCGACCAGCTCGCTCCCACGCCGGATCTCCGCACCCAGCTCGGTGGCGCGCTCGGCCAGCAGCCGATCGACAGTGGGCTGCGGGATGCCAAGGACGTACGGATGCGCGGTGTCCAGCCGGTCGGGCGCGGGCTTGTCGATGCCGGCGAAGAAGCTGCCGACGGGGTACTGCCGACCGAGCGCAAGGAACCGCTCCAGCAGTCCACGCTGGTCCATCACCTCGATGCTGCGCACGTGCAGACCCAGCGCACGAACCTGCCGGGTCGGCTCCACCTCCCGCTCCACCACGAGCACACGTACGCCGTGCAGGCGCAACTCGCCGGCCAGCATCAGCCCGGTCGGGCCACCGCCGGCAATGATCACATCAATCATGAAACCCCCCGTTCGACAAGGTCGCGATGGTGGACCAGCCGCTGCGGTCAGCTCGTGTGCGGGCAGCCGCACCCGGATGCCAGATGGACGAAGGCACGCACAGACCGCGAATGTTCTGGTCTCGGCCGGAGAGTCTGCGGCACGACCCGGGTCTTGCCACAAGACCCCCGGTGCGCTATATGTTGAGAGTGGCAGGGAGGGGCCGACCTCCTTGCCTTCTGCTTTCCTCTCCGTCGTGGACGACCAGACGCCCTCCCGTCGAGAGCGGCGCGGAGTCGCACGGGTCGCTGACTACACTCGCGTCGACCGATTCCAGGGCGGGTGCATGGCGGATCTCTCGTACGACGTTCTCCGGCGGCTCATGGCCGCTCTCTGCCTGATCGCCGCCGCCGCGGTGCCGGCCGAACCGGCGGCCGGAACAGGTTCCACCTCGCTGCGCGTACTTCAGATGAACCTGTGCAACAGCGGTCGCGCCGGCTGCTACACCGGCCGGGCGGTGCCCCGGGCGGCCGAGGTGATCCGCGCCGAGACGCCGCACCTGGTCACCCTGAACGAGATCTGCCGGGACGATGTGCCCGCGCTGGAGCGGGTCCTGGCGGACGTCCACCGCGGAGGCAGGGTCGTGGCGGCGTTCCAGGCCGCCGGTGACCGCCCGAGCGGCGACGTGACCCGGTGCCGCGACGGCCAGCCGTACGGCATCGGGCTGCTGGCGCACCTCGCGGCGCCGCAGCGGGGGCACAGGATCCTCAGCGGGACCTACCCGGTCCAGGACGGCACGGATCCCGAGCTGCGGGTCTGGCTCTGCGTTCACGCCCCCGGCGTCGCCCACGCCTGCACCACCCACCTGGCGGCGTTCCGCAGCGCCGTCGCGCTCGCCCAGTGCCGCCATTTGATCGACCACGTCGTACCGCGGATCCGCCGCGACGCCGGTTACCTGCCCACCGTGCTCGGTGGGGACCTGAACCTGCGGCACGGCGGCTCACCCGACGTGCGGGCCTGCGTGCCGCCGGGCCACCGGCGGGTCGACGACGGCGGCGTGCAGCAGATCGTGGCGACGACCGACATCACGGTCGACGATCTGCGGCCGGTCGGCATGAACGGCGCGACCGACCACCCTGGGCTCCTGGCCGGCCTCACCGTCGACGCCGACCAGGACCGGTAGCGGGCCGGGACGACGTTCGCTCGCCCCACCACCAGCGCGGCCCTCCCCCGGGCCGGTGCGGTGGAGCGTGGGCTCACCGGGCGAGGCGGGCGACCGAACCGGTCTCCAGCGCCACCCACACGACACCGTCGGGCGCGACGACGATCCCGTGCGGCTCGGAGGCCGGCGTCGGCAGAGCGTACTCCTCGATGCGGCCATCGGCGGTGACGTGGCCGACCCGGTTGCCGCCCCACTGTGTGAACCAGCAACCGCCGGCGGGGTCGGCGGCGATCGCGTGCGGCCGGGCCGACCGGTCCGGCAGCGGATACTCGCGGACCTCGCCGTCGACGGTGATCCGGCCGAGCTGACCGGCGCCGATCTCGACGAACCAGAGCGCGCCGTCGGTGCCGCAGGTGATGCCGACGGGCGCGGCTCCGGCCGTCGGCAGGGGATGGACGTCCACGGCGCCGTCGGTGGTGACCCGGCCCACCGCGTGGGCCTGGTTGAGGGTGAACCAGAGCGCGTCGTCGGGCCCGGTGACGATCATCGACGGCAGACCGCCGGTGCCGGGCAGGTCGACGTGGGACACCTCGCCGTCGGTGGTGATCCGGCCGATCCGGTCGGTGGCCATCTCGGTGAACCACAACGCCCCGTCGGGGCCGGCCGTGATGCCGTAGGGTCCGGCGGCCGGCACGCCCCAGGAGGCCGTCGTGCCGTCCGGGGCGAGCCGGCCGACGCGGTGGTCGCGCATCCGGGTGAACCACAACGCCCCGTCGGGGCCGGCTGTGATCAGCGCCGGCCCGCAGGCCGGGTCGTCCAGCTCGTGGCGGCGCAGGTCACCGTCGGCGGTGAGCCGGACGATCGCTCCGGCGTGCACGAGCGTGCACCACAGCGCGCCGTCGGGGCCGACGGTGATCGCGTACGGTCCGTGGCCGGGCCCGGCCACGGGCAGTTCGGTGACGATCGGTGGCATGACGCTCCTTCTCAGACGGTCAGCGGTGGGGAGAGCAGGCGACCCGCCACCATCGACCGGGTCGTGCCCGGCCAGCGGTTGCGCAGCCGCCGGTCGTGGCTGACCACGACCACCGCCCCCGGGTACGCGGCCAGGGCGGCCTCCACCTCCTCGACCAGGCCGAGGGAGAGGTGGTTGGTGGGCTCGTCGAGCAGCAGGACCCCGGCGGGGGCGGTGAAGAGCCGGGCCAGCCCGAGGCGCTGGCGCTGCCCGGTGGAGAGCTTCCCGACCGGCACGCCGAGCAGGTCGGGCGGGAAGAGCCCCAGCGACAGCAGGACGTCCCGGTGCTCCTCGTGGTTGCCGGGCCGGCCGTGCGCGTACGCGGCCAGCACCGTGCGCGCGGGATGGACGGCGGGGACGTCCTGGGGCAGGTGGCCGACCGGGGCGTGGCGGTCGACCCGGCCGGCGTCGGGGGCCAGGTCTCCGGCGAGGACCCGCAGCAGGGTGCTCTTGCCGGCGCCGTTGGCCCCGGTGAGCAGCAGCCGCTCGCCCGCCCGCACGGTCAGGTCGACCGGGTGTAGCCGACCGGCCACGGCCACGCC